>DATNML010000161.1:0-13028 GCA_035602315.1 Candidatus Dormiibacterota bacterium
ACGTCACCACCGCGTTGTGGTTGGCAAACGGGTCGGTGAACAGCAGGTCGAGCTCGCGGGCTCGCAGATCGCTGGAGATCGCAGCACGTTCCTCTGCCAGCTGCCGCTCGAGGTCCGGGTCGCCGTGCGCGAGCTCGTCCAGCTCGATCAGGTCGCGGGCTCGCCTTTCCAGGCGGTCCCAGGCAGCGATCAGCTGGCGGTGTTCGGCCGCCTCACGCGCCATCTGACCCGCGCTAGCAGGGTCGTCCCACACGCCTGGCTGAACCAGCCGAGCGTCGAGCTCGTCCGCGCGCTTCTTCTTGGCTGGAAGGTCAAAGGTGCTCCATAAGCTGCAAGATCCGCTCCAAAAGCTCCTTGGGGTTCAGTTCAGCGTCCATTACTTCGTCCTCAGCTTTAGCGTCCGTGACACCGCTTGTATTTCTTACCCGATCCGCACCAGCACGGATCGTTGCGGCCGATCTTACCTTGGGCGCCGGCCGCACCCGCAGCCTGGCCCGCGATAGGAACCGCTACCAGTCGCTTTTTGGGAGCGCCGTTGCGGCCTGCCCCGTCGGCACCGTCAACCTCGCCCGGCCCGCTCTCCATGACCTGCCGCACCAGCGGTGAAGGTGGAGGTGGAGGCGTGTTGCGCTGGACCTGGACCCGGAAAATTCGCGCGACGATCGACGCCTGGATCCGTTCGCGCAGCTCGTTGAACATCTCGAAAGCTTCGTTCTTGTACTCGACCAGTGGGTCTCGCTGCCCGTACGCTCGGAGGCCGATGCCTTCGCGGAAATGCTCCATCTGGGTGAGGTACTCCATCCACTGCCAGTCGATGGTCTGAAGCATCACGTCGCGCTCGACCAGCGGCATCAGGTCGGCGCCGACCTCCTCGACCTTCTTGTCGTAAGTCTCCGAGGCTGCCATGAACAGGTGCTCGACGAGGCCATCGGGCCCGTTGCGCAGCGCCTCCTCGGGAATCTGCGAATCGGACGCGATTGGGAGGTAAGCGTTGAGGTACTTGACCAACCCTTCGAGGTCCCAGTTCTCTGGGTGCCGGCTCTGGCAGTGCTGCTCGACGCCCTTCTCGATCAGCTCCTTCGCGTAGGCGAGGATGTTGTCACGGGCGTTGGCGCCCTCGAGCACCTTGTGGCGCTCCTCATAGACGATCTGGCGCTGCTTGTTCATCACGTCGTCGTACTCAACCACGTGCTTGCGGGCGTCGAAATGCATGCCCTCGACCTTCTTCTGGGCGCCCGCGATCGAGCTGGCCACCCACGGGTGCTCGATGGGCTCGACCTCGAGACTGTCCATCAGCCTTCCAATGCGGTCGGCGGCGGGCCCGAAGATCTTCATCAGGTCGTCTTCCAGCGAGATGAAGAACCGGCTCGAGCCAGGGTCGCCCTGGCGGCCGGCGCGTCCGCGGAGCTGGTTGTCGATCCGCCGGCTTTCGTGGCGCTCGGTGCCGATGATGTGCAGCCCGCCCACGTCTGTCACGCCAGGGCCGAGCACGATGTCGGTGCCTCGTCCGGCCATGTTCGTCGCGATCGTGACCGCGCTGGGCTGACCCGCCTCGGCGATGATGCCGGCCTCGCGCTCATGCTGCTTGGCGTTGAGGACGTTGTGCTTCACGCCGCGCTTTTCGAGCATGCGCGCCAGCCGCTCGGACTTCTCCACCGATACGGTGCCGACGAGCACGGGCCGCTTAGCCTTGTTCATCTCGACGATCTCGTCGATCACCGCCTCGAACTTCGACTGCTCAGATTTGTAAATCACGTCGGGGCTGTCGGTGCGAACCATCGCCTTGTTAGTCGGGATGACGACCACGTCCAGGCCGTAGATCTTGTGGAACTCTTCCGCCTCGGTCAGAGCGGTACCGGTCATGCCCGCCAGCTTCTTGTACTGCCGGAAGTAGTTCTGCACGGTGATGGTCGCGATGGTCTTCTGCTCCTGTTGGACCTTGACGCCCTCTTTCGCCTCGACCGCCTGGTGCAGTCCGTCGGACCACCGGCGGCCCGGCATGGTGCGGCCGGTGAACTCGTCGACGATGATCACCTCAGCGTCCTTGACCAGGTAGTCCCTGTCGCGCAGGAACAGTGCCTTCGCCTTGAGCGCCTGGTTGATCTGGTGCGCCTCGATCACGTTCTCGAGGTCGTAGATGTTGCGGATACCGGTCCAGCGCTCCATTTTCGCGATGCCGGCCTCGGTCAGTGACGCGGACTTGTGCTTCAGGTCGACCTCGTAGTCGTCGCCTTCGGAGAGGCGACCGGCCCAGCGGGCGTACTCGTAGTACTTCTCAGTCGACTCGTCCGACTGCCCCGAGATGATGTGCGGCGTGCGCGCCTCGTCGATCAGGATCGAGTCCACCTCGTCGACGATCGCGAACTGAAGAGGGCGCTGACTGACCTGTGCCAGGTCGTGCGCCATGTTGTCGCGCAGATAGTCGAACGCGAGCTCGGAGTTGGTCGCGTACGTGATGTCTGCCATGTAAGCCTCGCGCTTGGTCGCGGGGCGCAGGTGCTGAAGCCGTGAGTCGGGGTGGGTCTCGTCGAGGAACTCCGGGTCGTAGACGAACGTCCCCGCCGTGCCGACGTTGACGCCTACGCTCATGCCCAGCAGGTGGTAGATCGGGGCCATCCAGCCGGCGTCGCGCCGGGCGAGGTAATCGTTGACCGTGACGAGGTGTGCGCCCTTGCCGGCCAGCGCGTTGAGATACAGCGCAAGGCTCGCCACGAGGGTCTTGCCCTCACCGGTCTTCATCTCAGCGATCTTTCCGTGGTGCAGGACGATGCCCCCAACCAGCTGCACGTCGAAGTGGCGGAGACCGATCGTGCGGCGGCTTGCCTCCCGGCAGAGGGCAAAAGCCTCGATCAGGATGTCGTCGAGGTCCGCGTCCTCCTGCTGTGCGCGCTCGCGGAGCTCGTCCGAGTGCGCCCGTAGGGCGGCGTCGTCGAGCTCTTTCAGCTCGGGCTCCAGCACGGTGACCGCGGCTGCGACCGCGAGGTGTCGCTTCACCTCGCGCTCGTTCGGGTCAAAAAGCCTCGTCAGGGGTGCCAGCATGCCTAGAACTAGGGTACCCGGACAGAACAAGTCCGAATCTCCCCTCCCGTGCGGCGCCCTACGGGCGCGGCACGACCCCCCGCGTGGCGGGGAGGCTAGGTGACGATCGGCTCGATCACGGCCACCGAGCCGTCCGCCCGCCGCGCCACGATCTCGATCGCCCCGGAGTCCTCGTCCAGGAAGACGTAGAACGCCTGCCCGTCGGCTTCGAGCTCGGCCACGGCGTCCGCAATGCTCATCGGGCGCAGCTTCAGGCGGATTCTCTTCGGCTCAGGAGATCTGGCCTCGTCGCCGCCATCCTCAGGTGGAACGCGGAGCGCGGAGACCGCCTTCTTACGATGGGTGACCTTGTCCTTGTACTTGACCACCTGGCGGTCGATCTTGTCGAGGGCCAGGTCGAGCGCCGACATGGCGTCAGCGCCCCTTTCGTGCGCGGAAAGAACCGGCGTGCGCCGGCCATCGAGGTGAACGTTGATCCGGCAGACGATGGTGGCGAGGCCGCTCCGTTTGCGCTCCTCCGAGAAGTCGACATCAGCGTCGGCCACTTTTTCGAAGTGGCGCACCAGGCGCGTCAGCTTGCGCTCAGCGGTCTCACGCACCTCCTGCCCCACCCCGTCGGTGCGGTCGTGCAGGACGACCTTCACGACCCGAGTATATGACCCTAGCGAGCCGAGGGCTTGTACCCAGGAGGCGGCGGGAAGAGTGCTGTGATCTCCTTCGGCAGGGGAATTCCCTGGGCGAAGATGCGGTCCAGGATCTTCGGCCGCAGCCCTGTCGGCTTGAACTCGGCGATCACCTTGCCGTCCGGCGTCGCGCCCTTCTGCTCCAGCATGAAGATGTCCTGCATGGTGATGATGTCCTGCTCCATGCCGACGATCTCCGCGATCGCGGTCACCTTGCGGGAGCCATCGCGCAAGCGGTTGAGCTGGCAGATGAGGTTGATACCGCTCGCGACCTGCTGACGGATGGCCCGCACGGGCAGGTCCACGCCCGCCATCAAGACCAGGGTCTCGAGCCGGGCCAGCGCATCGCGCGTCGTGTTCGCGTGGAGGGTCGTCATCGAACCGTCGTGGCCGGTGTTCATGGCCTGCAGCATGTCCAGCGCCTCGCCGCCACGACATTCACCGACGACGATTCGCTCGGGGCGCATGCGGAGCGCGTTGATGACCAGTCGCTGGATGGTGATCTCGCCTTCTCCGTTGATGTCTCTCGGTCGCGTCTCCAGTCGGCACACGTGCTCCTGGTGGAGCTGAAGCTCGGCCGCGTCCTCGATCGTGACGATGCGGTCCTCCACCGGGATGAAACCGGACAGCACGTTCAGGAAGGTCGTCTTGCCGGTGCCAGTGCCGCCCGAGATGATGATGTTGGCCTTGGCGAGCACGGCGGCCTTCAGGAAGCCGAAGCCTGCCTCGTTGCAGCTGCCGAAGCGAATGAGGTCCTCGACCTGGAACGGGTCGCGCGAGAACTTGCGAATGGTGAGCAGCGGACCGTTCAATGCGAGCGGCCGGATGACGGCGTTGACACGGGAGCCGTCGGCCAACCGGGCGTCACAGAGTGGCTGCCGCTCATCGATGCGGCGCCCGACGGTGCGCACGATGAACTGGATGACGTTGAGCAGCTGGTCTTCGTCGACGAACTTGATGTTCGTCAGGACAACCTTGCCGCCCATTTCGACGTACACATGGTCGTTGCCGTTGACCATGATCTCGGTTACGCGGTCGTCGCGAATCAGGGGCTCGATCGGCCCCAGCTGCTGGTAGTACTCATCGATGTTGATACCTGGGATCCGAACTGCCATTCGCTAGCCTCCGCTTCGGAATTGAACCGGCTGCCAACTATACGTTAACCCTCGCCACTGAGACCCCCATTACGGGCCCCGATCCACCCGCTCTCAATGCGGCCGCGCAGGCTTCAAGCGTGGCGCCGGTCGTGGCGACGTCGTCGACCAGCAGGATCGATTGCGCGTCAAGGGATGGACCCCGCCACTCAAACGCGTCACGCACGTTCTCCAGGCGCCACCGGCGGTCATGACCCACCTGAGGCGGCGTCGGCCGCGTCCGGACCAGCTCGCCCGGCGGCGCATCGAGCGAAAGGCGCTTGCGCAGCTCGCAAGCCAGCAGCTCGGATTGGTTGAATCCCCGCTGCCTGAGCCGGGAGCTGTGGAGAGGTACAGCCACCGCCCATGGAGCCGCCAGGCCCTCGACGACCAAACGCTCGGCCATCAGCAGTGCGAACGGCTCGGCGAGGCGTCTCCAACCGTGGTATTTGAATCGCTGCAGCGCGACCTCAGCGGGGCCCTCGTACGCCACCGCTGAGCGCAGCCTCGAAAGCGCCTTGAGGCGGCCGCGGCATCCACAGTCTCTGCGCGCCGACTCAACCTCCGCTCCGCACCTGCGGCACAAAGGTTCCTCGAGCCTCCGGATCCGGGCGCGACACCGGGCACACAGCCACGAACCAACCATCCGGCACCCTCCGCACCGCGGAGGCGTGACAAAGTCGAAAAGGCGGGTGCGCACCTCTTGAGGTTATGCACGGCGTCAAGGTCTTCTTAACTGATCACGATCTGGTCGCCGCGCTGCAGGTCGATGTCCGCGGTGGATCCTGAAGGCAGCTCGAGGACGCTGCGCGCGCCCCACACGAACCACACGATTCCCCACCACTGCGGCAGCCTTCGATAGACCTTCCTCACGCGGTCCCTGCTGTCGAGGAAGACGGCGTCGATGGGAAAGTTCATGAACATCATGTGGATGCCGTTGCACGGATTGAGCCACAAGCCACGACCCGGTTCGAGCGTGCGGCGAAACATCAGGCCCGCGGTGAGGGTGACCAGGGACGTGGCCAGCTCGAGCTCCTCCGCCAGCATCGTCCCCGTGCGCTCGTGCACCGCGCGCCTTCCTTTCATGACGATGGACTAGCCTAACCACCGCGCATGGATTTCGATAGTGATGGCGTCCGCTTGCATTACGAGGTGCACGGTCCTGAACGCGGATCGCCGCTGGTCGTGGTCCACGGCTTCGCGTCGGACTACCGGCTGAACTGGGTCGGGACGCGCTGGCAGGAGGCGCTCACCACAGCCGGGTTTCGAATCTTTGGGCTCGACTGCCGTGGCCATGGTCACAGCGACAAGCCGCACGACCGAGCGGCGTACGCCATCGAGATCATGGCCACCGACGTCACACGTCTCCTGGACCACGTGGGCGTGCCTTCGGCGGGTTATCTCGGGTACTCGATGGGCGCGCGCATCGGTCTACAGATCGTGCTCGACTTCCCTAAGCGCGTGCAGCGCGCAGTGCTCGGTGGCATCGGCACTTCGGGTGCGATCGCACGCGCGGACGCAATCGCCGATGCGTTTCTTCGCGGCGAGCCGACCGACGACCCTGTCGCTCAGACTTTCTATCGCTTCGCGTCGGCGCGGCCGACCAACGACCTCGAGGCGCTGGCCGCATGCATCACAGGTCTGCAGCCCAAGGCCGACCCCGCGCGGCTCTCCGCCATCCAAACGCCCATCCTCATCGTGGTCGGGGATCGCGACGAGCTCGCGCCCGACGCGCCAGAGCTTGTCGAGCTCATCTCCTCTTCACGCCTCGTAGTCATCCAGGGCCGCGACCACATGGGGGCGGTGCCGGCGCGAGAGTTCAAGCAAGCAGCGATTGATTTCCTGACGGCCGAGTAGAGCCGCTCCATCTCCCCATCCGGCGCTGCGCGCCACCTTCCCCGCTAGCGGGGAAGTCACTCTTTTAAGCTGCTAACCCGCCCGGTGGTGGTAGCGAATGCGGTGCTTGGTCCGTGTCATCGCAGCTCCGGTCGGCACGATCGAGATCGTCCCGTCCGGCTCGAGCACAGCCAGCTGGACCTCCTTCAGGTCCACGATCCCGTGCTCCCGCATCGACATCTCCACCTCCTCCTGGTCCACCCCCTCCCGCTTCATCACCTCCGGGATGTACTTGCCGTCCCGAACGATGATCGCCGGCGCGGGAGTGAACAGCCGGTGGAACCGGGGCATGTTGTCAAGCTTCCCGACCAGGAAGTTCGTGCCGACCAGCGCCACGATCAGGACAAACCCTCCTCCAAGCGAGGTGTCGGGCCCCGTGATCGCGGGCTGGAGCGCGTTGGCCACGAGGAGGATGAAGACCAGGTCGTACAGCGTGAACTGGCCGACCTCACGCTTGCCGAAAAGCCGCAGCGCGATGAGCAGTGCCGCGTAGATGACGATCGCACGAAGGATCAGCTCCCACGCCGGAACCGTCGGGATCAGAAAAGAAGGCGTGGGTGTTTACTTCCTCGGCGCGAGCAGGATCAGGGCAGCCGGTCCGAGCAGCACGATCCATAGCGTCGGGAAGATACATCCAACCATCGGCAGCATCATCTTCAGCGTCGCCTGTGCGGCTTTCTCCTGGGCTCGCTGGCGGCGCTTCCGCCGCATCTCGTCAGCCTGGATGCGCAGGATCTTGCCGATACCCGTGCCGAACTGCTCGGACTGGATGATGGCCTGGATGAAGTTGTGCAGGTCTTCCACGCCGCTGCTCCGTCCCATCTCGTCCATCGCCTCCAGGCGCGGACGGCCGAGGCTGACCTCGCGCAGCACCTTGGCGAACTCGTCGGAGAGCGCGTTCTTGTACTTGTCGGTGACCCGCGCGAGGGCGGCGTCGAAGCCCAGCCCCGCGTCCACCGCGATCACCAGCAGGTCCATGGCATCGGGAAGTCCTTTCTGGATCTCCGACCGCCTCGCATCGACCTTCTGCTTCAGCCACAGCACCGGCAGGTAGTAACCCAGGATCGCCCCGATCACGATCGAAATGGCCAGGTACACGGGGTTTGCGAGCAGAAGACCGACCAGCAGACCGAGGGCCGCCATGACCGCTGCGGCGACGAGGCGCACGGCGGCAAAGTCTTCCGGCGTGAGGTTGCCGGGACGTCCCGCCAGCTCGAGCCTGTTCATCATGTCCTGCCGCGCTTTCTGTGGCGTCGACCGGGAGAGCAGGGAGCCCAGGCGCTCGATCGCAGGGCGCAGGAAGCGCTCGCTGAAAGGCCGCTGCAGCTCCATCTCTTCGAGGGTGGTCGCAGGTGCCTCCCCTCCGTACACGGAGAGGCGCTGCTGCACCATCTGGGCCGTGTTGGTCGAAGGCGAACGAGCGAGGCCGATGAAGATCATCAGCACGCCCAGGCCGGCAATCAGTGCGAATACCAGAGGAGTCATTTGTTCATACCTCGATCGCGACCACGCGACGAATGATCAGGTTGCCGATGAAGATCATGAAGAGTCCCAACCCCATCATCGCCCAGCCGATGATGCTGTCGAACATCGGCCGGAAATAGGTCGGTGTGACGAAGAACATGAAGGTCGCCAGCACCAGGGGAAGGAACGTGATCAGAGTGCCCGATGCCCGGGCCTGTGCAGTCAGCGTCGCGATCTCACCTTTGATCCGGACGCGTTCCCGGATCGTGTAAGCGATGTTGTCGAGGATCTCCGCCAGGTTGCCACCCACCGTGCGGTGAATCGCGTATGCGGTGGCGACGAGGTCGAAGTCTGCGCTGGCGATGCGCTTGGTGATGTTCGAAAGCGCTTCGTCAGGCGAGCCACCGAGGTTCATCTCGCGCACTGCACGTCCGAACTCGTCCGAAATCGGGGCCACCGCGTTCTTGGCCACCGTGTCGATCGCCTGCGCGAATGAATATCCCGCTTTGATGGCGTTCGAAAGCAGCGTGAGCGTGTCGCCGAGCTGGTTGTTGAAAGCCCTCAGCCGCTTGTTGATGCGGTACCTCACGTAGAAGCCTGGAGCCAGGTAGCCCAGGATGGCCGCCAGCCAGCCGAGGAGCGAGTGAAACCGGACGTAGGTGATCAGGCCGACCAGCGCCGCGCTGCCGATCTGGATCATGAAGAACTCGGACGTGCGCAGCTTGAGGTCCGCTCGCTGAAGCTGCTCGGACACAGACGGCTTTCCCTTCTTGAGGTTGCCGCGGCCCACGCGGTCCGCCGCCGGCTGGAACAAGCGGTTCAGCGACTCACGGAGGCCGCTGGAGGGCGGAAGCGGTGCCGCGCCCGCGGTCGTCATGCCGTACGCGGCCAGCCTTGCCTGGAAATCCTCGGAGCCCCCGGCGGCACGCCGCATCTGGCTGATGCCGATGAAAAGTAGAAGGATGCCTGCGAAGGCGATGAGCCCGAAAATCATGGGTATGGACATCAGGACCTCCTAACGCTCAATAGAGCTTGTCCGCCGAGGGTTGCCCGGTGGGTTTGAAAAGGTGCTCGGGCACATCCTCGCCCTCGGCCTTCAGGTGTTCCATGCGCATCGGCAAGAGACCGGTCGCGGTGTGAAAGCCGACGGCCTTGCCCTCCCCGTTGACTCCAATCTGCTTGAACGTGAACAGCTCCTGATACTGCACCTCGCCATCCTTTATGCCGGTGATCTCGGCGACGCTCACGATACGGCGCACGCCACCGCGTAGGCGCGATTGCTGAACGATCATGTGGATGGCCGAACCGATAGTCTCCCGGATGGCTCGCGAAGGCAGATCCTGGCCGGCCTGGAGCACCAGTGTCTCGAGTCGAACCAGCGCCTCGTGTGGGTTGTTGGCGTGGAGCGTGGACATCGATCCATCGTGACCGGTGTTCATGGCCTGGAGCATGTCCAGGGCCTCGCCGCCACGGCACTCACCGACGATGATGCGGTCGGGGCGCATACGCAGACAGCTTTTGACGAGCTCGCGGATCGGCACAGCGCCCTTGCCTTCGACGTTCGGCGGGCGTGACTCGAGCTGGATCCAGTGCGGCTGCTGCAGCTGAAGCTCCGCCGCATCCTCGCAGGTGATCAGGCGCTCAGTCTCCGGGATGAACGAGGACAGGATGTTGAGGAGTGTGGTCTTGCCGGAGCCGGTGCCACCCGAGACCAGGATGTTCAACCGCGCGCGCACGCACGAGCGCAAAAAGGTCATCAGCTCCGGGCTGGAGGATCGGAACCGGTTGACGACGTCGGCCGGGCCCCACTTCTCTTTGGCGAACTTTCGGATCGTCAGGCACGGGCCTTTGAGCGCGATGGGAGGAATGACCACGTTGACACGAGAGCCGTCCTTCAACCGAGCATCGCAGATGGGTGTCGACTCGTCGACACGCCGGCCGACCAGGCTGACGATGCGGTCGATAACCTGTCGCATCTGCCGCTCGCTCTCGAAGGTCACTGCGGAGAGCGCCGGCTCGCCCGCCTTCTCCACGTAAATCTGCTTGGGGTGGTTGGCCATGATTTCTGTGATGGACGGGTCGGCGAGCAACGCCTCCAGCGGACCGAGTCCGAGCACGTCGTCCAGGACCGAGTCGACAAGGCGTTCCTTGTCGTTCTTGGTCATGGTCATCGCCGTCGTACGGAAGTACTCCTCGGCGAGCTCGACGATCTTTTCCCGGACGCCCGACTTGTTGCTCGAGTCGATCTCGTCCGCGTACTTCTCGATCAGCCGCGCGTGAATCTGCACCTTGGCCGCGGCGAAGGCAGGGGTGAGCTCCCCGCCGCCCGCGGTCGCCGCGCGTGCCGCCAGTGAAGGCGCGGGCGCCCCGGTAACGGGCGGGGAGGTTTGGGCCACGGGTATCGCCGTCGCCGAGCTGTACGTCGAGGCGGCGCCGGGCACAGTTCCCACCGCGGGACCGTTGGTCGATCCAACCGTCCCTGGTGGAACCGTCTGGTTCTGCTTGACTCTGTCGAGTAGACCCATCTCAGCTATCGATGGACGTCACAGGTTCGTGAAGTGGTACCTGTTTTCAACTTCTTTCTGGCTCACGCCCTGGGCTGACTGGACCTGCGGGCAGCCAAGCTCCGACGCGCTCGGCTGCGTTGTGAGGTAGTCCTTGAAGGACTCGAGCGTGTACTTGAGGGTCGTGTTGTTGAGGAACCAGGTGAAGTACTCGGCGTCACATTGGGTCAGCTCGATGGTGAGGCTGGAGACGATCCCGCCGACCGGGCCTGATGTGCCGGCCGTCGTCGCCCCGCCTGCGGGCTGGACGTTCACCGTGCGCGGTCCGAGACCGATCACCCGCACCTGTGTGAACACCGTCTTGCTCACGATCTTTGGCGGCCCTGCGGGCGCCGCGGCACCGGTCGCGAAGACCGTGAGGCTGGCGGACGAGATGACCGTGATGTAGTCACCCAGCGTGATGTTGCCCGCCACGCCCTGCTGCTCGCCGGTCGGGATGGTGTATGCCACGTATCCGGTCGCCAGGGGCAGGTAAGCCGGCGTGGCGCCCGCTGGCACCAGGCCAATGTCCTTGGCGAGCATGTCCGCCGTGATGACCGAGCCGATCGAGATCTGGATCTCGGCGATCAGGTTGACGACGTCAGTCTTGTTCGCGTAGGTGTTGTGTGCGTTGAGGAACGCACCCGACACGCTCTGAAGGTCCAGGTCATCCGCGGTGATCGCGTGACGGCTGGGAATCGACTGCTTGGCGACGACTACCTTCGTGGTCGCGCCTCCACCGAGGCCGCCACCACCACCGAGCGCTCCACCGAGGAAGTAGACCCCGGCGCCGGCGGCGAGGGCAAGGATGAGTCCAACGATGATGAAAAGACGTCCACCGCCTGGTCGCGGTCTTGCTGGAGCTGGTGCAACGGCCAAGACTAAGTCACCTCCGAATATAAGTTCGTTCTCAAGAGTGCCTGCATTGTAGCGAGGGGGACAGCGATCAGCCCCCTACTTTGTGAAAGGAAGAGAGCCCCTTCCGGGGCTCTCTTTTTGAAGGTGCTACTACGTTTGGTTCTCGTTAGCCGAGAGCGGCTACGACGTTCGAGAACACGTTCTTGATCTGGTTGCCCATCGTAAGAAGGATGACGATGACCACGATTGACACGAGCACGAGGATCAGGGCGTACTCAACCATTCCCTGGCCTTCCTGACGGGTCGTAAGGCTCCGAAGTTTCATGTAAAGGCTCAACATCTGCATTTCACCTCCTTTTTCCGGATCTACAGCGGTCTGCTATGAATGACGGCGCCCCATCCCGATTCTTGCGGGGGTTGCCGCCTCGGCGGCGGTGATCCTACTCGGGCGGTCCGGGGCAGGTCAATGAGCTAACGCAGACGCCCCAGGGGCTGGTCGCCAGGAGCTCAGGCCGGCCCCGCCAAATAAGATGGCGCCGGGAATGAGGGCCTCCAGCGTCGCAGACGGTGTGCAGAAGCGCTCGATCGCGTACTGGCGAGACCTGGTCTTCAGCCGCCTCCTGCCTGCCGTGTTCTTCAGCGTCTTCCTGGCCCGCCAGCTGATCTTCACCTGGACCGGCCTGCACTCGGTGCACCAGCCCTCGGACTACCTGTTCGTGCTCCAGCAGCTCCTCGCGCTCGCCTACTTCACGATGCTCGTGGTCCTGTACAGCACCCGGCTGCCCAAGCGCGGCACCGACCACCGCGCGGCGGTGATCTTCATCGCCTTCACGGGCACCTTCTCGGCGATTGCGGCGCCGTTCCTGCCCGGAGGTGGACGCCGGGAGGGGTTGGTCCTCGTGGCGGACCTGCTGGCGACGGCCGGCCTCGCCTACTCGGTGTGGGGCCTGGCCTACCTACGGCGGTCGTTCTCCATCATCCCGGAGGCCCGGCGCCTCGTCACGGGCGGCCCCTACGCGCTGAGCCGCCACCCCGTCTACCTGGGCGAGGTCGTGGCCGCTGTCGGCATCAACCTGGCCACAGCGGGCTGGCTGGGCGCGCTCGCAGTCCTCTACTTCATCGTGTGCGAGCTCCTCCGGATCCGGTGGGAGGAGCGGGTGCTGGCGCGCTCCTTTCCCAACGACTACCCGCCATACGCGTTGCGCGTGCCGCGCTACTTTCCCAACCTGCCCAAGGCGCGCAACTAGGCGTTGCGGCTGACCGAGCGCCTTGGCGCGAAGACGCTGCTCCTGGGCGGCGTGATGATCGTGATCCTGTCGCTCTTCGTCGCCGGCGAGCAGGACCCCGACTTCTGGTGGCACCTGCGCATCGGCCGCTGGATGGTCGAGAACGGCCGGCTGCCTTCGACCGAC
>DATNML010000162.1:0-2630 GCA_035602315.1 Candidatus Dormiibacterota bacterium
AGTCACTGTGCCTGCGGCAGCCGAGCCTGTGGAAGCCGCCGAGGCACCCGCGGCCAAGCCCAAGCGCACCCGCAAGAAAGCCGAGGAAACCTCATGACCGACACCGCAACCAAGCCAACGACCAAGACACAGAGCCCGACCGACTCCCGCGGCCAGCGGAAGGTGCGCCTGGGCACGGTGATCTCGGACAAGATGAACCAGACGATCATCGTCCAGGTCGGCACGTCCAAGGCGCACCGGCTCTACAAGAAGACGGTCCAGCAGCGGACGAAGTTCAAGGTCCACGACGAGAAGAACGAGTGCGGCGTGGGCGACCTGGTCCGCATCACCGAGACGCGCCCCATCTCCAAGGAGAAGCGCTGGCGCCTGCTCGAGATCGTGGAGAAGGCCAAGTAGCGTGATCCAGCAAGAAACCCGTCTCAAGGTCGCGGACAACTCAGGAGCGAAAGAGATCCTGTGCATCCGCGTGGCCGGAGGACATTACAGAAGGTATGCGTCCGTGGGCGACATCATCACCGCGACGGTCAAGTCGGCTCAGCCCGGCGGACAGGTCAAGAAGGGTGAGGTCGTGAAGGCCGTGGTCGTGCGCGTGACCAAGGAATACAAGCGCCCCGACGGCTCGCTCATCCGTTTTGACGAGAACGCTGCGGTGCTGCTCGCGACGGCAAACAACCCACGCGGCACGCGCATCTTCGGCCCGGTGGCGCGCGAGCTGCGCGAGCGCAACTTCATGAAGATCATCAGCCTTGCCCCGGAGGTTCTCTAAACCCAAATGCTGCGAAACAAGACAAAGCCCACGCGCCGCTGGCTCGACCTCGCCCCCGGCGATCCGGTGATCGTGACCGCGGGCAAGGACAAGGGCAAGCAGGGCGAGGTGCTGCGCACCATCCCCGAGAAGCACAAGATCGTGGTCAAGGGCGTCAACATCCTGAAGCGGCACACCAAGGCGGGCCAGTCTCGCGGAGGCGTGAGCGTCGCGCAGGGCGGCGTGGTTGACTTCGAAGCGGCCCTCGACTATTCGAACGTCATGCTTGTCTGCCCTTCGTGTGGGCGCCCGACCCGCACCAAGCACACCGTGCTCGAATCCGGTGCGCGGGCGCTCGTCTGCCGCCACTGCGGCGAGCCCTACGAGCGCGTGCGCAAGACGGAGGCTCAGTGAGCAAGCAGAAAACCGCCCCGAAGAAGACGGCCGCGAAGAAGATCGAAGGGCCGAAGGCGCCCGGTACCCGATCCGAGGCGCCGCCCCGCATGCTGACGACGTACCGCCAGACGATCGTGCCCCAGCTGACCAAGGAGTTCGACTACGGCAACACGATGGAGGTGCCGCGCATCGCCAAAGTTGTCGTGAACATCGGCATCGGCGAGGCCAAGGAAAGCGACAAGGCGCTGGACGCGGCGGTTGGCGACGTGGTCACCATCACCGGCCAGAAGCCCGCGCTGATCAAAGCACGCAAGTCGGTCGCGGCGTTCAAGCTGCGCGCCGGCCAGACGGTCGGCATCAAGACCACGCTGCGAGGACGCCGCATGTGGTACTTCCTCGACAAGCTGCTCAATGTCGCCCTGCCCCGAATCCGCGACTTCCGCGGTGTCAACCCCGAGGGATTCGACGGCCGCGGCAACTACTCGCTCGGCCTGCGCGAGCAGGTCGTCTTTCCGGAGATCGACTACGACAAGATCGACAAGCTCCGCGGGCTCGAGGTGTCAATCGTGACCACGGCCCGCACCGACGACGAGGCGCGCAGTCTCTTGACTCGCCTCGGCATGCCATTCAAGAAGAGGTAGGAGAAGGTTTGGCGAAGAAATCTGCACTCGAGCGCTGGAAGAGGGACCTCGTGCACCCCAAGTTCAAGGTCCGATTCCATAACCGCTGCCGCATCTGCGGCCGTCCGCGCGCTTTCTACCGCAAGTTCGGCATGTGCCGCATCTGCTTCCGCAACCTTGCCGCCGAGGGACGCATCCCTGGCGTGACGAAGTCGAGCTGGTGATGGCTACAGCAGTCGCGAAGACCGCCAACGCAAAACCCGTGAAGCGCGCCCCCACCGGGATCGTCTCCGATCCCATCGCGGACATGCTCACGCGAGTGCGCAACGCGAACACGGCGCGGCATCCAGAGGTCAAGGTTCCCGCTTCCAAGCTGAAGCTCGAGATCGCCCGCGTCCTCAAGGACGAGGGCTATATCGCGGGGTACGAGGTCGAGGCGGACGGGACCACCCAGACGATGCGTATCATCTTCAAGTCTCGCCCCGATCGCACGCGCGTGATCTCGGGCGTGAAGAGGATCAGCCGCCCCGGCCTTCGCGTCTATGCGCGCAAGACAGAGATCCCCCGAGTCCTCGGCGGGCTCGGCATCGCCATCCTCAGCACGGCCGAGGGAGTCATGAGCGGGCGCCAGGCCACCCGCCAGGGCCTCGGCGGAGAGGTACTCGCATTTGTGTGGTGACAGAAGTCAAACCATCGGGGTCCCCGCGAAATCGCAGATTTCGCGGGGTAATTAGGAGTCAAGAGAAAGAGTTGTCGCGGATTGGAAAGCTGCCGATTCAGCTGCCGGCGCCGGTGAAGGTCACCCTGGGGCCGGGGCATGTGAAGGTCGAGGGCCCGAAGGGGCAGCTCGAGCGCACCCTGCCGGCAGA
>DATNML010000163.1:0-8639 GCA_035602315.1 Candidatus Dormiibacterota bacterium
CGTCATCGTCTCGAGTGCGACGTGTCCAGGCACGCCTTCAAACTCGAAGGTCTGCACCACGCGATTGGGCGCATCAATCAGGTGATAGACGCCGTGGAACCCGTACTCGTTGCCGCCGGAGTCCACGTTGATGAATCGCCACGAGCCTCCCGACCTCACTTCCATATTGTCGACCTTGGTCGAGTGGTCCCTCGGCCCCCACCACTTCGGTATGAGGTTGGGATCTGTCATCGCCTTGAACACGAGCTCGCGCGGCGCATCGAACACTCGCGTCATCGTCATCGCGTGCGTCCCCGGCTTGATGATGAACTCTGTTTCCGCCATCGTCGGTGCCACCTTCCCACGGTTACGGTCGGTCATCACTCTTTCGTCTCCTTCTGTGTTTCTTCCAGGTACTCGCCCAGCCGATCGAAGCTCTCCTCCCAGATTTGCCGGTAGCGCTCCACCCAATCCGCGACTTCTTTGAGCCGGGCCGGCTCGAGCCGACAAGGGCGCCACTGAGCTTTGCGTCCCTGCGTGATCAGCCCCGCGCGCTGCAGCACCTTCAGGTGTTTCGAAACACCCGGAAGGCTGAGCTCGAACGGCTCCGCCAGCTCGGTCACCGACTTTTCGCCCGAGGCGAGGCGAGCGAGGATCGCCCGCCGGGTGGGATCCGCCAGGGCGGCGAACGTGACGCTCATCTGATCGGTTGCCATATCGTACTTTCCTATCTAGCTAATTAGCTAGATAGAAGAATATGGCTAAGAGGGCCTTTCTGTCAACTCCAGCTCCGAACGCCCGAAACGGTCGGCCAGGAACCGGCCATGCGCACGCAGGCGGTCAAGGTCCAGCTTCGTCACAGCATCGGCCACGTCCACCATCTCCCGGTCGAGCAGTGCCAGCTGCTCCAGAAGGATTTCGAGTGCGGTCTTTCCATCGGACTGCCGCCGGCTGGTCGCGTAGCCCGCCGGCAGACGCAGATAGGCCTGCAGAGCGGTGGGCATGTAGTCGGTCGCCGTGCGCAGCACGACGAACAGCTCGGGCGAGTGCGCCGTCAGGCGCGCCTCGCGACTGAGAATGTCGAGCACGTTCTGACGGATCGACGCGACCCCATCTTCGACTTCTTTGGGCACGCGTCTGTGGATGCTGGCAAGGGTCGAATCCAACGACGAGCGGACAACCGCGTCCTGGGCGCTGAATGAATCCTCGAGCTCCAGCTTTCGGCCCCTGGGCACCAGGTACTCGGCAGCCACTCGCACGGCCACGACCGCGACGCCGGTCCCGACCGCCACCAGTGCTCCCCGACCGATGGCGGCGACAGCAAGCGCGGCCAGGACGGCCACGCCCAGACCCCATGGGTCGGTGATCGCTCGCCTGAGCCTGAAGTCAGAAATTGGAGAGGACCGCAGTGAACACCTGCCTGATCAGCGCGGGGTTGCTGGCGTCGTATGAGCTTGCCTGAGAAGCCTCGGCGATCTGTCGGAGCACGTCGCGATTCGCATCCACCCCGTAGGCGATGGTGAAGACCCTCACCGAGGACTCGGCCGGCTGGCTCGACTCGGTCTTGGTGAGATTCCCCAGGGCACTGGTCCCCGAAGCATTGTCGGCGCCGTCGGTGAGGACGACCATGGCGGTGATGTAGTTGGGGTTGACCAGCTTTTTCATCTGGTCGAGACCCGCCCCGATCGTGCTGTACAGGAGCGTTCCGCCCCCAGGCGCCAGGCTCGTGACCGCCCCTTTCAGCCTGGCTCGCTGCGTGGCCACGGTCCCCACCGGCACCACCTCCTGGTACTGGTCGGAGAAAGACCAAAGCCCGGCCTGGTCGGCGTCACCGATCTGGTCCAACGCGGCCAGGAGGGCGGCTTTGACCAGGCCCAGCTTGGTCGTCCCGGTGCCAGGCACCTGGTCGTCCATCGACCCCGATGTGTCGACGATCACCAGCACGCGAGCCGGCTTGCGGACCTGCCACCAGGACAGCTGCAGTTTGTCGAGCACCGAGCTTGGCGGTGGCTTGATGACCACCGCTGGTTGGCCCGGCACCAGTCCGTTTGGCGGCTTGATGCTCGGTCCGGCGCTTCCCTGCGCGTCGCGGTAGCCGGCGTCCTGGATCATGTGTTGCCGGGCTGGCGCCAGCAGGAACTTCAGCAGGTCTGCCGCCGCGTCCTTCTGAGCCTGGCTCACCCAGGCGCCGTTGAGCACGACGAACGGGTTGTCGGAAATCAGGGTTCCCTCCCGGGGGTAGATCGCAGCGAGCGGCAATTTCGGCGCGGCATGCTTGCCGGCAAGGGCTGGATCCCCGGTCGGGTTTCCGCTGTTGTAGGCGAGCACCTGCCGCTCCTCGAGCGCAACCGCCGACACGTAGCTGAGGCTTGCCCCCGCGTCGTCAGCCCGCTGCAGGTTGAACAGGAACGTCGACGTCGAAACGCCGTAGTGGACGGTCGCCCGCTCGACGCCTTTGACGAACGCGACAACTCTCGGGTTCGTGAGATTCACAGCAGTGAGGTCCGCGGAAATCCCTGTGGCCGCGAAGTAAGCGGCGATCAGGGCGTGCAGGCCGGTGGTCGAGATCAATGGATTGGTCTTGCCGAGCCGGAGCGTTCCCCACTCGGGGTGGCCTACTCCAGCCTTGCCCCACCCGGCCGGGTCGAGTCCGATGGCGACCAGGTCGGTGAATCCAAGCGGCCTGTCCGGCCACCCAAGTGCTACGGCCATCGGGCGCGGCATCGCGACCACGAACGGGCTCTGGGCAAAGCTCGGGCTCGAATCAGGCAGGACCGAGGCTGTAAGTGTGGCTTCCCGCGCCCGCACCAGGCTCACCCAGCTGCTCGCCCCGGGTAGCCACAGCTGTGGCGGTTGACCATCGAGCTTGGCATCCCAACCTCGCGCGAGGGCGTCGGCTGCCTCGCCGGCCGACTTCGGCAGGACGCGAACGTCCACGCATCGCCCCCCGACTGTCGGGCTGGTGGCGTCGTACTTGGCGACCAACGTCGCGATCAGAGACAGGTCGTCTGGCGGAACGGCAGCGACCACACCCGTGCAGCCGGCCCGGGGCTGGCCGAGGATCAGGCTCGCCGGCGCCTGCTCGGGCTTCTGCACACCGGTCAACGCCAGGAGCGAGACGAGCACGACGGCAAATCCAGCGGTTACGGAAAGAGCCCTGAGGTTGGCCGGGCGCCAGCGCATGGCAGCATCATCCGCGGCAGGCGTCTCATTGTCACTCTCATCGCGGTCTCAAACTGGCGCGGCTGAGCCTGCAGGTCAGATCGTCCGACACCTCATCCGCAGGCGAACTTCACCTGTCTACGCCGGGCGACCGATAACACGACTGGAAACGGCGTTGGCCATCGCCTCTAGGTCCTCAAACTTTGTCGCTTGTCCTTCGCGGAATGCCGACTCAAAGGCGGCATCGTCAAGTCGCGAATGAATAGCGTCGAGGTCAGCCCGACGGACTAGCTGGTCCGCTGGGGAAAGCACAGTGTGGGTTGACTCCAGACATCCATCGACGGCCCCCAACAACCGCGCAGCTTCAGCCGGCTCGCCCCCACGGAGCGCGACTGATGCCATTGCCGCGAGCCCGGCTGCGACGTCGGCTCCAGCGCCTAACCGCCACCGAAAGAGGCGACTCTCCTTAAACCTCGCGGAGGCGAGCGCGAGCTCTCCAGAGTGGAGGGCGACATGCCCCAGGTTGTGCAGGGCCCACCCGACGAGCATGTCGTCGACCAGGTCGCGACCGGTAGCCAGGGCTTGCTCGAACAACGGCGCCCCGCGAGCCGGATCGCCTTCACATCGATGGGTCTCGCCAAGGCTGACGAGTGCGAGCGCGATCGTGAACGCGTTGTCGGGTTCGAGGCGCTTGCGGATGGCCAACGCCTCCTCAACGTAGGCTCGTGCACTGGCGTAATCGCCATCGATGCAGGCGAGCCGGCCGAGGGTCAGGAGCGGGCTGGTGCTCAGCGCAAGCTCGCCCAGCTGCCTGGACAGGGTCAGGCTCTCGGTGAGCCCGCGGCGCGCGGTCTCAATGTCCCCGCGCTGGAAGGCGGCATCGCCCGTGACGAACAACACCATCGCGATTCCCCATTGCTCGCCCAACGCGTCGAAGAGAGCACGAGACTCGATCGCCGCCTGCCCGGAGACCTCCGGATCACGGGCCCTCACCACCATCATCAACGCGTAAGCCAGCTCACGCTTTAGACCCAGCGCGCGAAACAGCCGGATTGACTCCATGGCGAGCGGGACTGCACCCTGCCGATCACCCTGCATGCCGGCAAGATTCCCGGCAGCCAGAAGAGCACGAGCACGCCCAAGCGTCTGCGCGGCCGGATCGCTCATGGCGAGTGCTGCCGTCACGATCTGTCGAAGATCGCCAACCCGACCGCGGGCACCCATGGCTGCGCCCAACATGGAAGCGCTGAGGAGAAGCTGTTGGTCGATGCTGTCCGGCTCCGCCTGGAGCCACTCAAAAGCAGCGCGCATGTTCTCGTACTCGAGGCCCGCGGCAGCGAATTGAAGGAGGGCCATGTCGTATTTATTTCGCGCCTGCGTGGAAGGCGCGGACCGAGTCCATATCAGCATTTGGTCTGCGTAACGGAAGAAATGCTCGAAGTGTCGCTGGCGAAGAACCGCCGCCTCACCGGAGTCGACCAGCTTCTCCCGGGCATACTCGCGGATCGTCTCGAGCATCGTGTAGCGCGTGACCCCGCCGCGATGCAGCATCACGACGAGCGACTTGTCGACGAGGTGCGCAATCAGCTCGAGGATTGCATCGCGCTCAATGCCCTCTCCTGCGCAAACGGCTTCGGCCGCCTCCAGGGTCCAGCCCCGAACAAAGATGGACAGCCGCCGAAGCAGGAGACGCTCAATCTCGGTGAGAAGGTCGTAGCTCCAGTCGATGAGCGCGCGCAGAGTCTGTTGTCGCGCGACCACGGTTCGCCCGCCGCCCGTAAGGAGGCGGAACCTGTCGTCGAGCCGCCGTGCCACCTCGGCGACAGAGAGGACTCTGACGCGAGCAGCTGCCAGCTCAAGCGCGAGCGGTACGCCGTCCAGACGGCGGCAGATCCGCACAACATCGACTGCGTTCTCCTCCGTGAGGTTGAAGCCAGGCTGGTATGCGGAGCACCGGTCCACGAACAAGCTGATCGCCTCGTATTGACGTAGTTCGTCGAGCGGCGGGAGCTGGTCGCGGTCGGGAAAGCGAAGCGAGGGCACGGGCATGAGCGCCTCGCCAGGAACGTTCAGGCCCTCGCGGCTCGTGGCGATAGTGGTCAGCAGGGGGCATGAGCGGAGCAGCGCATCGGCTAGCTCCGCGCACGCATCGATGAGGTGCTCGCAGTTGTCCAGCACCAGCAGGACGTTCCGCTTGCGGAGCGACTCGACGATCATCTCGACCGCAGGGCGGCCGGGCCGTTCACCGACGTGCGCCGCGGCAGCAATCGCGGGACCCACCCCCGCTGGGTCGGTGACGGACGCAAGCTCGGCCAGCCACACCCCGTCGGGATAGCGCTCGAGTAGGTCCGCGGCGAGGTGGAGCGCGAGCCGGGTCTTACCGCTGCCGCCCGGCCCGGTCAACGTCAACAGACGCGTTGTCTGGAGGCGCGCCACCGCGCTTGCGAGCTCACGCTCTCTTCCCACGAAGCTAGTCGTCTGCGTCGGAAGGTTGTTTGGAGTCGAGTCAAGACTCCGCAGAGGGGGGAAGCTCTCGGGCAGCCCGTCGATCAGGAGCTGGTAGACGCGCTGCGGCCGCACGAGGTCTTTGAATCGGTGCTCTCCAAGCTCGCGCAGGGTGAGGCCAGGGGCGAGCCCATCGCGGACGAGTGACTCGGTCGTGTCCGAGATTAGAACCTGGCCACCATGGGCCGCGGCGGCTATGCGCGCGGCCCGGCTCACCTCAAAGCCGACGTAGTCGACACCGCTCGCGGCGCTTGCGGGCCGCGCCTCGCCGGTGTGAAGTCCCATCCGCACCCGCACCGACGCCTCGTGCGGCCACGCGGTTTCGTGCAGGCGCCGCTGCATCTCCGCCGTGGCGGCCACCGCCTCGCTTGGACTGGTGAAGACGGCGAAGAAGGAGTCGCCCTCGCTCCGGACCACAAACCCGCTGTGCTTGTCCAGCGCTTCGCGAATGATGCCGGTGTGATGCTCGAGAACTGATTCCCAGCGGTCGGCGCCAAGCGTACGGACGCCGTCGCTCGAGCCTTCGATGTCGGTGAAGAGCATGGTCACGGTTCCCGCTGGTGCCTCGGCGCGGGTTGCCTTCACGGCCGCATTCTATGGCTGGCCACACCGCACCAACCGGTTCACAATCCATTCGTGGGGCCGGAGCTGCGAACGCCGCTCTGTCAGGCACTCGGCATCGAGTACCCGATCTTTTCCGCCGGCTTCGGCTCCGCCGCCGTACCGGAGCTTGTGGCTGCCGTGTCGAACGCCGGAGGCCTTGGGGTGCTCGGCGCCAGCGGAATGGACCCAGGTGAGATCAAGGGCCGCATCGCAAGGACCCGAAAACTGACGCGGCTGCCTTTCGGAATCAACTTCATCATCGACGAGGAAAGCGACGAGGACCACGCCTTCTTGCTCGACCAGATGGCCACTGCAACAGCCCAGCGTGCCGCGGTGGTGGTGCTCTTCTGGGGTGATCCGGCTCCGTACGTCGAGCTCGCCCGCGGCAGTGGAGTCAAGACCTTCATCCAGGTCGGATCAGTCGAAGAGGCAAAGGCCGCAGCCGATGCGGGCGTCGATGCGGTCATCGCCCAGGGCGTCGAGGCTGGCGGCCACGTCAGGGGGACCACATCGATCTGGGACCTCCTGCCGGCGACCATCGACGCGATCGACCCCGTGCCGGTGCTTGCCTCCGGAGGGATCGGCGACGGCGACGGAGTGGCGCGCGCGTTGCGGGCCGGCGCGCAGGGCGTTTCACTCGGGACGCGCTTCGTCGCCAGCGATGAAGCCTGGGTTCATCCGGCCTACAAGTTGCGAATCGTGCAGAGCACTGCCGAGGACACGGTCTACAACGAGCTGTACGACGTCTGGTGGCCCCGCGCCCCGCACCGGACGCTGCGCAACAAGACGTTTGCGGAATGGGACGCGGCCGGACGGCCGCCGACAGGAAAACGCCCCGGCGAAGGGATATCGATCGGCAAGCGGAAGTTGTCTACGGGAGAGGTTGCCGAGTGGCCCCGATACGCAATTGGAAGCGTGCCGCCTGACTTTGACGGTGACGTCGAGTACGCGCCGCTCTGGGCCGGCGAATCCTGCACCGTCGTGAATGACATCAAGCCCGCAGGTCAGATCGTCCGCGACCTCGTCCGCGACGCCAAAGCAGCGCTGCGCGGTTAGCATGCCCACTCTGCAGGGCGCGCACGTGACGCTGCGGCCGGCCGCTACGGCCGACATTCGGGAGCTGGCCCGGATCCGTTCCACGCCCGAGGTGCTTCGCTGGTGGCGTGGCGGCGAGGACATGGCCGCGTCTGTCGCCGAGGACCTCGCCGAAGAAGGGACTGAGACGCTCGTCATCGAGCACGCCAGCCGGGTCATCGGCGCGATCCAATGGCACGCCGAGGAAGAACCCGACTATCGCCACGCGGGCATCGATGTCTATCTCGATCCAGCAGTGCACGGTCGCGGACTCGGCGCCGACGCCATCCGCACCCTCGCACGTCACCTGATCGCAGACCACGGCCATCACCGGCTGGTCATCGACCCCGCCGCCGACAACACCGCTGCGATCAGGTGCTACTCCAAGGTCGGCTTCCGGCCGGTAGGCGTGATGCGCAACTATGAAAGGGGAATGGACGGCGCCTGGCATGACGGCCTGTTGATGGACCTGCTCAAAGACGAGCTGATCGACTAGCTCAAAGTTCGCGCAGGCGCGAGTGGAGCAGGTCCTGCTCGGCGGCGTCGTCCGGGTCCGCGATCTGGCCGGCCGCGTGGAGCGCCGCCTGCATGGCGGCCGCGAGCTGGGCCGCCCTCCGTCGATCTCCATCCTCGAGTGCAACGAACGCCGCGTCGAGGAGCAGGTACGGTTCCAGTGCGTCGTAGTGGCCGGCTCGAGTGAGTTCGACGGCGCTCGCAAAGAGTTCACGCGCCCGGTCGAAGTGACCATCGTGCAGCTCGACGTAGGCGAGGTTTCTGTGCTCGGCCGCGACCATCCCCTCCTCGCCGAGCTCGAGGTTCAGCTCGATGCTCTCTTCATAAAGCACCCTGGCTTCGGAATAGTCACCACGCATTCGCACCGCGACGGCCTCGAGGTGGATCGGCATCCTTTCGAGCCGGCGATCGCCCGCGCGACGGGCCAACCCGCGCGCCTCAGCGGCCAGCGCCATGACGTGCGACAGGTCGCCACGGCGCAGTGCAACGCGCGCCAGCATCGAGAGACCGTCCACCTGGCCGCGGACCTCGCCGTCCTCGCGCGCCTGGCTCAACAGCTCGAGGGCGAGCGCTTCAGCCCGGCCGGTCTCCCCGCTCCGGAAGGCGGCAATCGAATCTTCGTAGATCCCCATCCGCCCACCTTAGTAAAAAATTGATAGGGGCGTGCCGTCGCATAATCCCAATCGTGGCGACTGCGCTCTCCCTCACGCACCTCGGCTCGCTCATGCGCGGTGTGCGGAGCGTAGACGAGGTCGGGGCTGACGAACGCGCCGCCTCCCTCGCCAAGCGCTCGATCAAGAAAT
>DATNML010000164.1:0-11532 GCA_035602315.1 Candidatus Dormiibacterota bacterium
GGAGTACCTCGACTCCGAGAAATATCAGATCCGCAAATGGGACCTGAAAAGCCCGGACAGCCTCAGCGAGCTGATCACGCTGGTCAACAGGGTCCGGCATGAAAACCCAGCCCTGCAGAGCGATCGGGGTCTCCAGTTTCACCCGACGGAGAACGACCACCTGCTGGCCTACACCAAGACGACGCCAGACCTCGCCGACGTGGTCCTGACTGTCGTCAACGTCGACCCGCATCACACTCAGGCCGGCATGATCACGCTGCCGCTCGAGGAGCTCGGCATCCGGCGCGACCGGGGCTACCAGGCTCACGAGCTGTTGAGTGGCGCCCGCTACCTGTGGAACGGTCCGCGCAACTTCGTCGAGATCAACCCGCACGCTATCCCGGCGCAGATCTTCCGGTTCCGGCGCCGCCTCCGCAGCGAGCACGACTTCGAGTATTTCCTTTGATCGAAGCCGGGCGCGCGCAGGGCGCACTTCCAAACCAGACGCCGCGCAGCCGCAAGCTCGAGACGTTCCGGCTCGACGACGATCCCCTCTGGTACAAGGACGCGCTCATCTACGAGCTGCACGTGCGGGCGTTCAACGACAGCGACGCCGACGGCAGCGGCGACTTCCGCGGCCTGATGGAGAAGCTCCCCTACCTGCAGGACCTGGGCGTGAGCGCGATCTGGCTGCTCCCGTTCTATCCCTCGCCGCTCCGCGATGACGGCTACGACATCGCGGACTACACGAATGTCAACCCGATGTTCGGCACGCTCGGCGACGTCACCGCCTTCGTCAAGGATGCGCACCGGCGCGGTATCAGGGTGATCAACGAGCTGGTCTGCAACCACACCTCCGACCAGCATCCCTGGTTCCAGCGCGCTCGCCACGCCAAGCCGGGCAGCGCGGCCCGTGACTTCTACGTGTGGAGCGAGACCAACCAGCGCTACCAGGACGCGCGCGTCATCTTCAAGGACTTCGAGACCTCCAACTGGACGTGGGACCACGTGGCGAACGCGTACTACTGGCACCGTTTCTACTCGCATCAGCCCGACCTGAACTTCGACAACGCAAAGGTCAAGGAGGCGGTCCTCAAGGCGCTCGACTTCTGGCTCGATATGGGCATCGATGGCGTACGGCTCGACGCTGTCCCGTACCTGTACGAGCGCGAGGGAACGAACGGCGAGAACCTGCCGGAAACGCATCAGTTCTTAAAGGAGATGCGCCGGCACGTCGACGCGAACTATTCCAATCGAATGCTCCTTGCCGAGGCCAACCAGTGGCCCGAAGACGCGGTCACCTACTTCGGCCACGGCGACGAGTGCCACATGTCGTTTCACTTCCCGCTCATGCCGCGTCTCTTCATGTCGATTCGCATGGAGGACCGGTTCCCCATCATCGATATCCTCGCGCAGACTCCTTCGATCCCCGACACGTCACAGTGGGCTCTGTTCCTGCGCAACCACGATGAGCTCACGCTTGAGATGGTCACGGACGAGGAGCGCGACTACATGTATCGCGCCTATACGCAGGACAGGTTGGCGCGTCTCAACCTGGGCATCCGGCGGCGCCTGGCGCCGCTGCTCGGTAACGACCGGCGGCGGATCGAGCTGATGAACGGTCTCCTGTTCTCCCTGCCCGGCACGCCGGTCCTCTACTACGGCGACGAGATCGGCATGGGCGACAATATCTTCCTGGGTGATCGCAACGGTGTGCGCACTCCCATGCAGTGGAGCGCCGACCGCAACGCAGGCTTCTCGCGCGCCAATCGCCAGCGTCTCTACCTCCCGGTGATCACCGATCCCGAGTACCACTACGAGACCGTCAACGTCGAGGCCCAGGCGCAAAACCCCCATTCGATGTTGTCGTGGATGAAGCGGCTGATCGCGCTTCGCAAGCGCCATCGCGCTTTCGGGCGCGGCACGCTCGAGCTGCTGCGGCCGGAGAACCGCAAGGTGCTCGCGTACGTGCGGCACTACGAATCGGAGCAGATCCTGTGCGTCGCGAACCTGTCTCGATTCCTGCAGGCGGTCGAGCTGGATCTCAGCAAGTGGAAGGGCCTTGTACCGGTCGAGCTCTTCAGCAGCAACGAGATGCCGGTCGTGGGAGATGCGCCTTATTTCCTGACGCTCGGCCCCCACTCCTTCTACTGGTTCTCGCTTCAGCCCCGCCAGGCGGCGACGGTCCAGAGCGATGGAGCCTTGGCGGCGGCTTCGCTACCCGAGATCCGCGTCGTCGGCAGCTGGGAGGGCGCGCTCACCGGCGCGGCTAAGGAGCGGCTCGAGACCGTGCTCCTGAACTACGTGCGGCACCGCCGCTGGTTTGCCGGCAAGGCGCGGAAGCTGAAGTCGGCCCAAATCTCCGACCTGGTGCCTGTGCCAGGGGCTGTCGGTGGGGCCTACCTGGCGGCCGTCGTCATCTCGTACGCCGAAGGCGAACCAGACACCTACCAGCTGCCGCTCGCGTTCGCGAACGCGGCTGAGGCGCCGCACATCCTCGAGCGGTGGCCGTACTCGGCGATCGCCTGGGTGCGCGTCCAGGGCGAGGAGGGACGCGGGCTGATTTACGACGCGCTGGGGCCGCCCGCCTTTGCAGAAGCCGTGCTCGGCGCGATCGCCAGGCGGCGACGGGCTGCCGGCGGCCGGGGCACGCTGATCGGCTCGACGACACGCGCCTTCCTCCGACTGCGTGGACCGGAGACGGTGCGCCTGGAGGGGGCGCTGTCAGTCGCCGAGCAGAGCAACAACTCGGTCGTCTTCGGCGAGCGTCTGATCCTCAAGGTGTTTCGGAGACTCGAGGAAGGCGTCAACCCTGAGCTCGAGGTGGGACGGTTTCTAACTGAAAAAACAAGCTTCGGGCAGATCGCGCCGCTGGCCGGGAGCCTCGAGTACCGCCGCAACGCGGGCGAACCTATAAGCCTGGCCGTGCTCCAGGGCTACGTGCCCAACCAGGGCGACGCCTGGCAGTACACCCTCAACACGCTCGCCCGGTACTTCCAGGGCCAGGAGCTGCTGGTTTCAGAACCACCGCCGCTGGCGCGCAACGTCCTGCAGGCGAGCACGGGCGACCTGCCTGAGGCCGCCGCCCGGACCATCGGCGCCTATCTGGAATCCGCACGGCTGCTCGGCCGGCGCACCGCCGAGCTGCACACGGCGCTGGCGTCAGACCCGACCGATCCTGCCTTCGCTCCGGAGCGAATCTCGCAGCAGGACCAGCGGTCGATCTATCAATCGATGAGCGGGCTCTCGCTGCGGTCGACTGATCTCCTTCGAACTCAGCTGAGCAAGCTCCCGCAGGACGCCCGAGAAGAGGCTCGGCAGGTACTGGAGCTTGAACCTCGAATCGCCGCCATCTTCAAGAAGTTCCTGAGCCGGCGCCAGGCCACCACCCGGATCCGCATCCACGGCGACTATCACCTGGGCCAGGTCCTCTACACGGGCCACGATTTCGTCATCATCGATTTCGAAGGCGAACCCACCCGCTCGCTGTACGAGCGGCGCCTCAAGCGGCTCGCCCTACGGGACGTCGCGGGGATGCTGCGATCGTTCGACTATGCGAGCCAGTCAGCGCTGCGGTCCGACCAGATCGCCGCCGACGTGCTCCCCCGCCTGAGGACCTGGGGCAGATTCTGGGTCGCGTCCGTCTCGGCGGCCTTCCTCAAGAGCTACCTGGCTGCGGCCGGCACAGCATCGTTCGTGCCTCAGACCGCCGACGACCTGGACCTACAGCTCACCACGATGCTGCTCGAGAAGGCGCTGTACGAGCTGCGTTACGAGCTGAACATGCGACCCGAATGGGTGCGCATCCCGCTGCGCGGCATTCTGGAGGTGGTTTCGCCCGCATGATCGCGCGCTCGCTCCTCAGCCCGTTTGACCTGCATCTCTTCAACGAAGGAACGCACAGCCACCTCTTCGACAAGCTCGGCGCGCACCTGTCCACCGATCCGGAGGGCACGTCGTTTGCGGTGTGGGCGCCCAACGCCGACTCGGTCAGCGTGATCGGCGACTTCAACGGCTGGGACAAGTCCGCCAACGGCTTGTTTCCGCGCGAGCAGTCTGGAATCTGGGAAGGCTTCATCCCCGGCGTGAAGCACGGCGCGCTGTACAAGTACCACGTCCGATCACGCGTGACGCGGGCCGGGGCCGACAAGGCGGATCCCTACGCGGCCTATTCGGAACAGCCGCCGCGACAGGCGTCCGTCGTCTGGGACCTGAGCTACGAGTGGGGCGACGAGAGGTGGATGTCCAACCGGAGCGCCAACAACGGCCGTGGCGCGCCGTGGGCGGTCTATGAGATGCACCTCGGCTCGTGGATGCGCGTGCCGGAAGAGCAGAACCGGTCGCTGAGCTACCGCGAGCTGGCGCCGCGGCTCGCCGATTACGTCAGCCGCATGGGCTTCACGCATGTGGAGTTCATGCCGGTGATGGAGCATCCCTTTTACGGTTCGTGGGGATACCAGGTCACCGGGTTCTTCGCGCCGACCAGCCGCTATGGCACGCCCCAGGACTTCATGTTCCTGGTCGACTACCTGCATCAGAACGGGATCGGCGTGATCCTCGACTGGGTCCCGTCGCACTTCCCGGCGGACGAGTTTGGTTTGCAGAACTTCGACGGGACGCACCTGTACGAGCACGCCGACCCTCGCCTCGGCGTGCATCCCGACTGGGGCAGCTCGATCTTCAACTACGGCCGCAACGAGGTGCGGGGCTTCCTGGTCAGCAGCGCCCTCTGCTGGCTCGACCGCTACCACGCCGATGGGCTGAGGGTCGACGCGGTCGCTTCGATGCTCTATCTCGACTACTCGCGCAAGTCGGGAGAGTGGATCCCGAACAAATTCGGCGGTAACGAGAACCTGGATGCGGTCGACTTCCTGCGGCGTTTCAACATCGAGGTGTACAAGGAGCAGCCGGCGGTACAGACGATCGCCGAAGAGTCCACGTCCTGGCCGCTGGTCTCACGTCCGACCTATCTCGGAGGCCTCGGTTTCGGCATGAAGTGGGACATGGGCTGGATGCACGACACGCTTTTCTACATGTCGCAGGAGCCGATCCATCGCAAGTTCCATCACCAGAACCTGACCTTCCGGATGCTCTACGCGTTCGGCGAGAACTTCATGCTGCCGCTGTCCCATGACGAGGTCGTGCATGGCAAGGGGTCGCTGATCGCGAAGATGCCCGGCGACGACTGGCAGAAGTTCGCCAACCTTCGCCTGCTCTACGCATACATGTATGCGCAGCCGGGCAAGAAGCTCCTCTTCATGGGCGACGAGTTCGCCCAGTGGCGCGAGTGGGACCACGACCAGAGCCTCGACTGGCACCTGCTGGAGCAGCCGATGCACGGCGGCATGAGGCTCTGGATTGGGGACCTGAACCGGATCATGCGCGACGAGAAGGCGCTGCACGAGCTCGACTTCGACCCGGCGGGTTTCTCGTGGATCGACGTCACCGACTCCGACCAGAGCGTGGTCAGCCTGATCCGGCGCGGCCGCTCGCCGCAGGACATCGTCGTCGGGATTTTCAACTTCACGCCGGTGCCGCGGAACAACTACCAGATCGGGATTCCCGAGGCGGGCCGATGGCTCGAGCTGTTGAACAGCGACGCCCCGCTGTACGGAGGCAGCGGCCAGGGCAACCTGGGTGGAGTCGAGGCGGCTCCGATCAGCATGCATGGGCACCGTCACAGCCTGACGCTGACGCTGCCCCCGCTGGGTGCGTTGTTTCTCAAGCCGGAATCGGGGTCGGAGCCCTAGCTGGATTCCGCTCGTTTGGCGCCAGCGGCGCGCTTGCGCGGCACCGATTCCGCTTGTTTGGCGCCAACGGTGCAAGAATCAACCTGGAACGTTGTAGTACACCCCGGAGGGGCTGGGTGGCCATTAGATTGTCCGCATAGCAGGACAAGCCGCCTTCCCGGCCGTGGTCGGTCCCCTCTCCCTGGTCGACCTGCTGCTTCTGCTGGCTCCGGTCCTGGTCGTGCCGCTTGGGCTTCGGCTCGCGCCGCTGACTGGGCGGCATGCGGTCGCGGTGCTGCGCGTTGCTCGCTACGCCCAGCCGATCGGCGCACTGGGCGCGATCGCTTCGTTCCTCCTGCCTCGAGGCGCGCCAGCGGCCGGCCTCGCCGCGCTCTGGCTCGTCGTGTGCTTGATCGCGGGCGTGGCGGGCCTGGTCGAGCTGATCGAAGCCCGCTCGCTTCACCCGTTGCACCTGTTGCCCGCCGCAGCGCTGGGGCTGCTGAGCGTCGGCGGCGCGTGGCTGGTGGCCTCGCGCGCCGGCATCGGCCTCGGGTTCGTCGAGCCGGTGCCAGAGCTGGCCGCCGTGCATTTCCACTACGCCGGCTTCGCGGCGACGATGATGTCGGCGCTCACCTTCCGCGCTCTTTTCGGCGCGTCGGTGCGGACGCGTTGGGCCGGTGGTGGCGCAGGGCTGCTGGTCGCCCTCGGCACGCCGCTGACCGCTGCCGGATTTGCGACAGGGGTGGCGGCGCTGAATGTGATCGGACCCGTGCTCCTGGCGATCGGCGTGCTGACCACCTCGGCTCTCACCGCGTTCGTCGCCGCTCCTGCGCTGCGCGGCCGCGCCCGGTGGCTGATCACGATCTCCGCCGCCGGCGTCGTCATCCCCATGCTGCTCGGCGTCGATTACGCTGCCGGACGCGTGCTTCCAATCCCGGCACTCGACCTGCGCACGATGGCTCTCGTCCACGGCGATCTAAACGCGCTCGTCTTCGCGCTGCTCGGGTTCGTGGGCTGGATGCTCGCGTGAGCGATCCTGAGCTGGTCCTGATCTTCGACGGGACTTGAGGCGTTTGAACTCGGATGGCGCGCTGGGTCCGCCGGCGCGTCCCGGCCGGCCGTGTGCTGGCCATCGCCAACCAGAAGCGAGGCGTGCTGCCTCGCTACGGACTGACGCGCGAAGAAGCGGATCGCGCGGCTTGGACCATCGAGCGGGACGGACGGAGGTCGCAGGGCGCTGCGGCCGTCAACCGCGTCATGCGAGAAGTCGGAGGTCCCTGGTCGCTGCTGGCGGCTCCGTACCGGCTCCGGCCGCTGGCCGCGCTGGAGGAGGCGGTCTACCGGTGGTTCGCGAGGCACCGTTCCGGCTTCCATCGCCTGGGGGTCCGGCCCGAGTGCGACGAACCAGGCTCAGATTGCGAGTGACGTGAGCGGGCTGCTCACGGCCGAACACGTCGGCGCGCTGGCTGCCATCGCCTTGTGCTCGACCGGCGCCGTGCTCGCAGCCCGAACGCGACCTGGTGCCTGGATCAAGGCGCTGGCGGTCGTGCTGGTCGTCGATGAGGTGAGCTGGTTGATCTTTCTCCTGGCTGGTGGCCAGCCGGGCAGCCGGCTGGCACAGTCCCTGCCGCTGCAGCTCTGCGATGTCGGCGTCTTCGTGGCAGCGTTCGCGTTGTGGTTCCGGCGGCAGTGGCTGGTCGAGCTGACGTATTTCTGGGGCCTGACCGGCACATTGCAGGCGCTTCTGACACCCGACCTGCCGCAGCACTTTCCAACCTATCCGTATTTCCAGTACAACATCGCGCACGGCGGAGTCGTCGCGGCCGCGCTGCTGCTCGTGTTCGGCCTCGACCTTTATCCGCGCCGGTCGGCCCTGCTCAAGGTCGCGGCGATCACGATCGTGTACGCCGCGTTGGTCGGCACGGTCGACGCGCTCACGGACGCGAACTACATGTATCTGCGGAGCAAGCCGCCGGCTCCCACGTTGCTCGACGTGATGGGACCCTGGCCCTGGTACATCGGTGCGGCCGGATTGGTCGCCCTGGTGCTGTTCCTGGCTCTCGATGCGCTGGCTAGGATTGCGGCGAGGTCGCGCCCGCGCCGAACTTATGAGGCACCCCCATCTCGGCGTGGATCACGTGCATGACGGCGTTGATCAGCGCCAGGTGCGAGAAGGCCTGTGGGAAGTTGCCAAGGTGCCGGCCGCTGCGTGGGTCGATCTCCTCGGCATAGAGCTGCAGCGGGCTCGCGTACGAAAGCAGCTTCTCGCACAGCTCGCGTGCCCGGTCCAGCTCACCGATCTCGCACAGCGCTGAGACGAGCCAGAACGAGCAAATGGTGAACGTGCCCTCCTCACCCGAGAGCCCGTCGTCGGTCTCCTCCGTGCGGTAGCGCAGCACCATCCCGTCGACGGTCAGCTCGCTGTCGATCGCGCGCACCGTGGCCTGAACGCGCGGATCCTCCGGCGGCAGGAACCGAACCAGCGGGATCAGCAGCACCGATGCGTCGAGCGCCTTTGAGCCGTAGTGCTGGACGAATACGCCGCGCTCATCCACACCGTGCTCGCAGAGGTCCGACTTGATCTCGTCCGCCACCGCCTGCCAGGCGTTGGCCAGGTCGAGGTCGCCGTGCAGCTCGGCCAACCTAGCCCCGCGGTCGAGCGCCACCCAGCACATCAGCTTCGAGGACGTGAAGTGCTGTGGCTCGCCGCGCACCTCCCAGATCCCACGGTCGGGCTTTCTCCAGTTCTCGATCGCGCACTCGACCGCCCGCTTGAGGATCGGCCACACGACCTCGGGCAGGTAGTCGCGCGACTTGGTATGCAGGTAGACCGAGTCGAGCACCGCGCCCCAGACGTCGTGCTGCACCTGCTGGTAAGCGGCGTTCCCGACTCGCACCGGCCGCGACCCGTCGTAGCCGCTGAGATGGTCCAGCGTCTTCTCGGTGAGCTCGTGCTCGCCGCCGATCCCGTACATGATCTGCAGGTCTTTCTTGCCTGCCGCCACGTCGGCGATGAAGTAGAAGAAGTCGTTGGCCTCTCGCGCGAAGCCGAGCGTGTAAAGGCCCCACAGCATGAAGGTCCCATCTCGGATCCACGTGTAGCGGTAGTCCCAGTTCCGCTCGCCGCCAATCGTCTCGGGCAGTGAGGTCGTCGGTGCCGCTAACAACGCGCCGGTCGGGCTGTACGTCAGGCCTTTGAGCGTCAGCGCGCTGCGCTGCAGATAGCTCTGCCACGGATGCTCTGGGAACTCGCCGCGATTGATCCACTCGCGCCAGTAGTCGGCGGTCCGCTCGACCCGCTGGAAAGCCTCCTCGACCGTCGCCGGCGCCGGGTGCTCCTCCCAGTACTCCTTGGCGGTCGAGTGGCGCGAGCGCGGCCAGACCATGGCGACGTAGGCGCGCTCACCCTGGCGCAGCGTTTTCGTCGCGTGGGCGCCCGGTCCTTCGAATCCCACTCGGAGGTCCGTGACGAGCCGCAGCGGCACCTCCGACTCGCCACCGCTGGCGATCGCCTCTCCGTAGCCGGCTCCGGCGTACTCCCATTTGGCGGAGGTGCGTCCGTAATCGAACACGGGGTGGCAGTCGAGGCTCAGCTCGACGTCACCGACGACGCAGCGCGCGGTGCGCAGCAGGATGTGCTCCGCCTCGTAGTCGCTCGGCGGCCGGCGGTTGGTGCCGGATCGCCGCTGGCTGTGGTACCAGGGACCGATGCACAGCGCATCGCGGACGATCAGCCAGCCCGTCCGCGTGCGCCACGTGGTCTCCAGCACCAGCGTTCCCGGCAGGTAGCGGCGGCCGGCCGGCACCTGTATGCCGGTGGGCCCGAATCGGAAGCTGCCCGCGGCGCGGTCGAGGTTGGCCGCGAACACACTTGGGCTGTCAGGCCTCGGCAGGCACATCCACTCGACCCGGCCGCTGGGCGCGATGAGGCAGTTGACCTCGCAGTCGGAGAGGAAGGCGTAGTCGGCGATGGGCGGGAAGGCGCTCGCGATTCGAGGCTCGGCGGTCCGCGGCTCGGTGTCGGGGTCGTCCAGGCGCACCGGACCGTCGCCGTTGGCTTCCATCGGCTTCATCGACGGGCCCAGGTCCGATTCGCTCGCTTTTCTCGCCACCGTCCTACCCAACTACCGAGAGGATATGCCCATGGCCCCCCGGATGCGCTCGAAAACGGCGTCCGGATCGCCCGTCCCATCGACGACTTTCACCGGCACTCCCAGCTTGCGGTAGTGGTCCAGGACCGCCTCGGTGAGCTTGTGATACTCGCGCATGCGCTCCTCGATCGCCTCCCGCGTGTCGTCCGGCCGGCCCTCGACTGCCGCCCGGTTCAAGATCCGTTCGACCAGCTCCTCTTCCGGCACCTCGAGGGCGATCACAAAGTCGACCTGATGGCCTTCTGAGGCCAGCATCTCGTCTAGCGCCCGGGCTTGCTCCAGCGTGCGAGGGAAGCCGTCGAGCAGCACCCCGCGGCCGGCCTCGGCCTCGGGAAGGCGCTTGCGGACGATGCTGACGATGGCATCATCCGGGATCAGGTCGCCGGCCGCCATGATCCGAGCTACCTCCTTGCCGATCTCGCTGCCGTGGGCGACCTCGGCGCGCAGGATCTGGCCGGTGGACAGGTGCTTGAGCTGGGACTCGCGTTGGATGTGGGCCGCCTGCGTGCCCTTCCCGCTGCCCGGCGGACCGAAGATGATGCCAATCATCCGCGGCGTTCCCTGATGCGCCGCTCCGGGATCTGGATGTTTCTCCGGCGCTGCCACCAGGTGCGGTGCTGCTCTCGCAGCAAGGATTCGATCGCCGGGTCGGGTCCCGCGGGTTCACCCTTCGCGCTCATCGCCAGCCAGCGTCGCGTGACCTCGACGTAGACGTCCGCCTCGGTCCAACCAGGAAGTTGATCGAGGACTCTATGTTCGCGGATCGCCTCCGCGATCGGGTGATACACGTGGTCGTACCAGCTTGCTGCGGCCTCCTGGACCGGTACCGGCCGGTGCAGCTCGAGGGTCATGAAGTAGCCGTGACCGAGGATATGCGTGAGGATCACGTCGTAGCGGCCCAGCCGGCTGCACTCGAGACGAGCTTGAGGCCGCGAACGGTGGAGCTGCGTGGCCTCCAGAAAGGCCGCGTACTCGGCCGCACGAAGCAGCTTCTCCGGGTCGACGTCTGGGTCAAGAGGAGCGCGGGTCTTGATGTCGATGACGCGCGCATTGATGGTCGGGCGCCCCAGGTTTCTGGCCACCGAAACGCGATGGTGGCCGTCGATCACGTAGTAGTTGCCGTCGACCTTGTAGACGTCGATCGGAGGCAGCTCGTCGCCCTCGACCATCGCGAGGTAGATTCGGGTCCACCGTTCCCGCATGCGACGGTTGACCGGGAGGAACTCGGGGTCGAAGTCGCTGGCCTTCCCTTCGGTCGCCACCGAGCCGACGATGCGATCGACCGGGATTTCCCGGACACCGCCGAAGGCGCGACCCTCGAGTCCCGCGGCCCGGAGCAGCGGCTCGATCGACCGCAGCCGCGTCGCGCGCCCGGTGAGGATCGAGGCGAGGGAACGCCGGAACGCCCGCGCACGCGCGCGATCGAAGTCCTGGATCGCCCGGATCCGCTCAATCCCCATTTCGCGCCCCTCTCCCTGGCCCTCTCCCCTGAAGGGGGGAGGGGATCTCTCTAGAGAAGCGCTTGTTCGCTCTCGGCCTCGAAGAAATGCAAGGTCCGGGTGTCGAGTCCGAGCTTGACGCTGTCGCCCGGCACGATGCTGAGGCGAGGGTCGACGCGTGCGGTCATCTGGTCGCCGCCGACCGTGCCGTAGAGGAACTGGTCGGAGCCAAGC
>DATNML010000165.1:0-2743 GCA_035602315.1 Candidatus Dormiibacterota bacterium
GTGCCGTTTGACGTCCTCGGCACGAACATCGGCGGCCGGCTCTGGATCCTTTTCGAGCTGGCCTGCTTGGCTTTCGGCCTCTACCTGGCGGTCCGGCCACGACCGCCGGCCGAATGGCTGCCCGCGTTCGCGGGTGTGCCGACTGCGCTCCTGCTGCTCAACGCCCAGCTGGACGGGCTGGTCGCGCTCGGTGTCGGGGCCGCGATCGCCCTGCGATCGAAGCCCTATCTCGCCGGCCTTGCACTCGGGCTGACGCTGGTGAAGCCGCAGCTGGTCCTCCCGATCGGGCTGGCCCTGCTGGTCGCCCGAATGTGGCGGGTCCTCGTGGGCTGGGCCGCCGCCGGCCTGGTCTTGCTGCTGTCGACGATGGCGCTCAACCCGCATTGGGTGGTCGACTGGTTGAAGGCTGCAGGCAGCACCGTACAGCCGGGCAGCCGCGAGGTCGACTTCGCCCATTTCGGAACGCTGCTTCCCGCCGGAGGGCAGGCGTTTGCTGAGGCCGGACTGGTGTCGATCACCCTGGTCGCTGTGGTCGGTCTGGCCTGGCGCGTTCGCGCCGATCTCAGATCGGCTGCAGCCGTCATCGTTGCGGGCGGCGTGCTGGCGGCGCCGCACGCGCTGCCCGCCGACCTCGTGCTGGTCGCGGTCGCGCTCGGGCTCTGGGGTCAGGCTGCGTGGTACGACTGGCTGCTGCTCTCAGCCGGCGCGGCGGTCGCGGCCCTCCTGCCCGCGCCGGTTCCCGCGGTGGTGGGCGTGCTCGTGATGGGCTGGGTATGCCTTCGCGCCGGCGGGATTATGCCCGGGTGGCGGCCAGGACCGGCGCCGGCGTCTGCTGGATGATCCCGTCGATCAACCCGTAGTCGACCGCTTCCTGCGGCGTCAGGAAGTAGTCCCTGTCCGTGTCACGCTCGACTCGCTCGAGCGGCTGGCCTGTGTGCTTGGCGATGAGCTCGTTCAGCACTGACCTGATGCGGATGATCTCGCGCGCGTGGATGTCGAGGTCGCTGGCCTGACCCTGGAGACCACGACCACCGATCAGCGGTTGGTGCATGTGAATGTTCGAGCTCGGAAGCGAGAACCTGCGGCCTTTCTTGCCGGCCATCAACACCACGGTGCCAAAGCTCGCCGCGCGGCCGATGCACACGGTGGAGATCGGCGCCTGGACGTACTGCATCGTGTCGTAGATCGCGAAACCGGAGCTGACGGAGCCGCCTGGCGAGTTGACGTAGATCTGGATCTCCTTCTCCGGGTCGTCGGCGGCCAGGTACATGAGCTGCGCGACGACGAGGTTGGCCACGACGTCGTCGATCGGCCGGCCGATCAGGATGATGCGGTCCTTCAGCAGCCGCGAGTAGATGTCGAACGTTCGCTCGCGGTTGCCGCCTTCGTTCTCGGTGACCATCGGTACATAGCCCACTGGTACTGCAAGGTTACGAGATATATTCGGCTGGTTGGCTAGCGCGCTCGTACTCGGTCCGTCGGACTTTTTCGGCGGGCTGCGCAAGGGGCTGAAAGCGAAGCTGCCGGCCACGCTGCGGGCGTTCAACAGCGCCCGAGGCCGAGGCCGCCTTATGAAGCTCCACTACGGCCGGCCCGAGTTCCATTACGAAGCGTGGCACCACACCGGTGCGGGCCGCCTCGAGATCGGCCTCCACTTCGAGGGGTCGGCCCAGCAGAACCAGGAGGCATTCGATTTCTTTCGCGTCCGGATGATCGAGGTCAAGGCGCAGCTGCCGCACGCTGAGCTCGAGCCGTGGGACCGCGGCTGGTCCCGTCTGTACGAGACGCTGGCGGCCCCGCAGCTCGATGAGCGCGTCGTGGACAGCGCCGTCGACCTTATGTCGGATTACATCGTGACCCTCCAGCCGCTGCTCACATCGCTGTTGCAGGATTAGCGGTGCGATGAGAACTGTTGAGGTCACCGACCAGCTGCAGGCGTACATGGATGGACTGTTGCCGCCCCGCGACCCGGTCCTCGCTCGGATAGAGGAAGAGGCGCACCGCGAAAACATCCCGATCGTCGACGCGCACGAGGGAGCGCTGCTCATGCTCCTGGTCAAGATCGCCCGCGCCAAGCGGGTGCTCGAGCTGGGCACCGCCATCGGCTACAGCGGCATCTGGCTGCTGCACGGCTCGGGCGACGGCCAGCTGATGACCTTCGAGGTGGATCACGCGCGGGCCGAGCGGGCGCGCGCCAACTTTTCGGACGCAGGTCTTGGCAAGCGCGCCATGGTGCTGGAACAGGACGCCGTGGGCGGGCTCGAAAAGCTGGACTCGCGCTTCGACGCATGCTTTATCGACCTGCTGAACTCCTTCCCTTCCGAGGCAGTGACACGCCGCGTGGCCGAGCTGTGTCTCGAGCGGCTGGACGGCGGAGCGCTGCTCATGGCCGATAACGCGCTGCGGCAGGGCGAGGTGATCAAGCCCAAGACGCAGCAGGCACGGAACGTAGCCGAGTACAACGAATGGGTGGCGAAGCACCCGCGCCTGGAAAGTGTGTTGATTCCGATCCGCGACGGGCTGTCGGTCGCTCGAGTCCGCGACTGAACGCCGCCAAGCCCATCTGGATGCGGCGCATCGGCTACGCGCTGTTCGTGCTGGCCGCGCTCGGTTTGGTCATCTGCCTGGTCTCGGTCGGCTTCGCTATCACCGGTCCGGAGCAGCAGCGCACACTGGCATGGGGTTACGGAATCGTCAATCTCGGCTTCGCCATCGTCAACGGATTGCTCGGATTGGGCTTGCT
>DATNML010000166.1:0-13510 GCA_035602315.1 Candidatus Dormiibacterota bacterium
CGCGCCGCCGCCGATGCCGGAAACCGGCTTCCTGCGCGCCGAGGACCTGGCGGTCTTCGACCACGTGACACGCCGGCTCAAGCTCCTGACCATCCACCGGCCGGACCGCGAGGATTACGACTCTGCGGTGGAGCGCATCGACGAGATGGAGCAGCGCCTCGCGTCGGACCAGGTGTCCTCTTACGCACGCGGCGCCGACGGGACGCGCTGGGAGTCCAACGTCACGCCGGGCCAGTACCACGCCATGGTCGACGCCGCGAAGGAGCACATCCTCGCGGGCGACGCCTTCCAAATCGTCGTGTCGCAACGTTTCAGCAAGCCGCTCGAGGCGAGCGCGTTCGACGTGTACCGGTGCCTGCGCGCGATCAACCCGTCGCCGTACATGTTCTTCCTCTCCCTTGGCGGCGACCGCCATGTCGTGGGCACGTCTCCGGAAAAGCTCGTGCAAGTCGAGGGCCGGCGCGTCGAGACGCGACCGCTGGCTGGAACGCGACGGCGCGGCGCCGACCCGGACGAGGATGTGAGGCTCGAGAAGGAATTGCTGAGCGACCTCAAGGAGCGCGCGGAGCACGTGATGCTGGTCGACCTCGGCCGCAATGACGTGGGCCGCGTCGCCCGCCCCGGCACCGTCAACGTCGACCGGCTGATGGAGGTCGAGCGCTACTCGCACGTCATGCACATCTCCTCCACCGTCACCGGAGAGCTGCGCGACGGATGCTCTTCGCTCGACGCTCTGCGCGCGGCATTCCCGGCCGGCACGGTCTCCGGCGCCCCGAAGATTCGGGCCATGGAAGTGATCGCCGAGCTTGAGCCCGACCAGCGAGGCGTTTATGCCGGGTCGCTCGGCTACGTGAGCTTTGGCGGCAACCTCGACATGGCGATCACCCTGCGCACGGTGGTGGTGGCGGAAGGTGTCGCCTACGTGCAGGCCGGCGCGGGTGTCGTCGCCGATTCGCGGCCGGAGCGCGAGTTCGAAGAGACGCTCGAGAAGGCGGGAGCGATGTTCAAGGCGATCGAGATGGCGGAGGAGATGTCGTGATCGGGGTCGTCGACAACTACGACTCCTTCACGTACAACCTTGTGCAGTACCTCGCGGAGCTCGGCGCGGAACCGCGCGTGTTCCGCAACGACGAGGTGACGGTCGAAGAGCTGAGCGCGTTCGATGGCATCGTCATCTCGCCGGGGCCGGGGACCCCTGACGACGCCGGCGTTTCGACCCAGGCGATCCGCGAGCTGACCGGCAAGATCGCCATCCTCGGCGTCTGCCTCGGACATCAATGCCTTGGCCAGGCGTTCGGCGGCCGAGTGGTGCGCAACGAGCCCGCCCACGGGAAGACCTCGTGGATCAGGCACGACAACTCAGGCGTGCTCGCGGGAGTCACCGATCCTTTCGAGGCGACGCGGTACCACTCGCTGATCGTCGAACGGGACTCGGTGCCCGAAGAGCTGGTCGTCACAGCCTGGACTCAGGACGGGACCGTGATGGGGCTGCGCCACGCCAGGTACCCGACGTACGGCGTGCAGTTCCATCCCGAGTCCGTGCTGACGAAAGAAGGCAAGAAGATCCTCGGCAACTTCGTGCGGCGGGCGGAGAAGAAGTCGTGATCGAGTCGATCGCCAAGTTGGTCAGATGCGAGTCGCTGACGGAGAACGAGGCCGCATCCGCCTTCGAGGAGATCATGCGGGGCAACGCGACACCGGTCCAGATCGCGGGCTTCCTCGTGGCTCTGCGCATGAAGGGCGAGACTCCGGACGAAATCACGGGTTTCGCACGCGCCGCTCGCGCGATGGCGACGCCGATCGAGGTCGATGGTGCTCTGCTCGACACGTGCGGTACGGGCGGCGACGGCCTCGCGACCTTCAACATCTCGACGCTTGCCGCGATCGTGGCCGCCGCATGCGGCGCCAAAGTGGCCAAGCACGGCAACCGCGCCGCATCCTCGATGTGTGGCTCGGCCGACGTCCTGGAGCAGCTCGGCGTGAAGATCGACCTGGGCCCCGAAGGCGTGGCGCACTGCATCGAGGAGGGCGGGATCGGTTTCATGTTCGCCCCGGTCTTCCACCCCTCGTTCCGGTTCGCCGGCGTCCCGCGCCGCGAGCTGGCGCTGCGCACGGTCTTCAACGTGCTCGGTCCCCTGTGCAACCCGGCGCGCGCGAAGTACCAGGCGCTAGGCGTGGCGGACGGCTCGATGGCCGGCAAGATGGCCGACGTGCTGATTCGCCTCGGAGTCGAGCGGGCGATCGTCTTTCATGCCGGCGACGGGATGGACGAGCTGTCTGTCAGTGGGCCGTCTGCCGTGATCGAGATCGATGGGGAGCGCAAGGAATACCAGCTCGATCCGCGCGAGCTCGGCCTGGCGACGGCTCCCGTCGAATCGATGCGGGGCGGAGGTCCTGAGGAGAACGCCCGCATCGCGCGCGAGGTGCTCCAGGGGGCGAAGGGGCCGCGCCGAGACGCGGTGCTGCTGAACTCCGCCGCGGCGCTTCGAGCCGCTGGAATCGCCACGACCTGGAAAGATGGCCTGGGCCATGCAGCCGAGGCGCTCGATTCGGGCCGCGCCGGCCAAGTGCTCGAGCGGTGGGCGAAAATCTCCCAGGAGTGACTCAAGAGAAGACCGATCTCCTGGCCCGCCTCGTCGTGGAAGCCCGGCAGGATCTTCAGCGGCGCCGCGCGCTGGTTGGGCAGGACCAGTTCGAGCGGTCGGTGGCCCTGTACACGCCCAAGGACTTCGCGGGCGCGCTGCGGCGCCCTGGGCTGGCGGTGATCGCCGAGATGAAGCAGCGCACGCCGACCATGGGAGTCCTGGCCGAGGAATACCGGCCGGCCGACCTCGCTCACGTCTACACCGATGGCGGTGCGGCGGCGATCTCGGTGCTCACCCACATGGCGGGGTTCGGCGGGCGGCCGGAACACATGATGGCCGCGCGTGCGGCGACCAGCCTGCCCATCCTGCGCAAGGACTTCGTCACCGACCCCTTCGAGATCGCCGAGGCCAGGGCCGCCGGCGCCGATGCGGTGCTATTGATCGTGGCCGCGCTCGAGCGGGCGCAATTCGTCGACCTGCTGGCGGTGGCGCGCAGCCGTGGGATCGCCGCGCTGGTCGAGGTCCACGATGAGCCCGAGACGCTGATCGCCCTGGAAGCCGGCGCCCAGCTGATTGGCGTGAACCATCGGGACCTACGCACGTTCGCGGTCGACCTCGCCCTGACGGAGCGACTGCGCAAGCTGATTCCGACGAATGTTGTGGTGGTGGCCGAAAGCGGCATCCGCACCCCTGACGACGCACGGAGGGTTTACGAGGCGGGGGCGAACGCGATCCTGGTCGGTGAAGCGTTGATGCGCGCGGACGACCCCGCGCAGCGGATCAGGGAGCTGACGGCATGGTCCGCGTGAAGATCTGCGGCCTCTGCAGCGCGGCGGACGCCGCGATGGCCGCGGAATCGGGCGCCGACCTGCTGGGCTTCCACTTCTGCTCGTCGCAGCGGCGTGTCACGCCCGAAGAGGCGAAGGCCATCATCGACGGGCTCAGTGTCCGGCCCAAGATCGTCGGGGTCTTCATCAACCAGTCCGAAGATGAGGTGCGCCAGATCGCGGATTTCACCGGCCTGGACCTGCTGCAGCTGCATGGCTCCGAACCGCGGGGATTCGAGGCCGGCAGGCCGGTGATCAAGGTGCTCAAGGTAAATGACGGAGAGATCCTGGGCGCGGACGGCTGGCCCGACCCGATCATGCTCGACTCCTGGTCCGCCGACCAGCGTGGCGGAACGGGTCGGACGTGGGACTGGGAGCTGGCGCGCCCGCTGCTGTCGACGCGCCGCGTATTCATCGCCGGCGGACTTGAACCGGGTAACGTGGGCAAGGTCGTGAGCGGCTTCAAGCCCTATGGAGTCGACGTTTCCAGCGGAGTCGAGGCCTCAATTCGGGTCAAGGACCCGGACAAGGTCCGCGCGTTCGTGCACGCGGTGAGGCTGGCCGAGGTGTTGAGCTGATGCAGCGCGCTGCCCTCACGCACCCGGTCGACGGCCGGTTCGGCGCCTACGGCGGACAGTACGTGCCCGAGACATTGATGGGCGCGCTCAAAGAGCTCGAGGACATGTGGCACGAGGCCAAGGCCGACACCCAGTTCCAGCTCGAGCTCGCCGGTCACCGGCATGCTTTTGTCGGCCGCCCCACGCCGCTGTACGCCGCGACGCGCCTGAGCGAGCACTTCGGCGGCGCGCACATCCATCTCAAGCGCGAGGACCTGTGCCATACCGGCGCGCACAAACTAAACAACGCGGTCGGGCAGGCGCTGCTGGCGGTGCGCATGGGCAAGCAGCGCGTGATCGCGGAGACCGGGGCGGGCCAGCACGGTGTTGCCGCGGCGACCGTGTCCGCGAAGTTCGGGCTCGAGTGCACCGTCTACATGGGCAGCGAGGACATGCGCCGCCAGTCGATGAACGTGCGGCGCATGAAGCTTCTCGGCGCCGAGGTCGTCGAAGTGACCAGCGGTACCAAGACATTGAAAGACGCGACGTCCGAGGCGATCCGCGACTGGGTGACCAACGTGCGCACAACCCACTACATCATCGGCTCGGTCGTCGGGCCTCACCCGTATCCCGAGATGGTGCGAGACCTTCAGCGCGTGATCGGCGACGAGGCGCGCGAGCAGTACCTATCGGTTGACGGCAAGCTGCCCGACGTCGTGGTCGCCTGCGTCGGCGGCGGGTCCAACGCGATCGGCATCTTCACCGCCTTCCTCGAAGACAAAGAGGTCGTGCTGGTCGGGGTTGAGGCCGCGGGCAAAGGCGTCAAGACCGGCCAGCATGCGGCCTCGCTGGTCGGCGGGCGGCCGGGCGTGCTGCACGGCAGCTACTCCTACCTGCTGCAGGACGGCGACGGCCAGGTGATGCCGACGCACTCCATCTCGGCGGGGCTCGACTACCCGGGCGTCGGTCCTGAGCATTCGTTTCTTCACGACAGCAAGCGGGTCGACTACGTCGCCGTAACGGACAGGGACGCGCTCGCCGCCTTCAAGCTCTGCACGCGTCTCGAGGGCATCATGCCGGCGCTCGAACCCGCCCACGCGCTCTTCCACGCGGGCGAGCTGGCTCGCGAGATGGGTCCGGGCGGCCGGCTGCTGGTGTGTTTGTCGGGCCGGGGTGACAAGGACATGGACTCGGTCGAAATCCCCGCGAAGTCCGAGGCTTCGCCGTGACTTGGCGGGGGCCCCTGTGATGGTGGCTGAAGCTACTCGCCTCGAAGAGGTTTTGCGCGCAAAGGGTGACCTGAAGCTGGTCGCCTACATGATGGCCGGGCATCCGAACAAGAAGCGCTCGATCGAGGTGGGGAAGCGCCTCGCCGGCTCAGGCATCGCCGCGCTGGAGATCGGCATCCCGTTCTCCGACCCGCTCGCCGACGGCCCTGTGATCCAGCATGCGGGCCAGGTGGCGCTCGAGCATGGCATGAACGTGGCCGGAGCGCTGGAGGTCGCCGGCGCGATCGCCGGCGAGGGCGTGCCCGTGGTCCTGATGACCTACATCAACCCGATCCTGTCCCACGACCCGCGTCGTTTCGCGGCCGAGGCAGCGCAGGCAGGTGTTGCCGGAGTCATCGTGCCGGACATGCCGGTCGAAGAGTCGGAGCCGGTGGCCGGGTGGATGCGGGCCGCGTCGCTCGACACCATCTTCATGGTCGCGCCGACCACGGCCGAGGATCGGGTCGCGTCGATCTGCGAGCATTCGAGCGGCTTCGTCTACTGCGTGACCGTGACAGGAATCACGGGCGCGAGGAAGGAGTTGCCGGAAGGAATGAAAGAGTTGTTTGCGCTTGTGCGGCGCCACACGAACCTGCCGGTCGCCGCGGGCTTTGGCATCTCGAGGCCGGAGCACATGAAGGCGATGCGCGGCGTCGCAGACGCGGCCGTGGTGGGCAGCGCGATCGTGAACGAGATCGATCAGGGCAAAGATCCGGTCGTGCTCGTGAAGGAGCTTCTGAAGGCATGCCGGTGAGAGGCATCCGGGGAGCGACGACCGCGGACACGAACACGGCCGACTCAATCACAGAGGCGACCGAGGAGCTGCTGCGCGAGCTGGTCAGCATCAACGACCTGGACCCTGCCGAGATCTGCTTCTGCTACTTCACGACCACGCAGGACCTCACCGCCGAGTACCCGGCCTACGCCGCTCGCAAGCTCGGCTGGCTCGACGTACCGCTGTTGTGCGGCCACGACATGAACGTGCGGCTGCCGAACCCACGCGGCGTGCCGATGTGCATCCGCGTCCTGCTCCTGTACAACACGCCGCGGCCGCAGACTTCGATTCGCTTCGCCTACATGCGTGGGGCGGAGGCGATCAAGGCCGACCTTGACCACCTGCGCGGGACGATGGTCCTTTGATCATCGTCATGGCGCACGCGGCGACGAAGGCAGAGATCGATGCGGTAGTTGACCGCGTGCACGAGATCGGCCTCAAGACCGAGCTGTCGAAAGGCGAAGAGCGCACGCTCGTCGGTGTGATCGGCGGCAACGCCTACGCGTACAAGGACGCGTTCTCCCACCTGGGCGGCATCCACGAGATCATCCCCATCACCAAGCCGTTCAAGCTCGCCAGCCGCGAGTTCAGGCCGCTCAACACGGTGGTCGACGTGGGAGGCGTGAAGATCGGCGGCGACGAGGTCGTCATGATGGCCGGGCCATGTTCGGTCGAAGGCGAGGAGATGCTCCTCGAGACCGCACGGCACGTGGCCGCGCAGGGAGCCCGCGTGCTGCGGGGTGGCGCGTTCAAGCCCCGCACCTCTCCGTACTCGTTCCAGGGGCTCGGCGAAGCGGGCCTGAAGATGATGGCGACCGCGCGCGCCGAGACCGGGCTGAAAGTCGTGACTGAGGTCGTCGCTCCGGGGGACGTTGAGCTCGTCGCGCGGTATGCGGACATCCTTCAGCTCGGCACCCGCAACATGCAGAACTACGCGCTGCTGCAGGAGGCGGGGCGTTCCGGAAAGCCGGTGCTGCTCAAGCGAGGCATGTCGTCGACCATCGAGGAGTGGCTGCTGGCGGCGGAGTACATCCTGTCGCAGGGCAACCGCGACGTCATCCTCTGCGAGCGCGGCATCCGGACGTTCGAGACGTCGACGCGTTTCACGCTCGACCTGAACGCAGTGCCGCTGACGCGTGAGCTGTCGCACCTGCCGGTCGTCGTCGACCCGTCGCAGGCGACGGGCAAATGGTCGCTGGTGCGGCCGATGTCTCTTGCCGCGGTGGCCGCCGGCGCTCACGGCCTGATCGTGGAGGTGCACCCGACGCCCAACCAGGCGCTGTCGGACGGCGCGCAGTCGCTCGACTTCGAGGCCTTCGATCGACTGATGGCCGACCTCCGGCGCATGTTGAGCGCGATGGCGAAACAGCTCGCCTAGGTCGATGCCGACAGTCGCGGTGATCGGTCTCGGTCTCATGGGCTCCTCCTTCGCGCTCGCCCTCAAGCAGGCGCGCCCCGACACCGTGATCGTCGGCAGCGACATCGACCCGATGACGCTGCGCAAGGCACTCGACCGGGGGATCGTCGCGAGCGCGAGCGCGGACACGAGCGTCGCCGACATGGCCGACGTCATCGTCATCGGCGCACCGATCCGAGCGATGCGCGAGGTCTTCGCCCAGCTTCGAGGCAGGACGGACGGAAAGGTCGTGACCGACATGGCCAGCACCAAGGCGGACGTGATGGGGTGGGCGTCGGCGGCGGGCATCGACCTCGTCGGCGGCCACCCGATGTGCGGCAAGGAGATGTCGGGCATCGACGCCGCCGACGCGTCGGTGTTCAGGGAGGCGCCCTGGGTGGTGACGCGCGATGAGCCGCAGCTGAGCGAGCTGATCAGCGCGGTGGGGGCGCACCTGGTGGTGATGGATGCGGAAACGCACGACCGACTGGTCGCCGGTGTCAGCCACGCCGCCTTCCTGCTCTCGGTCGGCTACGTCCTCGCGCTTTCGCGCCGCGCCGACTGGCCGGAGGCGTCGCGGTTGGCGGCCGGAGGCTTTCGCGACATGAGCCGGCTCGCGGCCGGAGACCCGGAGCTATATGGCGCGGTCACGCGCACGAACCGGGTGAACCTGCTGGAGCAGCTCGACGCGATCAGCGCAGAGCTGGCGCGGCTGCGCCGCCACCTGGAAGCGGACGATCCGCGCCTGGTTGAGCTGTTCGAAGAGGCGCGCGCGGTCCGCGAGCGGTGGGCGAAGAACCGGAACGAGAGTTGAGCAGCACTCGTTAACCGGTCATGAGGCGGCTGGCGGTGCTCGCACTCCTGTTGGTTGCTTGCTCGGCGCAGCCGCCGGTTTCCGCGGCGGCGACGCCTTCGCCCTCGTCATGTCGCCTCGCGGTCATATCCGGCTCACCTGGCCAGGGCAGCGGTCCACAGACGCCCGGCTTCCTCACCCTACCTGGCCTGACTTTCAGCCCGGATCCCGGCGCCGGAGACGGGATGTACTACGACAAGCAGCTGGCGCGCTGGGTGCCGTGGGGTCCACCGGCGCTCTCCAGCGACGGCGCGAGCTATGGATATGTCGACGGCGACCAGACCAGGAGCCGGGTTCACCTCGTCGAGGTGAGGACAAAACGCGACACCCAGCTTGCGGAGGGCGGTCCGTGGCGGTTTGTCGGCCTGGCTCCGGACGCCGTCTACCTGATGCGCATCGAGTATGTCGACACCGCGGCGTACGGGTTGATGGCCTTTGGTCGAGGGCTGTGGAAGCTGCCGCTTACCGGTGGCGTGGCGGAGCAGCTGACGAGTGACAGCAGGAGCTGGACCTTTGGCGCAGGGGCGGCGTGGGGCGGAGGCAGCACCATGGACGACGCCGGCGGCCCGAACGACATCGTTCGCCTGGATCTCAAAACCAAACAGTCCACGACCTGGTTCGCACGCGGCACGAGGTCGTTCGTGCTGGCCTTCGATGGTGCTGGAGCTCCGCTCGTCCTGAGCGAGGCGGGGGACGAGGTGATGTGGCGAGTGCATGCGCCAGGAGGCGCGATCAAGATCTGGTCCGGTCCTACAGACGGACCTCGGCCGTACGCCCCGGTTGCTGTCGACGGCGGTGCGGTCTGGTTCAGCAGCGCCGACACGACGCGCACCTGGTCGATCTTTCGTTACACCGCCGCGGCCGGCCTCGAGCTCATGGCCAGTTTTTCGGACCACCCGGTGACAGTCGCCGGGCCGTGCGGATGATTCCGGCATCATTCGATGCGTGATCGCGACCGTTCGTCCATCGCGCCGGCTCGAAGGCGAGATCCGCGTTCCTGGAGACAAGTCGATCTCGCACCGCGCGGTGATCCTGGGCTCCATCGCATCAGGACGCAGCAGCCTGCGAGGACTCTCGCCCGGCGCTGACGTCCAGTCGACGATCGGATGCTTGAGGGAGCTGGGGGCCGACTTCGATGGATCAATGCTCGAGGGATGCGGGCTGCGCGGGCTGCGGCGGGCATCCGGCCCGCTCGACTGCGGGAACTCGGGCACCACGATGCGTCTGCTGGCCGGTCTGCTCGCCGCGCAGGAATTCGAGAGCGAGTTGATAGGCGACGAGTCGCTGTCGCGCCGGCCGATGGACCGCGTCATCGCGCCGCTGCGCGAGATGGGCGCCCGTGCGAGCTGGCCGCCTCTGCGCGTCGGAGGCGAGACGCCGCTGCACGGCATCAGCTACACCATGCCAGTGCCGAGCGCGCAGGTGAAGTCGGCCGTCCTCATCGCCGGCCTGTTCGCCGGCGGGGTGACGTCAGTCATTGAGCCAGTGAAATCGCGGGACCACACCGAGCTGATGCTGCGCGCGATGGGCGCGACCGTGGCGGTGGACGGGCTGAGGGTCCAGGTCGATCCCGTGAGCCGGCTCGAGCCGCTTGACCTCGAAGTCCCCGGCGACCTGAGCGCATCGGCCTTCTGGCTCGTCGCCGCAGGGCTGATCCAGGGTTCGCGCGTACGGCTGGAGGGCGTTGGCGTAAATCCGACGCGGACCGCCTTCATCAACCTGCTGCTGGGCAGCGGTTTCAAGGTCAAGTTCTCCAATTCGCGTTTCGTGGGTGGAGAGCCTGTTGCCGACCTTGAAGCAACCTCCGGTGCGGGCCTGCGCTCGATTCAGATTGGCAATGACACGGCGGCCGAGATGATCGACGAGCTGCCAGTGCTTGCGGTGGCCGCGACACAGATTCCTGGCCGGAGCGTGATCTCGGGCGCGGCCGAGCTGCGCGTCAAGGAGTCGAACCGGATCGAGGCCATGGAGGAAGGGCTGGCGGCGATGGGCGCCGACATCACGGCCGTCGAAGACGGTTGGGTGATCAACGGGCCGCGTGATCTCGAGGGCGCGCGCGTAAGCGCCCACGGCGATCACCGAGTAGCGATGGCGCTGGCGGTCGCGGGGCTGATCGCGCTTGGCAAGACCGAAATCGATGGCGCCGAATGCGTCGAGATCTCGTACCCCGAGTTTTTCGACCACCTCGAGTACCTGTGCTGAAGGTCCGGTGCGACATCGACGTCGAGCCGGTGACGCTCGAGCTTTATGAGCTCGAGGTGACGGCTCCACGCGACGATTTCGAGCTTGAGGTTGCCCGAACCATCCAGGTGGCGAAGTCGGGTGAGGTTCCCGCGGCCGGGCGCGCTCGCGAGCTGTACCGGCGCTTCGGGCTCGACCCGACCCGAGTCCGGCCGTCGTCGGAGGCGCTGCTGCGCCGTCTCAAGAAGGGCGAGCCGCTGCCACGCATCAACTCGCTGGTCGACGTCGCCAACGCGCTGTCGGTCCAGCTGCAGGTGCCGGTCGGGCTCTACGACCTCGACAAGGTGAAAGGCGATGAGCTCGTGATCCGGCTCGGCGCCGAGGGTGAGGGATACACGGGCATCGGCAAGGAACATGTCAACGTGGCGGGCCGGATCTGCGTCGCCGACGCGGAGGGGCCATGCGGCAACCCGAGCGCCGACTCCGCGCGCACGATGATCACTACCTCGACCGAGCGCGCCGCGTGGATCTATTTTCTCCCTGTCCGCGAAGAAGACATCGACCGCACGGCGGAGCTGGTGGTGGTGTTCGGCCGCGGCCTGGTCCGGATGGTGTGAGCCGTTGACCAGCTCCGAGCAGGTGCTGTGCGTGAAGCGGGAGGACATCTTCCCCGACGGCGCCTGGCATGGCTTCGTAAGCAAGGACCTCGAACGTCATCAGGCGGTGATCCGCGAACGCCACTTCTTCAAGCCGCGCGCCGAGGTGGAGGACGATCCCAACTTCCAGCAGATCATCCCGTACGTCGTGTTCCGGCACGACGGGAAGTACTTCCTGACGCATCGCCTGCGCGCTTCGTCTGAGAAGAGGCTGCGCAAGCAGTACTCGCTCGGCATTGGCGGCCACATCAACCCTGGAGACCTCGAAGCGGGCGACCCGATCCTGGACGGGCTGAAGCGAGAGTGGAGCGAGGAGGTGGTTTACGACGGCCGCTTCGAAGCTCACCTGATCGGGCTGCTGAACGACGAGTCGGCCCCGGTGTCCAAGGTGCACCTCGGTGTTGTCTTCCTCGTCGACGGGGACTCACCAAACATCGCGATCCGCGAAACCACGAAGCTGGCCGGCGAGCTCCTGACGCTGGACGAGATGCGCATCCACTACCTCGAGATGGAGTCGTGGTCGCAAATGGTGTACGACAGACTTACGTCATGAAATTCGTCGAAGCCGGTGGCGCTCGAGTTTCCGCGATCGGGCTGGGCACGTGGCAGTTCGGCTCGCGGGAATGGGGCTACGGGCCGGTGTACGCAGGCAAGGTGGCCGGCGACATCGTGCGGCGCGCGCTGGAGCTGGGCGTGAACCTGGTCGACACGGCCGAGTTCTACGGGTTCGGGCGCTCCGAACGGATCGTGGGTGAGGCGATTCGCGGCCGCCGGGAGAGAGTTTTCCTCGCCACCAAGATCTTTCCCATCGGCCTGCCTTTCATGATCGGGTGGCGCGCCCGGGGCAGCGCCCGGCGGCTCGGGGTGGATCAAATCGACCTCTACCAGCAGCACTGGCCGAGCCCGCTGTTTCCGGCCCGGTCGACGATGCCGCGGATGAGGCGTCTGGTGGAAGCCGGCCTGGTGCGACACGTGGGCGTCAGCAACTTCTCGCTGCAGCAGTGGCAGGAGGCCGAGCAGGCGTTGGGCGGGCCGGTGCTCTCGAACCAGGTGCTTTTCAGCCTGGTCCACCGCGAACCGGAACGCGGCCTCGTGCCCTGGGCCCAGGAGAAGGGTCGGATCGTCATCGCCTACAGCCCGCTCGGACAGGGGCTGCTGTCGGGCAAGTACCAGCAGGCGACGCCGACGAACTTGCGACGCGTGCGGCGGGAATTCAGCGCCGAGTCGCGCGCTCGCCTGTCGCCGCTGATCGATGCGCTCGGCGAGATCGGGACTCGGCATGGCGCCACGCGTGCACAGGTGTCGCTGGCGTGGCTGATCCGCAAGCCAAATGTCGTGGCGATACCGGGCGCGTCGAGCGTGAAACAGCTGGAGGAGAACGTGGCGGCGAGCGACCTCGAGCTGAGCGACGAGGAGGCGGCCCTGCTGGATAGCCTTAGCGCGTGAACCTCGAATCTGTGGAGCTGCGCCGCATCCACCTCTCGCTGGTGGCGCCCTTCGAGACATCGTTCGGCGTGCAGACGGAGCGAGACGTGCTGCTCTTGAAGGCGATCACAACGGATGGGGAAGGCTGGGGCGAGTGCGTGGCGAGCGAGGAACCGACGTACTCGTCCGAGTACGTGGACGGCGCGCAGCATGTGCTGATCCATCACCTGTTGCCTCGGCTGCTTTCTCAGCCACACCTCACGGCAGAGGACGTGGGCGAGGTGCTGCGACCGGTGCACGGACATCACATGGCGAAGGCTGCGATCGAGATGGCGGTGCTCGACGCGCAGCTTCGGGCGGGTGGCGAATCATTCGCGCACTACTTCGGCGCGACGCGCTCGGCCGTCGACTGCGGAGTGTCGGTCGGCATCCATGCCTCGATTCCAGCGCTGTTGAAGACGGTCGGCGGATACCTCGACCAGGGCTACCGGCGGATCAAGCTGAAGATCAAGCCGGGGTGGGACGTCGAGCCGGTGCGGGCGGTGCGAGAGCGCTTCGGCGCCGTGCCGCTGCAGGTCGACGCGAACACGGCCTATTCGCTTTCGGATGCCAGACAGCTCGCGCAGCTCGATCAGTTCGACCTGCTGCTCATCGAGCAGCCGCTGCCTGAAGAGCAGATGCTGGCGCATGCGGAGCTGGCGAAGCGGGTCCGCACGCCGATCTGCCTGGACGAGTCGATCACTTCGGCGCAGGCGGCGGAGGATGCGATCGAGCTGGGTGCGTGCCGGATCATCAACATCAAGCCGGGGCGGGTCGGCGGCTACCTGGAGGCGCGCAGGATCCACGACCTTTGCATGTCGCGCGGCGTGCCGGTGTGGATGGGCGGGATGCTCGAGACGGGGATCGGCCGCGCCGGCAACGTCGCCATGGCGGCGATGCCGAACTTCACGCTACCCGGCGACACCTCCGCATCGGACCGTTACTACC
>DATNML010000167.1:0-3057 GCA_035602315.1 Candidatus Dormiibacterota bacterium
GTCCTTGCCCACGAGATGAGCCACGTCAAGAACTACGACGTGCGCCTGATCCTGATCGTCACGACGATGATCGGCATGGCGGCGCTCATCGCGAGCGCCGTTTGGCAAGGCGCGTTCCGTGTTCGCACTCGTGACGAGAGAGCTGTGCTCGTCATCCTCGCGATCGGGATCATCTTCGGTCTCATCGCGGTGATCGTTGGACCGATCATGCAGATGGCGCTGTCCCGCCAACGGGAGTCGCTCGCCGACGCCAGCGGAGTTGAGCTCACGCGCAACCCGCAAGGCTTGCTCAGCGCCCTGAAGAAGATCGCGCTGAACGACAAGCCGATGGCCAAGTTCAATCACGCGGTCGCCGCGATGTGCATCGACAACCCACAGGAGCACCACGGGAGCTTCTTCAACCATCTCTTCGACTCGCACCCGCCGATCGAGGAGCGGATCGCCGCGCTGGAAAGGATCGCAGCAGTCCAACAAACCTGATGCTGCAAACCTGATGCTGCAGACCTGATGCAGGGTCGGGGCTTCGTGCAGCCGGCCGCAATGTCGCCATGGGTGGCGAAGTTCCTACACGTACGCCGCACGGAACTGAATCGAACGCTGCAGGTGGCGGGCTTCGCGATCGTGCTCGGTTGGGCGATGTACACCGGGTTCAGCGCTGCGCAGTCGATCTTCCTCAACAAGGCCGGCCCGCAGGCGTACCCGCTGTTCTTCATCGTGCTCGCGATTGCTGTGTGGCCGATGGTCGCCCTGCAGGGAATCGTCACGCGAAGGTTCGGGGTCGGCCGCGCCTTCCGCATCACCCTCGTCGGTAACGCAGTTCTGGCCCTGATGGTCTACGCCGCATACGCGGTCCGCGAAGACGCCACCGTGGCGTTCAGCGCTTACGTTGTGTACTCGGTCGCCTTCGAGCTCTTGATGCTCCAGTTCTGGACTTTCGTGACACAGCATTTCAACGTGCTGGAGGGCAAGCGCATCTTTCCGGTGATCGCCGCCGGCTCGAGCATCGGCTATATCCTCGCCGGCGTGACCACGACGGTGGTCGCCGTCTACGCGACCGAGCCGCTGATCTTCGTCTGGGCCTTCGGATCGCTCGCCGCGGCACTCATGTCTCGCGGCCTCGAGCGAACTCTTTTCCGTCCGGCATTCATCGATGACGCCGACGAGTTCTTCGCCGACCAGGAGGCCGCGCTCAAGAAGCACGGTGTCACGGCCGTGCTCAGGGGAGCGCTTCAGTACGTGACCGGCAGCCGGCTGGTGCTGGCAATGGTCCTGTTCGCGTTGGCCCTGCAGATTGCGAGCCGCGTCGGGGACTACCTCGTCGCGGTGATCTTCGTGCAGGCGACTCACAACAACCTGCAGTCGCTGACGATCCTGATCGGAAACGCCTGGCTTGCCAGCTACGTCGTGCAGCTCGCTGTGAGCCTTTTCGTAACACCCTGGATCCTGAGCAGGCTTGGCGTGAAGAACGCGATCATGGCGCTGCCGATCTTCACCTTGGTCGGCTTCACCGCGGTCGCCGTGGCTCCCATCTTGCCGACGGCGTTGTTCCTCTTCATCGTCCGCAATGGCCTGCAGACGGGGTTGGACGACCCGGTCGAGAACGTTCTCGGCAGCGCGCTGCCCGCGCAGGTGACGCCCAAGCTGAAGCTGCTGCTCGACAACGCCGTCCTGCCGGGTGCCGCCGTGCTTACAGGCGTGGGCCTCTTCCTGGTCCAGCGGTTGGGCGCTGCCAGCGTGGAGGTGGTGGCTATGCTCGGGATAGCGATGGGGATCGTCTTCATCCTCGCCGCGTTCCGTGTCCGAGGCCTCTACGTCAGCGCCATCTACGACCGCCTCCGCACGCACGCGCTGAGCCTGGCTGACTTCCAGCAGGCGCTCGGGCGGCCCAACCCCGATCAGATCGCGGAGCTGCAGGGCTACATCCGCGGCGGCGAGGGAAAGGTGAGGGAGTTCGCCACCGCCGCGCTTGGGAAGGCATCGCCACAGGCCTTCACCGCCATGCTGCCCGAGCTCCTCGTGTCGGCCGATCCGGTCGTGCGCCGGCTTGGCCTCCAGCTGGCTCCGGCCGACGCCATCAGCCGCGAACAGCTGGAATCGGCCGCCGGGGATCCGGACGGCTGGGTGCGCGCGGCCGCGGCCGTGGCCGGCGCGACCCGCCAGGGGCGGTGGGCACGCTCGGACGAGCTCATGCGCGCGCTCTGGCGCTCGGCCGCGACCGAGGACCGCGCGGCGGCGGTGTGGGCAGCGGCCTTCGTGGGCGCCGGCGAAACGGTCGTTGAGGCGATGCGTGATGGCGACCGGCGCGTGCGGCTCGAGGCAGTCCGCAGCTTCGCCAAGATGAAAGGGGACGTGGCTGGGGTCGCCGGCCCGCTGATTGCATGCCTGCGAGATGACGATGTCGAGGTGCGCCGCGACGCACTGAGCCAGGCTGTCCGATGGGGCCCGCCGCCCGATCAGCGGCAGGTCTACGCCGAGGCGCTCGCGGACGGCCTGGTCAGCGGCGACCGCGACGTCCGCCGCCTTGCCGCGGAAGCGATGGCGGCCCAGTCTCCCGATGCCCTGGTGCTGACCCTGCCGCTGCTGAGCTCTCGCGACCAGGCCGCGGCCGCCATCATCGAGGCGCTCATCCGCAGCGGCCGGCCCGATCTGTTCCAGAAAGCTCGCGCACATCTCGAGTCGCATCTGGCTGACGCGCTGCACCTGGCCCGGCTGGCAGCGCGAGTGGCCGCCGCCGCACAGCGTCAGTCTGGCGCCGACGCGGTGGGGTACACGCTGCTTGGCATCGGCCTCGATGACTACGTTCGCAAGGGAATCGACTCAGGGCTGTCCGCGATGAGGGCGCTGCACGGAAAGCGAGGCTTCGCCACCATCGAGCGGGGCTTGCAGTCCGAGGAGCCGCAGGCCAGGGTGGAAGCACTGGAAACGCTGATAAACTTCGGCCCGGGCTGGCTCGCAGGGCCGCTGGCACAGCTGCTCGATCCTGAGTCGCTGGACTCGGGATCGGCTCGCCCGCTGACGCATGCCGAGCTCGAAGCACTCGCGAACCATCCCGACAAG
>DATNML010000168.1:0-2081 GCA_035602315.1 Candidatus Dormiibacterota bacterium
CACAAGAGCGCGCTCGAGCAGTTCAACGCGGATGTCGCCGTGCTGCTTGAACGCCTACCGGGCGCGTGGCTCGAGGTGAAGCCGGCCAGCAGCGCGATCCACTTTCGCGGCACGAACCTGAGCGGTGAAGAGATGCTGGCGTTCATCCAGCCACTCCTCGAGGGACGCCCCCTGGCCGGCTACCTGGGACGCAAGGTGCTCGAGGTCCATGCGCCCAAGGCGGGAAAGGGCACCGCGCTGGCGGCGCTGCTCCCAGGAATGGACCCAGGCGGCGTCGTGTGCTTCGGCGATGACGAAAACGACCGCTCGATGTTCGAGTACGTGAGCTCGATGGACGTCCCGCACCTGTGCGTCGGAGTGAGCTCGCCCGAGGCGCCTGCCCACCTGTTCGACCACTGCGACGTCGTCGTCTCCGGGCCGGAGGAGGCCGCCGCCTTCCTCAACGAGATCGTCGGGTGGGCTGAGGGAGCGGTCCAGCCAGCTAATTAGTTCCGGCGGCGGTCCGGCGTGTCGGGGGCGGGCTGGTGAAGTTCCGGACGTACGGCCGCACGTCCTGGCGCGACCAGGTCGCGGAGGTCCTGGACCTGGTTGCTGATCCAGCGCGCGATGTCGTTGACCCTCACCACGTCGCGCGCCGCCTCGTTCATCCGGTGCCGCTCCTCTGAACCCATCGTCAGGCCCGCATACATGGCGGCTGCTGTCGCCTCGACGTCGAAAGGATTGACCGACAGCACGTGCTCGCGAAGCTCCTCGTGCGCGCCGGCATTCTCGGACAGCACGATCACCCCGTCGGTCCCATTCACAAGGGCGCCTTCCTTCACCACGAGGTTGAGCCCGTCGTACACGGGGTTGACCAGCAGCACGTCGAAGTTCTTCAAGGCCGCGATGGCTTTGCGCTCGCTCTCCGCGATCTCCAGCCGGATCGGCTGCCACTCCTCCGTGCCGAGCTCGCTGTTGATGCGGCCCGCCATCTGGCGGATCTGGCGAAGGTAGCGGCTGTATACCCCGACGTCCTGGCGCGATGGCTGGAGGAAGGCCCAGAACTGGACCACGCCGCGCAGCTCGGGGTGATAACGCAAAAGCTTCTCGTACGCGATGAAGCCTCGCACGATGTTCTTCGCCGGATCGGTGCGGTCGATGCGCGCGATCAGGTGCTTCGGGCGCCATTTCGCGAGGTCAGCCTCCTGTCGTTTGACACCCCTCGAGGCCGCGAGGCCCTGCGTTCTCAGCACGTCGATCGAGATGGGGTAGTGCCGCGCGTACACCACGCGCCCGCCCGCGACCACCGCCCGCTCGCGCTCGTCAACCTGAAGGCCTCCGTTCTCTTCACATGTCAGCAGGAAGTTGCGGACGTCGAGGCTCGACTGGAAACCGACGATGTCGCATCCGAGCAGACCCTCGAGAATGGCGTCGCGCATCGGCTTGGGCAGCACCTTCCAGTACTGGGGCGTGGGCCAGGGCACATGCACGAAGTGCTGGATCACCGCCGCCGGAATCTCCTGCCGCACCATGTGCGGGACGAGGTAGAGCTGGTAGTCGTGCACCAGGACGAGCGGTCGCTTCGTCGCCGCGCGCGCCACCTCCACCACCCTTTTGGCCATCTGCCGGTTCACCTCGACATAGCCTTCCGACCAGGCCTCGTGTATGCGCTGGTCGATCACAGGCTCGTTGCCCAGGTCCCAGAGATAGTGCTGGATGAACCACAGCACCGGGTTCGCGATCACCCCGTAGTACATCTCGTATTGCTCGCGCGTCGGCGTCGCATAGTGCAGGCGGCCGGTCGACTGCAGCAGCGGCACCGTCACCGGCGCGCCGTCCTTTGCCGCCAGCTCGCGCTCGGCATCGTTGCGGGCGCAGGCGACCCAGTCCGCGCCGGTCGCTTCCGCCATCGTGAGCAGTGCAGTGATCACGCCCCCTGACCCGCGCGCGAAGCCGCCCTCAGGCTTCGGCTCACGAGGCGCGCGGTTGCAGACCAGGATGGGTGCGTAGTCGGGGAGGGTTCGTGAGACGTATGCGCGCAGCGGCGAGGATCCGCCGCCCTTTCCCTCGCCCACGATCAGCGCGACGAGCTCGCCGCCACC
>DATNML010000169.1:0-28624 GCA_035602315.1 Candidatus Dormiibacterota bacterium
GTATCGGCCCCAGAAGTCCGGCGTCCCGAACCGTGCCGCGACGTTTGAAAACAGGCCGTCGAAGGCCTTGCATGAGTCCACTCCCCACAGGATGCGTGTGGGCTGCATCTTGGCTGAGCGGGCCTGGATGTCCACCAGGGAAGCGGGACCCTGCACCTTGCTTAGTAGCTGACCGAGGGTGGAGAAGGCGTTGGGCTTCGGCACCGAGCCAATGACCGCCTCGAAGGCGGGCGTGTCGCCCGACGTCACCTTGACGTCGGCACTGCACGAGTTACCGGTCTTGCACGCCGGTCCGACCAGCGTTCCGTTCTGATCGTAAATCCCAAGGCTCCACGGTGTTGTCGTGAGATCGGCGTTCGCGGTCGCCTTGAGTTGGACGGTTCCACCCATCCGCAGACTGGTCGAGTTGGCCGACAGCGAAGCCCCCAGCCAGGTCGCCGTGATGCCTTGAGACACTGCCGCGGGCTGACCGGGCATCCAGCCGACGATCTCGTGGGCGCCGCCCACCGCCTTGGTCAACGACGTGGTGCAGGTGGTGCCGCGGCTGCAGTAAGTGAGCTCCTGCTTGGTGGTGTTGTCGTAGATCATGAGCACGCGTCCTGCCTTGGCAACGTCAAACGTTGAGGTGGCCGTAAACGTAATCGGCTTTCCCGGGGCCACCAAGGTTTGGCTGGCCGCGAGGTTGATCCCAAGCCAGGTGAGGCTCACCTGGTTGGAGGCCGGACTGCTTCCTTCGATCGGCAGTTGCGCCCCAGATCGAGTGATGAACGCACCGAGTGTGTGCTGTCCGGAGGTCGCTGCGTAGGCGACGATGCACTGGCTCGACTGGCTGCACGCTCCGACGAGCGTGTGGGTCGTCTGGTCGAAGATCTGGATCGCGTTGTTGGTCCCGGTGATGCTGGTGCTGGCCGTCGCAGTTAGGATCGTCTTCTCTCCTGACTGCATGAAGGTGTCGCTCGCCGCGAGGTCGATGCGCTCCATGGGGCGGCCGGGCCGCAGTGACGCTACAGGCACGCTTGGAGTGACCACCGGTGGTGCGAGAGAGTTACCGCTGGCCGGCGTGGAGGAAGGCAACAGGACGTCTGTGCACGCGGCAGGGCTGCTCAGCCCAACGCTGCCGATAGTCGGACATGGCGACTGACCGTCGGGAGTTGACGCCACCCCGCCGGTGGTTTCAACCGCGCTCGCCGCCGCGGTGCAGGCGGCACCCGGGCCGGAAGCCGGGCATTGCTGCGCACCCGCCGGCACCGTGACGCTGGTTTCATCGGGGGTGGTGGAAGAGATTGACGCGCAGCCCTGGTCAGAGGCGGCTTCGCCTGCCGCGCAGACTGCCGCCGCGCGGATGGCGTGGATGCCACTGAGAACCAAGCTGGCCGGCGGCGCGGCCGCCAGCGCGACCATGGTCAGCTGGTTGGAAACGACGACAAAAGCAAGCGCAAGATGCGCTTTCGGCCGAGACTCGAAATCGAGTACGAGCTGTCGCAGTAGACGCAAAAGACCCCTCCTCGAGGCGCAGCCCAGCCAAAGGCGGCGCGAGTAACCCGAGGAAAGTACCGGCGGCCTGGCGACGAGCCCGCCGCGATGAGGTTAATTAGGCTCAACCGTTGTCAATTGGCCGGAAAGACGCGCGAAGGGCCCCCTTTTAAGGCGTTCGCGCACGCAACCTGAGCGATTCGACCCGCCAAGGCGGGCAGCCTCCCACATGTGTAGTAGGGGTTAGGCGGTCGCGCCAAACCTCTGGCGCCGATTCTCGTACCAGCGCCGTAAGAACTCTGCTGTGAAGGTCGCTTCCTGCCCCACCCGCATCGGCCGCACGAGCTCTTCGGCGAACTCCCGACTGATGACCTGGATCAGTGCGTCGTCCGGCGCTGCCGGCGCCCCCCGACGCTGGCCCTTGCCCAGCACGTCCATGAAGATCAAGTGCACAAGCTGAGCTACGGCTGGCGTCTCGTCGAGCTGACCCTGTTCCGGCCCAAAGGGCCGTGGCTCGCGCCCCGCCACGTTGATCGTGCCGAGCCACCCGCCGAATGAAAGGTGATGGATCACGTAGCTAACCTCGCGCGCAGCCGTGGCCGGCTGGGCGTGGCCGGTCTGCTCGGCGAGGAAAGCCAGCGCCCAATGCTCGAACTCCGCGATCGAAGCGGATCCGGTGGCACGCGGCACCTGATCGGCGTTCCCGAGGCGGTGGAGGTCGGGGTCGATTCGGTCGAGCAGGCTGTGCACTGCCGCGGCGCGAGCCGAAGCCGGCCCGGCAGCCGAGTGCACGTAATCGGCCAGCGCTTCGACGACTTTGAAGATCGGCCACCAATCTGGAAACACAGACGGCAGCCACAGCAGGGCCTGCGCAAGCTCGCCGGGTCTGGCCAGGCGGTACAACATGCGGTTTGCGTCTGGCTGAACCTGCACGATGCCGGCGCGCGTGAGCATGTCAAGCGCTTGGGCCACGCTGCCTTTGCCGTAGGCGGCGTCCTCTGCCAGGGTGGATGCGGCCTGAGGTCGGTCCGGTTCCGCCAGCATCAGCTTCAAGACCTCCGCTCTCGCGGAAACCCCGACGAGCGCGCGAAGGCGGAGCTGGATCAGCGACGGCCGTCGGAGATCTGGAGACCCGATGTGCTCGGGGTGAAACAGTGTGAGCGGGTCGCCCTCACCTGGCCATGGCGCCTTCGAGTGAGCTCTCACCGTGGCCGCATAGCGCCCGAACGCGGTGCGCGTCTGCGGGCTTGCCTGATCGGCAAGGTTGCGCAGCCGGAAGGCTGAAACGAACCTGGCATTTGCGATGCACCAGTCGATCGTGCTGGCGCGCAGCCGGTTGTCGGCGTCGCCGAGATGGGCCGTGAAGATGATCAGCGGCTCGAGATCGATCGCCTGCCAGTCGTGACGCCGCAATACCCCGTCGACCCCGAGCTCTGCCCACAGGCTCCACGCCAGCTCGACAGCAAGCCTGTCCACCTCCTGGTTCAGGCGTGTCATGGAGTCGGCGGGGTCTTAATCATCATTTCTCGTTCCCCCGGCCGCGAGCGGCAGGGCGTGGAAGATGGCGAAGCAGCCCGGGGTAGTGGGCCGCTTCTAAGAGGAAACGCTGCGAGGCGAACGGCTACCGAGTGCCGGAGCTAGGGGCTGGCGCTGGCAGAGCCGAGGACATTGCCGTACATGACGCCCAGCGCCAAGAGCCCCAACAAAGACATAAGGACAAGGACGAACGTGCGCGCGCACGTATCAATCAATGAGGTCTCGAGCCCAGTCTCGTGCTGAGACTCGGCATCCGCCGGGCTCCACATCCGGACGTATGTGCCTGCCCTGACTGCGAGGCCGAAGGTCACGACCAGGATGATCAGCAAAGCTGCCATCTCATCTCTAGAACGCGCCGAGCGCACTCGCGACTCGGACGTCAATACCGCTGGTTGAGTGAGATCAAACAGCGCGGATGCTGAGCGGGTCAGCAGCCGCGCCACTCAGACAACGCACCAGGTCGCCAATGTGAACAACTCTTGACCCAGATTCGTTGGCGGCCCCAAAATGAGGTCTCCCAATACTTGCGCTTCGGGCCGCGTTTTCTTAGGCGTGGAAGTGCCGCCGCTCCTTCAGTTTTCGATCGCGCTGTTCACCGGGATGGTGGCGGCGACGCTCGTTCCACCCGTCCGGAAATCGATCCCGCGACCGATTGAGTTCGTGCTGTGGGTGGCCCTGGTCGTGGTGTGCGTGATCGGGTTGGTCAGCATCACCAACCCTCGCGCCCGGGAGCTAACCAACTCTACATTCTGGGGCGTCGACCAGATCATCAACACATTGGTCGGGCTGCTGGGCGCCGGCATCGTGAGCTGGATCGTCGACCACCGGTTCCCGATCGCCACCGGTGTGGTGTTCCTGTGCGGCGCTGACATCCTGGCCCTCGCGATGGTGCATACCTACCGCCAGGCGCAAGCCTGGTGGCCCCAGGTCCGACTGGGTGAGTGGATGGAGCTGCCGCGGCGTTCCGCACCCCCAGCGCAACCGGTGGTGGTGCCTTACGCAATCGACGAGCTGAATCGAAGATGGGCTGCTGCTTTCGCATTCGCCGGTGCCACCCTCCTCGCGTGGTTGGTCAACTTCTCGATCTGGGCGCGCGATGTATTGCTTCCGCGCCAGGCAGAGAGGCTCGCTCACGCCGCCGCGGCGGGACGTGGCGGGTCGCGCGCGCGGCTGGAGTCGCTTCGCCACACGGCTTCGCAGCTCAAGTTCGCAGCTCGCTCCTGGTATACGGCGGTGGGCGTGCCGGTGGTCAGCAATGTGGCCGCGAAGGGGACCGAAGCTGTCCGAACAGTCACCACCGGTGTGAAGGGCAGGCGGGTGGCCGACATCCACGTGCTGTTGAGCGCGCAGTCGTTCGGCTGGTACGGGCCACTGAGGTCGGCAGCCACGGGCCCGGCGGAAGAGGAGGAAGAGGATGCGGAAGGACAGACCGATCGTTTGGCCTCGTAGGCCGAACGGGATGAGGCGGCGCGCCAGCGCCGTCCAGCTGCTCAACAAAGGCAAGGTCTCTCGGCCCGCGGGGTGGATGCTGCGGCTTTTCGTGCTGATGCTCGTGGCTATCCCGAGCTTGATCGTGACGTCGCCCGGTTATGTTGCCTTCGCGGACAACCTGCCGAGACCCGACCAGCTTGCGACGGCCCAGCCGGAGGACACCATGATCTATGGGGCCGACGGCACAACACTCCTGGCCGACCTGCACCCGCCAGGTTACCAGCACTACTACGAGCCGCTGTCGGCGATCGGGACTTTGCTGCCCGAAGCTGTGATCTCGATCGAGGACCGCAACTTCTACCAGGAGCCCGGTGTCGATCCGCAGGGTGTCGTGCGGGCGACGATGATCGACTGGCGGGCTCACTCCTCGGTTGAAGGTGCTTCGACCATCACGCAGCAGCTTGTCAAGCTGCGGCTGGTCGGGAATAAGCCCACGGTTGATCGCAAGATTCGCGAGGCGCTCCTGTCGTTTGAGATCGAGCGCAGCTACACGAAGACGCAAATCCTCGAGATGTACATGAACAGCGTCTTCTTTGGCGACACCGCTTGGGGCACGAAGGCCGCGTCACTGATTTACTTCCACAAGCAGACGAAAGAGCTCGACCTCGCGCAGGCCTCGATGCTTGCGGGCATCATCAAGGGTCCGACGCTCTACAGCCCGCTCCTCAACTGGACGTCATCCAAGAACCGCCAGCGTGACGTTCTCCAGGCCATGCTGCGGGACGGAAAGATCACCCCACAGGAAGCTGCCAAAGCGTTCGCCGAAGACATCTCTCCGCCCTCACACATGTTCGTGCCGGCCAACCAGGTCGTGGCGCCCGACATGGTCCGCTACGTCACCGGCCAGCTCGTGACCCAGTTTGGTTCGGACATGACCTACGGCGGCGGCCTGCACGTCGTGACCACGCTCAACGTGAGGCTGCAGGGCCTGGCGCAGGACGCGGTCAGCGGCACGATCGCAAGGCTCGCGTACCGCAATGTGCATCAGGGCGCGCTGGTGTCCATCGACCCGACGACCGGAGCCATCGTCGCCATGGTGGGCTCGGCCAACCCCAACGCGGACGGTGGGCAGTACAACCTTGCCGTATGGCCGCCTCGCAACCCCGGTTCTTCGATGAAGATCTTCACCTACACCGCGGCCATCGCCAGCGGCAAATACAGCATGACCACGCCGATCGTCGATGGACCGTTCTCCTACAGCGAGCCTGGGTGGACGCAGGCGTACAAGCCGATGAACTACGACGGCCATTACCACGGCACGTGCCAGCTGCAGGTGTGCATGGGCAACTCGCTGAACATTCCGGCGGTCAAGGTCGAGTTGGGCGTGAGCGTGGGCAGTGTGGTCAACATGGCACGGCTGATGGGTGCGCCTCCGTATCAGCAGCACTCCGCGGACGCGAACGGCAACCCGGTGTTTACCACCGACGACGCGCTCAACACATACGGGCCGTCGCTGACGCTCGGCGGTTACGGCGAGACACCGCTGCAGATGGCGACGGGCGCGTCAGTCCTCGCGACGCAGGGAATTCTTCGGCAGCCTTACGCCATCGACCACGTCACGCGGGATGGCAGCATCCTCTACGCGCATACGCCGGACCCGGGAAAGCAGGTGCTGGATCCTCGCGTCGCTTTCATCATGGAGGCGGTCATGTCCAACGACAACAACCGGGCGATGATCTTCGGGCGCAACTCCCTTCTGACGCTCCCGGGCCGGACGGTCGGCGTGAAGACCGGAACGTCCGACTCGTTTGCAGATGCGTGGACGGTGGGCTACACACCACACCTCGTGACTACGGTTTGGGGCGGCAATGCGGACTGGCGGCAGAAGATGACGAACAACTCCGACAGCTACTTCATCGCGGCGCCGATGTGGCATCAGTACATGCAGACGGCGTTGGATGCGCTCGGCATCGGGAACGAGTGGTTCCCGGAACCGGCCGGCCTGGTGCACAAGGGAGGGGCGTACTACCTACCGGGCACGCACTAGATAGAAATCTGATTCGTTATTTTGCTAGACGGCGAGTGAGAGCAGCTTCATGTGTTCGTCTGTCAGCTCCACCTTCGCTGTGGCCAGGTTTTCCTCGAGGTGGCGCACCGATGACGTCCCGGGAATGGGCAGCATCACGGGCGAACGCTTGAGCAGCCAGGCCAGGGCGACCTGGGAAGGAGTCGCGCCCACCGCATGCACCACGCGGTCGACCGGACCGCCCGGGCGAGCGAGCTCTCCAGGCGCCATGGGGAACCAGGGTATAAAGCCAAGGCCCTCGGCTTCGCAGTATCGAAGGGCGTCCTCAGACTGGCGGTTGGCGACGTTGTAAAGGTTCTGCACCGACACGACCTTCACGAACTTACGAGCCGCTTTGATCTCCGCGACCGACACCTCGGAGAGGCCCACGGAGGCGACCTTTCCTTCACGGACCAGGTCAGGCAGCAAACCGAACTGCTCTTCTTGAGGGACCTTCGGGTCGATGCGATGGAGCTGGAACAGGTCGAGCCGCTCGACGCCCAGCCGGCGCAGGCTCATCTCAGCCTCCTGACGGAGGTACTCGGGTCGGCCTACCGGTACCCACACATCGGGACCGGTGCGTACCAGGCCGGCCTTGGTCGCGATCAGCAAGTGCTCGGGGTAGGGGTGCAGTGCTTCGCGGATCAACTGCTCGCTCACGTACGGTCCATAGGAATCGGCGGTGTCGATGAAGTCGACTCCCAGCTTGATTGCCCGGCGCAGCACGCGGATTGCCTCGGGGCGGTCCTGCGGCTCTCCCCAGATATCAGGTCCGGTCAGCCGCATGGCCCCGAAACCGAGCCGGTGGACGGTCTTGTCGCCGAGCCGGAAGGTTCCACTGGGGCTGACCAGCGTTTCGACATCAAGGTTTGGCATTACGTCAGACCGATCGGCCGGACCCGCTGCACTATTCCCGCTGGCTCGCATCGCCTGTCAGGGCGGTTAGTGGTTCACCCCACGCGCGTCGTCGTCAAGGTATGCCCGGCTGCTCGCAGCCGGTTCGCCAACGCCACCCCCATCGCAGTCGCCGGCGTCAGCACCCCACTCGCCTTGGGAAGGTCCTGGTCCGTCGCCAGGCAGAGTGCGCTCTCGCCGAGCATCACGCAGGTCGCGGCATACCCCGGGTCGCCGTGAGCCGCGATCCGCGCGACATAGCGTGCGCCGGTGGACGTGCGTGTATGGAGCTCGACGGCGAACCGCCCCGCGGTTCGAGTCTTCTCATCCGGGCCGGTGCCGGGCGCCGGGAGCATCCGATCGAGGAGCGCTCGCGACGGGCGGAAACCGAGCCCCACGACGCCTGCCCCCAGCGAAGCCGTCGTCAGGGTCGCCCTCGCGGCGCCCGCCGGTCCAGGACCGCACGCGACGACTTCTCGATATCGAAACCGCCGGCCGTACGCCCACCCCTTCAAGGCATTGCTGCGCCTGACCACCCGCGTGTTGATGCCCGCCATGACGAACGGTGCGAGCCACGTCTGCAGGTCCGGGTCGTATTTCACGCTGCGGAAATCGCTTTCGTCTCCGAGGTCTGGCTCCTCCGACCGGTCCGGGCTGAGGGCATACGGGTCGGCCGCGACCCTCCGCGACTGAGAGTTGTTCCGAATCTCGTCCAGCTGCAGCTTCATGGAGGCTATGGTCCCTCCGCTTAGACCGCCTTTGAGCGTCTTGACCAGGAGGGTGGTGTCTTCCAGATCGCCCGCCGAGTCGGCGGTGGTGGCATCGTGCAGCAGGAGCGCGCCAAGGTCCGATGGGATGGAGTCGAAGCCACACGAGTGGACGATGCGGATGCCCGCTCCAGCCGCCGTCTCGTGGAAGCGATCGATGCTCTCGCGGATGAACAGCACTTCGCCCGTGAGATCGACATAGTTGGCACCGGCGTTGACGCAGGCCTCGACCATGTTGATCCCGTTGCGACGGTAAGGACCGACAGTGCTGATCACGACCCGCGCTGCACCGGCCATCTCGGCGAGTGAGCCCTGGTCATTCACGTCGGCCACCAGAACAGGCCACGCCGCGGCGTCCGGTCCGAGTCGCGCTTTGACCACGCTCAGCTTTTCTGCTGAACGTCCAGCGAGGCCGAGACGCGTGCCTCTTGGAGCATGGCCCGCAAGGTACTCGGCCACCAGCTGACCGACAAAACCTGTGGCGCCAAAGATCACCACGTCGAGGCTGCGGCCTCCACTCACGTCAAACGCAGTCTAAGTCGCAGACAGGTTGTGCTTCGCTAAGCCGCCTGGCGGCGAGTCGAGCTCAGAGTCCGGAGGAAGCGAACCAGCCGGCGTCGCAGTGGCGTCCACCGGCCTGCGTCATCGCGGGACTCCTGGCGCCGCTCGTAACGTGGAGCATTGGAGGCGGCGCAAAGCTTGCAGCCGCATCCATGCCCGGTGTCGGGAAGTCGGCGTCCGTGCTTGTCGAATCGTGCTTGCACGAGAACCGCGCTGTCAGTCGGCCCCGGCGACCAATCCCGGCTGGCCGCCTTCCTCGATCCCAGCCTCTGGGCCGTAGGAGTGCTTAAGCATCACGCGCAGCCGCTCCTTCGCGACGGCCAGCCGAGAGGCCACCGTCCGCTCGGGGATGCCCAGCGCCTGGGCGATCGCGCGGTTGGTGTAACCGTGGTAGTGCCGCAGGACGATGGCGGCGGCCTGCTTCGGCGGAAGCTTCGCCAACGCCGTCGCGAGATCTCGGTGCTCGACTAGCTCCTGCGGGTCCGGCGCCAGCCCAGGCCGGCCGATGCGGCGGATCACCTCGCCCACTTCCCGCAGGCGCATCTTCCGCTGGTAGGAGACGGCTGCGTTGATCGCGATCCGGTGCACCCACGCTTCAGCCGGAGCTATCGGCTGCCAGCTAGCCCACTTTTTGTAGGCCCGCTCGAAAGCGTCCTGAGCGCAGTCCTCGGCCGCGGCCCGGTCGCCGAGCATCGCGGTGAGCGTGCCGAGGATCTTGCCGTATGAAGCCTGGTAAAGACGCTCGAAATCTGCTTCGTTGCCGGCTTCGTACGCATTCGCAGCCTCCCGTACTTCGCCGGCAACGTCCGTCCCCGCGGTGCCTTCCGCCATTGTGTGTTTGAAACCCCCCTTAGTTCGATGCGTGCCCGGTGGGCCGCTGTTCCTGGGTCTACTGTCGCTCCCGAGACCCAGTCCGGTCGCCGTACGGTTGCGCGGATTTTGAGTAACTCACTTGCAGTAGACCGCCCTTTCAAGTGGCTGTTCGCTGGGCGACGTTCTCAAAGAGGGATGAATCCAGGGACTTGGTCCACATCTGACTATCCGAGCGACGTGTTGGCCGCACTGGCGACCGGCCTGGCTGCTGACACGATCGAGAGCGGGCGAAAGACGCTCGAGGTCGTGCGCGCCCGCTCGCCCGAGCTCATCAGGCTCATCGAGGAGACGGGGGAGGATCTCGTCGCCACCTCGGCAGGCTTCATCGACATGCTGCTCGCATCGCTCCGCTCGGACGTCGAGCTGCCCTGGGTTGAGTTCGAGGAGCGGTCGCGCTCGTACGGTCGGCTGCGCGCCGCACAGGGCGTGCCGCTGGAGTCGTTGATTGACGTGCTTGCGGTTTACCGGCGCGCCACGATCGAGCTCATCTCGCTGCCCTTGCAGGAGAGTCCTCGCCGAGATGAGATCTTCGCTGTAGCGTTGAGCAGGCTCGAGAACGTCGGTGAACGGCTGACGACTTTCATCGCTCGCGGCTATCTCGACCACGTGGACGCCGAACACCGGGCCCGAGAAAGCGAGATGTACGGCCTCGCTGCCATCGTGACCGCGATTGGACGATCCCTCGACGTCAACGAAACCGCGGAAGTCGCGCTGGTGGAGTCGCTCGCGGCGCTGCGCCTCAGCACCGGCGCCATCTGGATGAGGGAAAGGTCGTCGTTCAAGCTCATCCACACGGTCGGTCTCGACCAGGACCAGGTCGATGGCTTTGGACGGCAGGTTGGGCCGGCCGCCAAAGCGTCGGCCTCAGCGATCGGACGATCTGAGTCGCGCGTCGACAGCCTCTCGAGCCGGGAATGGCATGCCCTCAGAGCCCAGCTGCGAGTGCGCGGGAGAACGGTCGGCATGATGACGGTGGGCACGGCGGTCGATCGCGTGTTCAACGCTTCGGGCATGCTCTTCATGGCAGCCGTCGCCGACCAGGTCGCCATCGCGCTCGACCGGTCGCGCCAGTTCTCGAGCGAGGCGCGCACAGACCACCTCACGGGCCTGGCCAATCGCCGGGAGTTCGAGCGGGTGATGGAGCGAGAAGTCGCGCTGGGCGAGCGGCACGCCCGCCGGCTGTCCCTGATGATGATCGACCTCGACAACCTGAAACGGATCAACGACCGGCAGGGACATCGCGCGGGCGATGCGGCTCTTCGCCTGGTCGCTCAGCAGCTGCAGCGAGTGGTGCGCACATCTGATGTCTGCGCGCGTGTGGGTGGCGACGAATTCGCGGTGGCGATGCCGGAGACAAGCATCGAGCGCGCGCGTGAGGTGGCCGCCAGGCTGCAGGCTGCGATCCAGCAGATCAGCTTCAGCTCGAAGTCACCCGAGGCGGTCGAGGTGAGCGTCGGCGCGGCGGCATGGCGGCCCGGCCAGGACTGGCAGGCCCTGTACCAGTTCGCGGACGGTGACCTCTACGAGGACAAGCGGCGCCGCAAGACAGAGCGCCGGTGGGCGACCGATGCGGAGCGGCCGGCGATCAGGCTCCTCGGCCGATCGGGGCGCAGGAGAGTGGCCGGAGGCTAGGCCCCCCTAACCAGCCTCCCCCTGGCGGGGGAGAGGACTAGGAGGCGGATCATTCCACCAGGGCGAGCTCGCGGGCCTTGATGATCGCTTCGAGCTTGGAGTGGACCCCGAGCTTGCTGCCCAGGCTGCGGATATGCGTCCGGACGGTCGTGTAGCTGATGCCCAGCTTGCTCGCGATCTCGCGGCTCGCCGTGCCCTCAGCCATCAGCCGGAGCACCTCCTTCTCGCGCGCGGTGAGCCGCTCGAGCTGAGTCTCGACCTCACGCCGCTTGTTGATCAGCGCGGAGATGGTGCGGGGAGTGAACAAGGTCCCTCCGCCGGCGACCGTGCGAATCGCCTCCACCACCTCAGAGGCGGCTCTCGACTTGTGGATGAATGCGCTGGCTCCCGCTTCGATGGCCGCGAAACGAGCGGCATCGCTGTCCTCTCGAGTGAGAAAGATCAATTTCGTTTCAGGTCGCACCTGACGAATGCCGGCGCCGGCATCTGCCCCGGTGCCGTCGGTCAGCCTGAAGTCCATCAACACGATGTCGGGGCTCAGCTCCGTGGCGCGGGAGACCGCTTCGCTCACCGAGCCGGCTTGCCCGATCACGGTCATGTCTTTCTGGTCATTGATCAGGGCCGCGAGCCCATCGGCGACCACCTGGTGGTCCTCGACGATAAGGACGCGCGCTCGCGTGTTCAAGCTCACCCAACTTCGGATTCTACTCGGCGGTTTGGGCTTCAAGGCGCCGGAATGGCTGGGTACGTGCCAGTACTGAAAGGACGCCACGCGTTGCTGTGTCGAGGGAGCTCCAACGGCTGCTTCAGCGGAGCTCCTCACCAACCACGCTCACCTGTCGGGCGCCCAATACTCCAGCGCCCGAGGGCGTTCTCTAAATGCGATGGAAGCAACGAGGGCACTGCACCGAACGGGTAAGAGAGTGATCATCAGGCCGTTCGTCGTCCTCGCTGCGAAGTGCCTCGGCCCTGGCCCGCTTCGTCTCCAGCTGGTCAAGCTCGCCCACGAGATGGGTGAGGGGCAGAACTTCTTTGAGGTCTTCTACGGCCGGCAGCGCCGCGAGCTCATGCCGGGTGCGTTCGAGGCTCCTGCGGCCCAGCCGTCCCAGCGCGCCGCCTAGCCCCCAACGGGCAGATTCTCACGCGGGTTTCCCCTCCAGGAAAACTTTGGTGTGGGAACCTGAGTACTCCCGTTGTGGGAGGCGTTTCTAATACAAATGAACGATTTTGACCGGTTTGTGGAGTTCGAACTGCGGCAGATGCTGGACCCCGTGGTCACCACCGTGGCGCCCCGCAGGCGCCGGCGCGCCAAGGGGTCGCCACTGCTGACGATCGTGCCACCTCAGGTGGAAGCGATCGTGGCGGTCGAGCCGGTGGCGGTGCCGGTTCAGCCGGCGTTTCTTCTCCCTTAGAAACCCCTTCCTTCCTCTCGCGAAGCCGGGCCGAAATGGCCCGGCTTCTTATGCGCGCAGGCCTCGCCAGCTACGCTGACGGCGTGAGCATCGAGGCCGCGGCCGTTGAATTCACCGTCACGCCCGCGCATCAGCGTGTGGCACCTGAGACCAGGGCTCGGTTGCTCGCCGACCCCGGGTTCGGGCGGCTGTTCACCGAGCACATGGTTCGCATCAACTGGAACCAGGAACGCGGCTGGCACGACGCCGAGCTTCGACCGTACGAGCGTCTACAGCTGGATCCGGGGGTGTCGGTCCTTCATTATGCTCAGGCGGTATTCGAAGGCCTGAAGGCGTTCCGCCAGCACGATGGAAGCATCGCCATCTTCCGGCCCGACGCCCATGCCGCCCGCTTCCGGCGTTCGGCACGAAGGCTCGCCCTCCCGGAGCTGCCTGAGCGGGTCTTCATCGATTCCATCGACCGGCTGCTGGGCATCGACGGCGAGTGGGTTCCGGCCGCTGCGGAGCACAGCCTTTACCTGCGGCCGTTCATGTTCGCGAGCGAAGTCAGCCTGTCGGTGCACCCGTCGACCGAGGTCACGTTCCTCTTGATCGGGTCGCCGTCCGGTTCGTACTTTCCCAGCGGCGTCAAGCCGGTCACGGTCTGGCTGTCGGAGGATTTCAGCCGCGCAGCGCCAGGCGGCACCGGTGAGGCCAAGACCGGGGGCAACTACGCGGGCGGGTTGCTCGCCCAGGCGCAGGCCGCGGAGCAAGGATGCGACCAGGTCGTGTGGCTCGACTCACGCGAGCACCGCTGGGTGGAAGAGATGGGTGGCATGAATCTCTGTTTCGTGTTCGGCAAGGGGCGGACCGCCCGGCTCATGACGCCTGCCTTGACCGGCACCCTGCTTCCAGGGGTGACGCGTGACGCTCTGCTCAAGCTCGCGGCGGACCTGGGCTACAAGGTCGAAGAGGGAAGGATCAGCACCGAAGAATGGCACGATGCTTGCGCAGACGGTTCCATGACCGAGGTCTTCGCATGCGGCACCGCCGCGGTGATCACGCCGGTCGGCGCCGTCAAGTCTGCGCATGGCAACTGGATGGTTGGCGACGGCGGGCCTGGTGAGATCTCGATGCGCTTGCGCCAGTCGCTGGTCGACATCCAGCGCGGAGTCGCTCCCGATCCGCACGGCTGGATGCGCCCGCTCGCGAGTATGGTCTGAAGTCTGACCTTATGGCTGTGAAAAGGGTCGTGGTCGTGGGTGGGGGCGGAGCGGGCGACGCAGCCGCGTTCGCGCTGCGCAAGCGTGGTTTCGACGGCATGGTGACGATCATCAGCGCCGACCACGATCGGCCGTACGACCGGCCCTATCTATCCAAGGAGTTTCTGCGCGGCGAAGTCGAGCTGCCGAAGGTGTTCCTTCACGACGAGGCCGAATATGCGAAGCAGGAAATCGAGCTCCAGCTGAAGCGACGTGTGACTGGCGGATCGCTGCGAGATGGCAAGTTGGCCGTCGACGGGGGCGGGGAGGTCGAGTTCGACGCCCTGGTCCTCGGGCTCGGTGGAACGCCGCGCCGGCTGCCTGACGCCCCGCGTGCGGAGAACGTGCTCACGCTGCGTTCGTTGCGCGACAGCCAGGCCATCCGGCAAGCGCTGCAGCACGCGTCGCGATTGCTGCTGATCGGCGCCGGGTTCATCGGCGCGGAGGTGGGTGCCTCCGCCAGGCAGATGGGCAAAGAGGTCCTGATGGTCGAGTCCGCGCCGGTGCCACTTTCGCGGTCGCTGGGTGCCGAGGTCGGCGAGATCTACGCCTCGATTCACCGCTCCAAAGGCGTCGATGTGCGGACAGGCACCACCGTCAAGCAGTGGCACGCGGACGGCAAGCGTGTGGTCGGGGTCACGCTCTCGGACGGCCGCCGCGAGGAGGTGGACCTCGTCCTGGAGGCTGTGGGCATCGAACCCAACCTCGATCTGCCCAAGGCTCTCGGTCTGCCGCTCGACGGAGGTGGCGTCGCAGTTGACGAGGCGCTGCGGGCGGTCGAAGGCGTGTACTGCGGCGGCGACGTGGCTTTCCACCGGCACCCGGTGCTTGGTCGCGCGATCCGAGTCGAGCACTGGGAGGTGGCGAAGAACCAGGGCCGCGGCATCGCGGCCAGCATCGGCGCCGGAGACGCGCCGTATACGAAGCTGCCGTACTTCTGGTCCGACCAGTACGACGTCAACCTCGAGTATCGCGGCCATGCTTCGGGCGATGACAAAGCGGTCTGGCGCGGCGATCGCGCCGGCCTGAAGTTCTCCGTCTTCTACTTGCGCGACGGTCTCGTCGACGCGGTGCTTTCGATGAACGACTCGAAGACCAACGAGGTGGGCGGCAAGCTGATCGAAGCGCGGCGGCCGGTGAGCGAGACGGCGCTCGCCGACCCGAGCGTCGACCTCACCGAGCTGGTGCCGACGCCGGCACCCTAGCTCTCTGCCCGGGATTCCTCCGGCAGCAGCCAGGGCAGGGCTTCGGCCATGGGTCGCATGAGCGTAGCCGCCTGCTCCTTGCTGATCAGGTTGCTCGCGACGAGACCGAGCGCCGCCGCGAAAGCAGCTCGCTCGGCTTTGTGGCCGATGTCGCCGTGTTCCGCCTTCCAGGAGACGAGCGCGTCTCCTGACTCGGTCAGTCCAAAGAGTGAGCTCCTGACCAGGTCCCATGCCGCGCCGCGGTCGGCTTGTTCGATGGCGTGAGTGGCGGCCTTCTCTGCATCGTGAAAGGCCTGAAGGCCCTTGGTGCCGACGTGCTCGTCCCAACCGCGTGCGACCCTCTCCACTCCGGCCGGCGATAGAACTCGGATGTCCTCCATCAACCGCGCGAGGGTGCGCTGGTGCTCTGGAAATCCGTAACCCTCGGCGTCGACACCCATCGTGTCTAGAGTATCCGGATCGAGTCGACAGGGTGGATCTCTCGCCACCCATGGTCGGTGTCAAGGACCCACGGGCCGTCGATCGCGATGTGGTCGCCGAGCTTCGGAATCGGCAGGGTGCTCTTCGGACATCGCGCCGCGGACTGGGCATCGGGCGGGTTGGTCGTCGCGGGGCAGTCAGGTGTGATTTCGGCGAGCATTGCCGGCTGCGCCTGGAAGTGGTTCTCGGAGTTCAGCAGGGATTCGAATCCGGGGTCGACCTTGAACCACACGTGGTAGTCGCCGTCGTCTTCGTGCGCGACGTCTACCGCCACGCCTTCGGCGTGCTTGCAAGGGTCTAACACCGTGAGGCGGTCGGGATTGTGCACGCCGGCCTCTGGGGGGCCCGACCTGCAGCCGACGGTCAGCTGGGATGGCGAAGGCTGCGCGACACCCGTGCCCTGTGTGCAGCCGCACAGCAGGAGAACGGCGACCGCCGTCAGCGCAGGAAGGCGGGAACCCAACCGAACCGCGACAGGGCGAATGGGCCCGGGCCCGACACGATCACCTGTGCATTCACCAATACGGCGAGGTAGTACAGCCACCGGAACCCGGGGTCGGCCGCGAACGCGACGGTCAACGCGAGGTTGCCGGCCAGCAGCAGTCCGAGGATCGCGACCCAGCGTGTGCCGAGCCCGAGGATCAGGAGGATGGCGACGACGGTCTCGCCCGCCGCCTGCGCAAGGGCGAACGGGAGCCAGTTGGGGACGACCACGTTGAGCAGGAGTTCATGTAGGCCGGGGATCGGGTTGGCTCGTGCGGTCGAGATCATCAGGCTGTGCATCCAGCCCACGCCCTGCCACTTCTGGCTCGCGTAGTAGAGCCAGAACAGGCCGACCGCGATGCGGAAGAGGCTGGGCCACGCGCCGGATGCGCCCTGCGCGCGCCCGGCGTCACTCATGCGCGTTCACCACGACCACGAGAAGACCGAGCGAATCAGCGGGCGCGAGCGCCACGGGGGCGGAGCCTCGTGCCCAGATGATCGACTGATCTCCCTGCAGCACGAGCACGCCCCCGTCGCCGTGCGCCGCAACAAAGATCGACGACCCCGACTGCAGCACCTGGTCCGGGTCTTTCGGAGTACCCAGGATCTTGAACGAACCGGTCACCGGGTCGAAGGAGAACACGCCGCCGGCATCGCTGTCTTCGACGGCGCCTTCAGCGGCGATCAGGAGCGTGTCGCCTGCGCCCGGCGCGAGCCAGAATGGAAACAGCGGCAGCGGCAGGCCAACTCGATGATCGTCGCCCGCAGGCACGAGCTCTGCGCGCTCATAGTCGGCCGTCCACAGCCGCCCACCGGTCAGGGCCACGCCGAAGCCGTTGCCAGAGCGGAGCTGGCTGCCGCCGATCACGTTCAGCTGTCCGCGTGTTCCTGCCACCACGACCTGCCCGCTCGCGTCGGTCGCCATCGCCGCGGCACCCTGCGGCACTTGATGAGTCCCCATCATGATCCCGCTCTTGGGATCCAACTCCAGGACCGCCGCACCGTCGAACAGGCTCACAAACAGCCGCCCGCCATGCAGCAGCAGCCCAAACGGCGCGCCGCCAACGTGCTGCTTCCAGGCCACGTGCAGGTCGGGGAGGCTCACCGCGTAAACGTCGCCGGGGGCGCTGTCAGCGAGATAAGCCGTCCCGCCGTCGCTGGACACGATCACCGCGACGGGATCCTTTCCGATGGAAGCCGAAGCGCGCAATGCCCCGTCTTTGATAGCCAGCAAAACGAGACCGGACTCCGGATAGCCCCGCGTCGAGACCGGAGCCGAGCCTCCACAGGCGGCCATGGTCACCCCGATCAGCGCGGCCGCTATCGGAGCGCGCGTAGCACTGGATCGGTGGCGAGCTGGAAAGCTCTTGCGGCCGGGCGCAGGTGCATCCGGTTGAGGCGGTGCTGGATCGCGCCTTTCAAGATCGCCGCCCGCAGCTTGTGCTCGGAGAAATCGGTGTTGAAGAGCAACCGGTTGTGACGCACCTTGTGCCACTCGCCGCGCCGGCGACGCTCGCGCACGCGCTCGTAGAAACCGGTGCCCGGCAGCGGGTACGCGATCGTGTAGCTGACGTAGTCCAGCGGAAGGCTGCTCGAAAAGTTGATGCTTCGGATCAGCGATTCGGTCGTCTCGCCAAGGTAACCCACCATGAAGAATCCCGCGGCCTTGATGCCCGATGCCACGCAGGCCTCGACCGCCGCGCGCGCCTGGTCCGGCGTGATGCCTTTCTTCATCTCCTTCAAAACCTTCTCGTCGCCCGACTCAATGCCGAAGAAGATGCGCTTGCATCCCGCGCGCTTCATTTGCTGGAACAAGGCGAGGTCGACGTGTGTGACGCGGCTCAGGCATTCCCAGGTCAGCGGAAGATGTGCTTCCTCGATCGCCTGCGCAAGCTCGAATGTGCGCTTGTAGTTGAGCGTGAAGAGGTCGTCTGACATCCAGATGTGGTCGTAACCAAGCTCGGCGATCTCTCGCATCTCTGCGACGACCGACTCGACCGGCCTTGCGCTGAACAGGTCGCCGAACACAGACTTGTGGCAGAAGTCGCAGCGGAAAGGGCAGCCGCGGGTCGACATCAGCGGAGTCGTTGCATCTTTCCAGTGCTTGCGCCAGTAGCGGATGTACTCATCGTTGGGGACGTCGCCGCGGTACGGCAGCGGTAGATGCGACATGTCCTTTGTGCGAGTTCGCCCTTCACCGCGCACGATGGCGCCGTCTCGCTTGAAGACCAGGCCCGGGATCTCTTCGAAGCGCCGGTCGTCGAGGTGCTCCATGATCCGGACGATCGTTTCCTCGCCCTCGCCGACGGCGACGAGATCGAACTGATCGACGAAAGTCTCGGGCTCGCCCGACGGGTATGGACCACCGACCACGGTGAGCGCCTTGCCTCGGACCTGGGCGGCCAGGGACAAGGCTTCGTCCTGCATGGTGATCATGCAGTAGATGCCGATCACGGAAGGGCGCAGCCGCTCGATCGCGGCCAGCACTTCGCGCCGCTCCATAAAGGTGTGGTCGATGTGCCGCACGGTGTACCCGGCGCGCCGCAGCGAGGCGCTCAGGTACATCAAACCGAGCGAAGGCATGATCCAGTGGCGTCCCTGAGCGGGCGCGCGCTGTGGATAGACCAGAACTACATCTGTCATCGGGCCTCCTGAACGTTGATGTGATAGCTGGTGCCCGTGAAGGCGGCAGGGAACAGATAGTCGAGACCCGCCCAGTTGAAGTCCGGAAGCTTCAGCTCGCGGCCGGCGTGGAGCTCTGCGCCGTCGATGGCCGGCGCCGACCATTCCACTCCGAGACTTGCGGAGCGCACCCGCGCCCAGCCTCCTTCGACGGAAACCCAGATTGGGAACTGCGCACCGATCAGGGTTCTTGTCTGGTCCGCGAAATCGTCAAATGCGGCCGACTGCTCGTTGAGGATGCCGACCTGCATGACCCCCGGTGCGAGCCAGAGCGGGCGAACCGCAACCGACAGCCCTGTCGCGTCCACTGTGTACGTGACCTCGACCGCGCCCCGCGACGCAATCGGCACGAACGAGTAGCCATGCGCCGCGTCTCCACCGATCTCGTCGAGCTCAAAGGTTCGCTTCCATGCCGCCGAGCTCGGCGTCGAGAGGTCTACCGTGGCGGAGCTGCGGGGGTAAACCCAGCCGTCGCTGTAGCGCACGATCGGGACGCCGAAGCCCATGCCTTCGCCCGCGATGTTGGTGCCGGCGACCTTCAGGGTCACGCCCTTGGCCAGCGGGGTCGTCTTGCCCTGACCAGGGGGAGGCGCGATGGTGGCGTCGACGCCGGGGTAGATTGACTGCTGCGAGAGGGCGGCGCCGAGCCGGTACGCATGAACCGTCTTACCGCCAAACACCTGGTATCTCGACTGCTGGCCGAGTACCTCGAACGGCGGGCTCGGCCTGCCGGAGGCAAGCTCGGGGAAGACGGCGGTCGCGCGGTAGTAACCGATGTTTTCAACCACCACCTCGGTCACCCCGTGGCCGCGCATCCAGTCGACGGCCGCGGCGCGATCCAGCGGCAGCTGCTGCGACCCGGTGATCTCCGCCGGGGGCTTGTGGCTGTAGAAAGCCACGACCGGTGAATCGGTGACCAGCAGCCCGTCGCTCCCGCTCGCGGCCCGGCCCGCCGTGATCAGTCCCGCGTTGTCCGAGGCGAAGCTCGAGAAGACCGGCAGGAAGGCCACGGTCAGCAGCCCTGCGGCGGCGACCGCCGCCACCCGCACGGTCGCGACGTGCCGGTCGAGCGCCCCAGCCGCGAGCAGGGCAAGCGAGGGCAGAGCCGGATAGAGGTAGCGGTGGCTCCCTGTGTAAGCCCCGATCGCGACCAGCCCGAAGACTGCCGCCAGGTAGACGAGCGCAGGCACGTGGAGGAAGCGCATCGAGGACCTGCTCACGGCGCTCCACAGGCCGACCGCTCCGAACGCGAAAAGCGGCAACCCGGCCAGCCCAAAAGTCTGGGCCAGCTCGAACACGCGGGCAAGGGCCCCGGGCTGCAGGCTCCCGCGAGCGGTGGCGGAGGCAACCTCGATCGAGCCCCGAGCTACAGAGTGGCTGGCGGGGGCAAAGCCCAGCTGCAGGAAAACGAGCACAGCGATCGCGGGAACCGCCCAGGCGATCGCGGGCCGCCTCCAGCCTGGGGCGCCCCGGCGCCACAGCTCGACCGCCGCAAAACCGGCCACGGCCGCGATCCAGATCCAGGCCTTGGTGGCGGTGACGCACGCGAGCACCGCGAGCAGCGCCGCGAGCTTCATCCGCTGGCGCGTCGCGGCCAGCGCGCCGGCGGTGAGCAGCGCTGTGACGAGTGGCTCCGCCACGGCCGATCCCGAGGTGAAAAGGAAGACCGGGTTGAGCACCAGCAGCGCCACCGCCAGCCTGGCCTGTCGCAAGTTGGGAGCGAGGGCGTAGACACACGCAAGAGTGGCGAGGCCGATCAGCGCGCCAAGGGCCTTGAGGGCGCCGAGCTGCCACAGCCCGAACATCCGCAGCACTGCAGCCGCAAGCACCTGGTAGCCAGGGAGCCAGGTGTCCTGCATCCCGAACAGCGGGTCCTGGAGGTGGCCCGTCGAGGCGAGGTTGGCGGCGATCAGCCAGTGCCCGTAGCCGTCCTCGAACGGCTCCGGCATCTGCGCGGCGAAGATCAGGACAACTGCGCAAATCCCAAACAGGCCAAGCATGGAAGTCGATGCCCGAAGCCTGGCAAGCGCACGGCGGCCGAGATTGCGCACGGCCAGAACCTCAAGAGCATCGATCGCGCTGAGTGAGGCCAACGTCAGGAAGCCAAGCGCGAACATGCCCGCATACATCGCAAGCAGCCACTGCCCCAGCGTCACTGCCAGTGGAACGATCGCCAGCGCGGCAAGTCCGAATATGGCCTCCGCCAGGGCGCGAGGGTCCCCGACGTGGACGTATTCCTGGTTGCGCCATTCCTGGCCGGGCCTTTCGATCCGGTGCTTGGGCGTTCGCACGAACTGACCGCCGTGCCTCATGGCGCGAAAGAGCGCGACCATCGCCGTCAGCGACATCCCGGCGCCGACGACCTGGCACAGGAGCGAGGGAAGCCCGGACCACCAGCGCCGGCCGAGCCGAGTCTGCGCGACGATGAAGCCGAACCACGGCGACACCGCGACCACGACGACCAGCGCCGACGCGTCGGCCAGCGGCCACGGGAGGCCATTCCGACCGACCGTAAGCAGCAGTGCCGGGTAACAGGCGAGCTGGATCAGCATCAAAGGACCGATGCCGTAGGCCAGGAGGTGCACGGTCGCCTGCAGCTTGAGCGCGGCCCGATTACGGCTGCGCAGCACTGGAACAAGCAGCTTGAACGCGGACTGGAAGCTGCCGGTCGCCCAACGCGATTGCTGCCGGCGGTACGCGTCGATCGATACGGGGAGCTCCTCGGGCACGACGAGGTCCTCGAGAAAGGCGGCGCGCCATCCCCGCAGCTGCGCCCGGTAGCTGAGGTCGAGGTCTTCGGTAAGTGTGTCGGCGCTCCAGCCGCCGGCGTCCTCGATCGCCGCCCGCCGCCAGACTCCCGCGGTGCCAGTGAAATTCGTGAAGTAGCCGAGGGCCGAACGCACGGCCTGTTCGACGAGGAAGTGAAAGTCGATCGCCAGCGCCTGGAGCCGCGTGAACCACGAATAGCGCTCGTCGAGGTGACCCCACCGGGCCTGGACGAACCCGATCGCTGGATCTTCGAAGGCTCCAATGGTGCGCCGTAAGAAGTCGCGTGGAGGTACGAAGTCGGCGTCGAAGATCGCGATGAACGGCGCGTCGGTCAGCGTCATGCCGTGGGCGAGCGCACCTGCTTTGTATCCCGTGCGAATGCCGCGCCTCACGTGGGTGACGTGAATGCCATCGCGACCCCACCGTGCGACGCGCCGGCCGACGATCGCGATCGTTTCGTCGTCCGAGTCGTCGAGGATCTGAACTTCGAGTCGGTCGGCGGGCCAGTCGATCGCGCACACCGCATCGAGGACACGCTCCGCGACGTAGCGCTCGTTGTAGATGGGCACTTGCACGCAGACGAGCGGCTCGCCACCGGTGACTAATGGCGCGTCAGGTTGCCGCCGCAGCCTTGTCGCACGGAAGGTCAGGTAAAGCAGGTTCACGCCGAAGGCGAAGAGGAGGACGCTGGTGACACCGAGGATCGCGACGACGGCGCCGGCGATCACTTACGTGGTCCCCGCGAACTCATGGCGAAGCCTCCGAGTTCGTCGGGCTGAACTCAGACCCTCTGTCAAACAGCGTGTACGGGCGCATGGTCGAGCGGACATACGCGACGCGCGCGAGTGCGTCGGGATGCCGGCGTCGGGTCCACTGCATGTAACGCCACGCGCCCTCGCCAAACAGGCGAGCGGTTCCGTCGAGGAAGCGCGGAAACATGGCGGCCGGCAGGCGCCGAGCGGGCGCGTCGATGAGCAGCGGTGCACGCTTGTCCGCGAGCTGCGGAAAATGCTCGACTAGAGCGGGGTTGGCGTCGATCAGCTCGCGCATCGTCTCGAAGCCGAACACGCACTCGGACATCAGGACCTCGAAAGCCATGTCTTCGTCCACTCGCTCAAGCGGTAGGCATTGCGCACGCTCGAGGATCAGATTCGCGGTCATCAGTCGCGGCGCCAGTGGGCGTCTCGTGAGGTCGTCGACTGGCTTGGTCCGGTGTGCGAACGCGTGCGCCAGCCCGATCGCGTTCACCGCGACATAGGCGAGATGCCGGTGGCCGTCATCCACGACCAGGTTCAAGTCGACGTCGTCTGAGGCGCGAAACCCGCCGCTCGCGAGCGAACCGGCGATCGAGACGCTGCGGATGAATGGCGCGAAGGAGATCAGCGCCCGGACAAACCTCAGCGTCATCTGGACGTAGGCCGCCGCGTCAGCGCCGTGACCTAGCGCCCGTGAACGGATGTCCGCCACCCTGCTGAGAGCGGCGCGATGGACCACCAGGCCATCGGCTAGCGTGAGCTCATTCGTCGCTGCGACCGACCACCTGACCTCGTCTGGGGAGATCGCACCGCCCAGGCACGCCTCGCCGAGGCGTTCGGGGCTCAGGGCGTAGCCGCGCCGTCCGAGCAGGGCGACGGTCTGCCGGATTCGATCCGACGAGGATGTGTATCGGGTCGGGACCAATCCGATCAAGAAAGCGCCTCCAACGATGGCGGACGTGGTCCTTGTGGAATACGAGGCGGGGTTACGATTTGGGCACCAGGACGAGATTCACCCAACCCTCTCCCTCATGGGGAGAGGGAGATTCATCAAGGAGCTCGAGATGACCTCCGACGGACACTTCAAAGTCCCCACTCCAGTCAACGAGCCGGTGCGCCAGTACGCGCCCGGCGATCCCTACCGCAAGTCCCTCAAAGCCAGGCTGGCAGATCTGACCGACGCCCGGACCGAGGTCCCGATGCAGATCGGCGGCGAGCGGCGTTGGGGCGCCTCGAGAGCCGACATCCGGTCGCCGCATCGAAAGGAGCTCAGCATCGCCGAGTATGCGGTCGGAGGACCCAAGGACTTCGACGACGCCATCGCCGCGGCCCTCAAGGCACGTCGCTCGTGGGCCGCGACCTCCTACCACGAGCGAGCCGCCGTCCTTCTGAGGGCGGCGTCCCTCCTGGCCGGACCGTGGCGAGACACCATCAACGCGGCCACTATGCTCGGGCAGTCGAAGACGGTGCACCAGGCCGAAATCGATGCGGCCTGCGAGTCCGTCGACTTCTGGAGGTACAACGCCTACTTCGGTGACCAGCTGCTCGGGCAGCAGCCGTTCAACGACGGCACGGCGTGGAATCGGCTCGAGTACCGGCCTCTCGAGGGTTTCATCTTCGCGGTGAGCCCATTCAACTTCACGTCCATCGGTGCAAACCTTCCCACCGCGGCGGCCCTTATGGGCAATACAGTGGTCTTCAAGCCCGCCACTCAGACGCTGCTGGTCAGCCACTTCTTGATGGAGCTCCTCAACGAGGCAGGTTTGCCACCCGGCGTCATCAACATGGTGAGCGGCACGGCGTCAGAGGTCTCGGAGCGCGTGCTCAATCACAAAGAGCTGGCTGGGATTCATTTCACCGGCTCGACCGAGGTGTTCCACGGCATGTGGCAGACCGTGGGTCAGAACATCGACCATTACCGCACCTATCCGCGGCTGGTCGGCGAGACCGGCGGCAAAGATTTTGTGGTCGCGCACGAGTCCGCCGACTCGGATGCGCTTCGCACCGCTCTGATTCGAGGGGCCTTCGAGTACCAGGGGCAGAAGTGCTCCGCCGCGTCCCGAGCCTACATTCCCCAATCGATGTGGAAGCGAATGCGGTCCGAGATGGCGGACGAGGTCGACGCCATCCCACAGGGCGACGTTGCCGACTTCCGCAACTTCATGGGTGCGGTGATCGACGGCAACGCCTACTCGAATCACATGAAGGCGATCGAGTTTGCGCGGAAAGCCGAGAGCGCGAAGGTGATTGCCGGCGGCAAAGGCGACGACACAGTCGGCTGGTTTGTGCGTCCCACCGTCATCGAGACCAGCGACCCCGACTTCAAGTTATTGAAGGAGGAATTGTTCGGCCCCATTCTGACCGTGTATCCGTATGCCGACGGAAAGTTTGAGGACACGCTCGAGCTCGTCGACCGCACGAGCCCGTATGGGCTGACGGGCGCGATCTTCGCGCGAGACCGGCAGGCGGTTCGCAAGGCTTCCGAGTCTCTCGTCAATGCCGCAGGCAACTTCTACATCAACGACAAGCCCACCGGAGCGGTCGTCGGGCTTCAGCCCTTCGGCGGCGCAAGAGCGTCAGGCACCAACGACAAAGCCGGCTCGATCCTAAACCTGATCCGGTGGACCAGCCCGCGCACGATCAAGGAGACGTATGTGCCTGCGACGGATCACCGCTACCCATACATGGACGCCGAGTAGTCCGCCGATAGAACGATGACCGTTCGATACGAACCCGAAGGCCCGGTGGTGGTCGTGACCATTGACCGGCCTGAGTCCCGCAACGCTGTCGACGTCGCGGCCGCTGTGGCCTTGGCCGATGCGTTCCGGCGCTTTGAGGAGAACGCGAGCCTCTCGGTCGCGGTGCTCACCGGCGCGGGTGGGCACTTCTGCGCGGGCTTCGACTTGAAAGCGCTGGCCGCCGACTCTGCGGACCGGCTCTCCGAAACGGGTGATGGACCGATGGGTCCAACGCGGATGATGTTGAGCAAGCCCGTGATCGCAGCGATTGAAGGCTACGCCGTCGCCGGCGGGCTTGAGCTCGCCCTCTGGTGCGACCTCCGAGTCGCGGCGAGCAACGCGACGCTCGGAGTGTTCAACCGGCGCTTCGGCGTTCCGCTCATCGACATGGGCACGATCCGGCTGCCGCGCTTGATCGGCCAGGGCCGAGCGCTGGACCTGATCCTCACGGGCCGCCCGGTCAAAGCACCCGAGGCGCTCGCGATCGGCCTGGTCGACAGGGTCGTCGAGCCTGGCAGCTCTCTGGACGCGGCAAACGCGCTCGCCGGTCAGATTGCCGAGCTGCCCCAGGGCGCGCTGCGAGCGGACCGCGGCAGCGTCCTCAAACAGTGGTCGCTCAGCTTCGAAGACGCGGCGGTGGCGGAGTATCGAGGCGGGCTGGAGGTCCTAGCGTCGGGCGAAGCGCAGGAGGGAGCGCGACGCTTCGCCGAGGGCTCCGGAAGGCACGGGAACTAACGCCGCCCTCCGGGACTCGATTGAAAGCAGCACCAGTGCGGCCAGCTCGCCTACGATCAGAGGCGGCGCGCCCCAGATCGGCACTCCCTCCGCGATGACGATGAGTGCGAACACAAAGGCCCAGGTCCACGCGGGCGGTAAGGTGCGCAGGTAAAGCCAGGCCGCCAGGCCCAGCATCGCAAGGTCATCGAGGTGCAGGTAGGGGCTCGCGAGCAACCCACCGACCAGGGCCGGGATGAAGATCCACTCCGGTGCGCGTCGGCGGAAGCCGTAGACGAGGACAAGCGCCCATAGAGCAATCCCCGCCTGGATCACTCGCGTGACCGGGAGGCTTCCAACTATTGGCGCGAGCGTCAGCTCGCGGTTCGCCGGCACGCCGGCGGCGAAGTTCAAGCGGGCCGCGTAGTCCGCGATGCCGCTCGGACCGAGCGCGATGGCCGAAGCGGCGGCGAGCAGGCCAAGCACCAGGACGCTGCCCCAGAACGCACGCATCCTTCCGCTCACGAGCAGCGCAGCCGGCACCAGGAACGCAAGCTGAGGCTTGAGTGCCAAGACGCCAAGCGCGCAGCCGGCCCAGAAAGGCCGGTCCGCTCGCAGCAGCGCGCAGCATGCGGCTACGCCAAGGGCAACGAAGAGTCCCGGCTGGCCGAGCTGCAGGGCATAGATGATGGGTAGCCAGCCCAGCGCGGCAGCCAGGTGGACGGCGCGTTCCAGGCCACGACCCGGCGCGGCGAGGTACCAGGTCCAGGCGAGCGCGATCAGGAGCAAGGCGCTCCAGGTCCAGTACCCGACCTCGTAAGGCAGCGGCGTCAGGGGCAGCGCGAGCCACGCGACCGGCGGCGGGCTGATGTAACGAGCGAGCTCCGCGATCTTGATGCCGGAGCCGATCGCGTCGAGCTCTGCCTGTTGGAGGTGCAGGTCGTAGATCGACGGCCAGCCCTGCGCCAGACCGACGCGCGCTGCCGCAAGGTAGAAGGTGAAGTCGTTGTGGAAGTGGTCGGAGGCATACGCCTCGAGCCACTTGTAGAGGTCCCAACCGGCGAACAGGACCGCGGCCGCGCCGCCGGCGGCCACGCCCAGGTTGCGCCACCGGCGCGTGGAGGTCATGACCGCGGATGGTATAGGCCGCTACCTTGTAGCGGTGCCGTCAACCGACTTCGAACCGATGGTCCTCGATCTGAGGGACGGGAGCAAGGTCCATGTACGAGCCATCGCGCCCGAGGACGAGCCGCTGCTGCACGAGGCGGTCGCCGCCATGTCGGAGCGCACCGTCTACTTCAGGTTCTTCTCGCCGCTGAAGCGGCTGCCCGACGCGCTCGCGCACAGGCTCGCCGTGGTCGACTACAACGATCGCTTCGCCATCGTCGCGACCTCGCACCGGCCGACCGGCAAGGAGCGCATCCTGGGCGTGGCGCGATACGACCGCGTGGCCAACACCGACGTGGCCGAAGTCGCCGTGGCGGTAGTCGACGAATATCAGCATCGCGGGCTTGGGGGTGCGCTGCTGGCCATCCTTGCGAGGGTCGGTCGTGCGCACGGTATCAAGACCTTCACGCTGATCGTGATGCCCGAGAACCAGCAGATGCTCGGGTTGCTTCGCAAGATGGGCTGGATTCACCACGCCAAGCTGAGCGGGGGCGTCTACGACATCACCTTCGATCTTCCGGAGAGCGCCTAAAGGCGTTCGATCGCGAGGCGGGCGCCGATCGGACGAGTGGTGCGAAAAGAGGGAATCGAGTGCTCTCGAAAGCCGATCGACTGCACACTCGACGACCGCCAAGTCTAGAGGTGTTCGGCGGCGAGGCGGGCACCGAAGCCCAATAGCACGATTCCTGTTACCCGCTCCATCCACTGGCGCACGCGGGGCGCGGTGATGAAATCCCGCATGCGCGTGACGAAGATCCCGTAGACGTTCATCCATGTCCATCCGATGACGGCGAAGATCACGCCGAGCAAGAACAGTCGCGGAAGCACCGGCTGGCCCTGCGTCACGAACTGCGGGAGGAACGTCACGAAGAACACTCCGAGCTTCGGGTTTGACATGGCGGACAGGAAGCCCTGGCGAAAGATGGCGTGGGCCGGAGGAGACTCAGGCGCGGCCGCCAGCAGGTCGGACGGACGGCGCCGGGAATCCAACAGACTTCGCACTCCGAGGTAGGCGAGGTAGGCAGCCCCGACGAGCTTGAGCACGAGGAACGCTTCGCCGGAAGCTCTCAGCAAGGCGGACAGCCCGACCGCCGTCGCGCTGATCCAGACTCCTAAGGCCAAGGCGATTCCGGTGGTCGTCAAAACGACGCCGCGCCGGCCATGGGCCAGCGCATTCTTCGTCACCACGGCCATGTCCGGCCCAGGGGTCACGGCTAGAAGCAGCGATATGCCGGCGAACGCGAGCAGCCCCGTATCCATGCTGATGATCAGGGCCCCCAGCGGAACTCCGAGCACAGGTAGTCGAAGTCCATGGCCTCTGGGATGCCGTGCGGTGAGTTCTTGGGGTCGGCTGGGTCGGCGGCAAAGATCACCACGGTCACGCCGGCGTGCGTCGCGACGATGACGGCAAAACGTACCTGCACCGAGGTGGACCCGGCGCCGATCAGGTTTGCCGAGTACACGGCCCCGATCCCGTCCTGGTCCCCGATGTGCGCTCCTTTCAGATCCGAAACCGGGGCCACGTTCTGCCACTGAGCGGTGGGCAGGTTGGAGACCGTGGTCTGAAGCACCTGGGCGATGGGCTGGCTCACCTTCGAGCCGGCGACCTCCACCAATCCGATCCGCGTGCCGAGCGAGATCCCGTTCGCGTCCTGGCTCCGCACCGTCCAGGCGGAGCTGTAGTCGACCTCGTACTTGAATGCCGAGCTGATGTAGGTCTTCGACTCAGGCAGGGGAGTGACGAAC
>DATNML010000170.1:0-45086 GCA_035602315.1 Candidatus Dormiibacterota bacterium
TCTTCAGCTTCTTTCATCGCGGGGGCAAGGTCTTGACGAGTTTGCCGGTCGGATGTAACGTCGCCTGACAGGTTTTGATAGACCGGCAAGGAGCACGTTGATGCCCAGTCGAGTTGACCTGCGGATGGCGCCACGCATCCTGCTCGGCTTGCTGGGCGCGGCCGTCGTCGCATGGATCGCGTACAAGGGGACCCAGGACAGCAGGCTCTTCTGGGTCGTCACCCTCAACGGGATCACGCTCGCGGCCCTCTTCTTCGTAGTCGCAGCCGGATTCACTCTGATCTTCGGGCTGATGCGGGTCGTCAACATGGCGCACGGATCGCTTTACCTGCTCGCGGGCTACATCGCGTTCACGCTTCAGGGCAGCTGGTACGGAGTCAGCAGCAACTTGTTGAGCGGCACGCAGGCGACCGTGGTCTCCTGGGTCGTGCCGTTGGTGGTCGCCACAATCGCGATCGGCATCGTCGGGGTGGCGATGCAGCAGGTGTTTCTGCGCTGGAACCAGGGCCAGGACCTCCGCCAGGCGCTGATCACCATCGCCATCTCGGTGATCCTGGCGGACCAGATGGTCGCCCACTTCGGTGGGATCGCGGAGGCCATCCAGCAGCCCGCCGGCTGGCCGCAGAGCGTGAGCTTGTTGGGCGTTCACTATGGGTACTTCCGGCTGGTGGTCGGGGTCGGGGCGGCGGTCGGCGTCGGCGCCCTGCTCTTCCTCGTGATCAAGCGAACAAGATTCGGGATGATCATCCGGGCGGGCGTGGACGACCAGTCGATGGTCTCAGCCCTCGGAGTGAACATTCAGGTCGTCTTCGCCGGAGCATTTTTCATCGGCGCGCTGCTGGCCGGGCTCGCTGGTGTTCTCGGCGGGACGATGCTCGCTGTGCAGCCTGGAAATGACTCCGCTTTCCTGCTGGATTCGTTGATCGTGGTGATCATCGGCGGCATGGGCAGCCTCGGCGGAGCCGCGATCGGCTCACTCGCACTGGGATTGGTCAGCTCGTACTCGAACGTCTACCTCAGCTTCGGAACGACCGACCTGACGAACTACTCCATCCTTCTGACCTTCATCCTGGTCGTGGCCGTGCTCGCCGTGCGGCCGCTAGGCCTGTTCGGACGACCGGCTTGAGCATCGCGAGCTCGTTGCCTGCGAGCCGCCACGTCCGGCTCCCACAATGGGTCGCGCTGGGGGTGCTGGTCCTTTTTCTCGCCGCCGCGCCCTCCGTCTTCGACAGCTTCACCCTCAGTCAGATCCTGACGAAGGCGCTTTGGCTGGGTATCGCAGCCGCGAGCCTAATCTTCCTCTCCAGCTACGGCGGCATGATCTCGCTCGGCCAGACCGGGATTTACGCCGTGGCCGGCTTCACGATGGCGAACCTGGTCCACGCGGCGAACGGAAGACACCTCGGCTGGGATCCAATAGCCGCAACCGCTGCTGGAATCGCCGTGGCCACCCTGTTCGGTCTTCTCTGCGGCGCCATCGCTGCGCGGAGCTATGGCATCTACTTCCTGATGCTCACTCTTGCGATCTCGGTGATCGTCTTCTATTTCTTCGCCCAGGTCACCACCCTTTCGGGATACGGGGGCATCCGAAGCGTGACCCCGCCGGCGCTGATCGGCAATCCGGTGGCCAATCCTGCCCCCCTCTATTACGCCGCGCTGGTGGCTTCGATTCTCGTTTACGCCGGCATCCGCTATCTCGCGCGAACGCCGTTCGGCCTTGTGCTCCAGGGCATCCGCGACGATCCGGCGCGCATGCAGGCGCTCGGCTTCAACGTACCGCTCCACCGCGCGCTTGCGTTCGGCGTGGGAGCGTTCATTGCCTCCATCGCCGGCATCCTGTCCGTGTGGTACACGACTCAGATTTCGCCGGGTGGGGTCAACCTGGCGCAGACGATCAACGTCCTCGTGATCGCGGTCATCGGCGGCCTCTACCGACTGGAGGGGGCGTGGATAGGCGCCGCGGTTTTCTCAACCATCGACAACTACTCGCGACTGTGGATGCCAAACGTGGGCGACTGGCTCGGGCCTGACCGATTCGAAACTGTTATCGGCGTTATCTTCCTGGTGATCGTCCTGGCGTCACCAGGTGGACTGGTCGGCATCTGGGAGAGCGTATGGGCCAGAAGGAATCGCACCAGGCGCGGGCCAACGGAGAGTTCCGGCATGCCGGCGCCTGAAACGGTCGACAACGACGTCGATCATCACGCAGCGGTGTAGTCAAGGAGGTGGATGGAGATATCACGAGTGGGCAGCATCGGTGTCGAATCGCGTGTCCGACATATTCGTGTTGTAAAGGAGAGGAATTTGCTTAGACCTCAACGTAATGTCGAATTCCGGCGGCTGCTCGCCACCGCCGCCCTCGGGCTGCTGGCGGTCACCGCGTGCACCAGTAACTCGACAAGTACCACGACGTCGAACGTAATCAAGATTGGCATCCTGTCCGACTGCCTGGGAGACTTTGGCTCGTTCTACAACGACGACATCGGCGGTGCGCTCTCCGTGCTGGCCGCCCACTATGGAGGCAAGGCCAGTGGAGCCCTGCCCAAGGACGGGATGACCGGCGCCAAGATCGCCGGCAAGGACATCCAGATCGTCGGCTTCGGCTGCTCCGACTCCACCGCGAGCAAAGCGATCGAAGAGACGCGGCGGTTGGTCGAACAGCTTGGTGCCGATATTTTGATTGGCCCCCTCTCCGGTGACGAGGGCATCGCGGTCGCCAACTACGCCAAGACAAACCAGCCGAACAAGACATTCATCAACGGCATCGCCGGCGCCCAGGAGGCGACCCTGAAGGTCCAGGCGCCGAACTTCTTCCGCTTCAACCCGGATGGGGCACAGTGGTCGGCCGGGCTCGGCTCCTACGCCTACAACAAGCTCGGCTGGCGTACCGCCGTCACGATCGGCGACGACTACGCTTTTCCATACACCTCGCTCGCAGGTTTCATCGCCGAGTTCTGCGCGGTCGGCGGCAACGTCACCAAGCGCGTCTGGCCCCCGCTTGGCACGACCGACTACTCCTCGTTCGTCGCCCAGATCCCCACTAACGTCGACGGGCTTTTCGTGGGCGTCGGCGGAGCTGGTCTGATCACCTTCCTCAAGCAGTACCAGCAGGCCAACGGGAAGCTCAACAGCAACAAAGTGATGGGCAACCTGTTCTGGATCGACCCGCAGCTGCTCGCGGCCATTGGAACTCCGATGGTGGGCGCCGTAGCCGCCAACATGATCGCGGCCGACGACACCTCAGCCCAAACCAAGGCCTACGTCCAGGAGCTCTCCGTCTACCCCGCGACGCAAAAGGACGCGGCCAGCGTCTTCACGCTTGGCTACTGGAACGCGATGACGGCGCTCGGCATGGCGCTCACATCCGTCAACGGCGATATCTCAGGCAACCAGAAGGCGCTGCAGGCAGCCCTGGCCAAGGTCGTAATCGACGGCCCGTACGGCAAGGTCAGCCTCGACTCAAACCGCCAGGCGATTGCCGACAACTGGGTCACGCAGATCACGCCGCCGCCGGCCGGAAGTAACGTCCCCGGCCTCAAGACCATCCTGCAGATCCCGAAGGTGGACCAGACGTTCGGTGGCTTCTTCGACTCCTCCTCAACGCTCGACCGGACCAATCCACCCTGCACCAAGAAGACACCGCCGTCATGGGTAGGACACGAAATCCCTGTCAACTTCGGCTAATGAGCCCATTACGCAGAGCGGTGTAAACGCGGCACCGCCCAGCACCGAGTCCGCCGCGCCGATCCTCCACTTGCGGAGGGTCGGCAGGCGGTTCGGTGGCCTGCGCGCCGTGGCCGACGTGACCCTGGCGGTGCAGCCTGGGGAGCGACGCGCAATTCTCGGGCCGAATGGGGCTGGGAAGACAACCCTGTTCAATGTGATTTCGGGCGAGTTCCCTCCGACCGAGGGCACGATCGAGCTGTTCGGCCGAGACGTGACGCAAGAGCCAGCGCGCCTGCGCGCACGTTCAGGGCTTTCGCGAACGTTCCAGACCTCGAGACTTCTGCTGGGACTTTCGGTCGAGGACAACCTCTACCTTTCCGTGCTCGGGGCAAGGCGTGGACATCTGATTCCGGTTCGCCTGCCGAGGCTCGAGCGCCAGATTCGCGAGCGTGCGCGCGCGACGGCTGAGGCGATCGGCCTCGCTGATCGACTGGGCGCCCTGGTCCGTGAGCTGTCTCATGGCGAGCGGCGGCAGCTCGAAGTGGGCATGGCGCAGGCGTCGTCGCCCAAGCTGCTGATGCTCGACGAGCCGGCGGCCGGTCTCTCGCCGGGAGAGCGTAATAAGTTGACAGAGCAGCTGCTGGCTCTGGATCCTGCAATGACGCTGATCTTGATCGAGCACGACATGGATGTCGCCTTGCGCGTAGCTCAGTGGGTGACGATGATGCACGACGGACGCATAGTCGCCGAAGGCAGCCCGGCGACGATCCGGGGCAATCAGATGGTTCACGAGCTCTACACGGGCACCAGGTACAAACAGTGAGAACCCCACAAAATCTTCGATCTTGCGGGGACCCCAGATGAGCGTCCCGGTACTCGAGGTCAGCGGCCTCAACGCGTTCTATGGACGCGCCCACGTCCTGCAGGATGTAGCCTTCACCGTCGATGAGCGACCGGTTGCGATCATCGGGCGCAACGGGATGGGCAAGTCCACACTTTGCCAGGCAATCATGGGCATGCTCGCCTCCACGACCGGCTCGGTCCGGTTCGGTGGACAAGAACTCATCGGCAAACCCCCGTACCGCATCGCTCGGCTCGGCCTGGGCTTCGTCCCGCAGGGTCGCCGTCTGTTCCCTTCCTTGTCGACCGACGAGCATCTGCAGATCATTCCCCGGAAAGGCAACGGCAGCTGGACACCCAAACGCGTCTACGAGACCTTTCCCAAGCTCGCTGAGCGCAAGCGCACCGGAGCCGGTCAGCTGTCGGGGGGCGAGCAGCAGATGCTGGCCATCGGGCGGGCCCTGCTGACCAACCCGAAGCTGCTGATCATGGACGAGCCGTCCGAAGGCCTGGCGCCCATCATCGTCGAGAACGTGATCGAGACCATCCGCAACCTGGCCGCACAGGGCGTTGGCCTGCTCGTGGTGGAGCAGAACCTCGGCGTGGCGACCGCGCTCGCCGACCGTCAGCTGATCATGGTCGCCGGACGGATCGCCACCGAGACCACCGCCCAGGAGCTGATTGGCAACATCGATGCCCAGCGACGCTACCTCGGTGTCGAGCCCCCTACGGTAAGGCAGTCATGAAACTGCGCAGCCTGCAGCACGTCTCGTCGCCATATCCCGAAGGCGCTGACGGATCTGTGCGCCGGTTCTACGGCGAGGTGCTCGGGCTTCGCGAGCAACCCACCCCATCCACGCTTGCGGGCATGGGGCTGGTGTGGTTCTCGGCCGGCGAAGGCCTAGAGCTGCACTTCTTTCCGGGCCAGCCGGACGTGGAGTCCGCCCGGCACTTCTGCTTCGACATCGACGACCTCGAGGAGACGCGATGCCGGCTTCAAGAAGCGGGCCTGGAGCCCTTCAACGACACGCCCATTCCCAACCGTCCGCGCTTCTTCTGCCGCGACCCGGTCGGCAACCTGGTCGAGTTCACAAGCATCGAGGGGGACTATCGCGAATGACGCTCAAAACCAGTCTTGGCATCTGGGCGCTCGGGCCGATGATCACGCGCTTTGTCCCAGTGGGCTATCAGCCGCAGTGGACCTCGGAGCCGATCGTTGACAAGGTGAAGCGCGCGGTCGCCGGGTTGGGCGACCTCATCGACGACTACGAGTTCCACTATCCCTACGAGATCAATGAGGACAACGCCGAGGCGATCAAGGCCGCCCTCGGCGGGCACGGCATCTACTGCGTTGCGACCGGGCTCCACCTCGATCCGCTTTTCGGCCGAGGCGGGCTGTGCTCGCCCGACGCATCGGTGCGCAAGGAAGCCGTGCGTCGCACGCTGGCCGCGGCCGACATGGCGGGGCGCCTGCGCGCGAACTTCATCATCTGGCCCGGCATCGAGGGCTACAACTACCCGTTCCAGACGCCCTACCGTGAGAGTTGGGCGTGGTTGGTGGAGGGCATCGGAGTGGCCGCACAAAGATGCAAGGAACATGGGATAACGCTCTTCCTCGAGCACAAGAACTCAGAGCCGGCCATGAAGATCTTGATGCGCAACATCGGCATGACTCTTCACGTCATCCACAAGTTGCGCGCCGAAGGCATCGATAACGTGAAGGTGAACATGGACTGGCAGCACCTTCTGATGAACGGCGAGAACCTGGCCGAGTACGCCGCCATGCTCGCGGGCGAAGGACTGCTTGGTCATCAACATGCCAACAGCGGTTGGGGCACCTTCGACGATGACAACATGGTCGGCGCGACGGCGTTCATGGAGACGCTGGAGCTGGCGCTCGAGCTGCGCCGCGCGCGTTACGGCGATAAGGGCGAGCGTTTGGGTTTCGACCTTTACCCATATACAGAGGACGCGATCGCCGCCGTGCGGCGGAGTGTGCTGCAGTGGCGTTTCATCGACTCCGTGGCCGCGCGGATCGATGACGCGGCGCTTCGTGAGGCGCAGTCGAAAAAAGATGCTGTTCGCGCCTACGAGATCGTTTACAAGGCGCTGGGCGGGGATTAGCCTGCCCCCGATTTCGGCGCTGCTCGGACTGGCGGTTGGGGACGGCCAGGTTGCGCTCCTGTGGCTCGGGCAGAGCGGCTTCGCGCTGCGGTTCAAGGATGTGTCTGTGGTGGTGGACCCCTTCCTCTCACCTCATCCAGACCGGTTGACACCGCCCGCTTTCAATCCTGCCGACGCGAACTGGATCGATGCCATCGCGTGCACTCATGAACACATTGACCATTTGGACCTGCATGCAGTTGCGACCCTCGCGGCGGCGTCGACGCGTGCAGTGGTGGTCGTTCCCGAACCAATCGTGCGCATGATCACGCGCGTCGGGATCGACCCTGGTCGTGTCCTCGGAGTCCAGCCAGGGCGCCCAGTCAAGATTCGGAGCCTGGTCATTCACTCGGTGCCGGCGTCCCATGGAATCAAACCGCAGGATGCGTACAACTTTGGCGAATCGATGTCCAATGGACTGGTCCGGTACGTCGGGTATGTCTTTCAGGCACCCGGGATCTCCCTCTATCACGCGGGCGATACGGTCGACTATCCGGCCTTGGCCCAGAGGCTTCGCGGACTCGACGTTCGGTTGGCTCTGCTTCCGATCAATGGACGCTCGCTGGAACGTGAAGCGCATGACATCGTCGGCAACCTGGACGCCGACGAGGCGGTCGACCTCGCAGCGCGAGCCGGCATCACCACATTGATACCCATGCACTACGACATGTTCGCCGGCAATCTCGGTGACCCGGATCGGGTGGTGAACTCAGTCCGGTCCAGGGACCTGGGAATCCAGGTCGTCATTCCGGACCTCGATCAGCCATTCCTCTATACGGGCTCCATACCCTCAACGAATTGAGCGCGACCTCAACCCGATCCGGTTGCTGCTTTTGTTATGGCAGATCGGCGATGGTGCTCCTGTCAGGCAGAAGGGGTGCCGTCGGAAGACCGCCCCTTCGGCTTGGCCTTGATCTTTCGCGTAGGAGGCAGCCATGAAATGCGACATCTGCGGCAAGGACGTCGAGAACTCAGAAGACCTTCAGATGCACATGGAGGAAACTCACCCAGCGGGCGCGGGTGACAAGTCCATGAACAGCCTGGAAAGGCCTGACCAGGTCGGAGAAACCGCGGAAGAGGAAGCTCCGAAACTCTCCGTCTAGGTCGATTCGGATGCGCAGCCGGCTGAGTGCCGCGGGTGCGGGCTCCCACGATTCTGGCGCGGTCCCCAGACCCCGCGCATGCCGGCACCGGCCGGAAAGAAGCGCGCTAGCTTAGGCCGCCTCTCCCGTCTGGATCGGCTGTCTCTTCTCGTGCCCACACTCCGGGCACTCGAACAGGCCGAGCACGACGTCGGGCCGGTTGGCGTCGGAGTGCATCGTCCGCAGCTCCATCGCAACCTTCGACTCGTGGCGCTCGCAGGCCGGGGCATCCTCGTAGGTCATCCCGTTCAAACTACGCCGAACGGCCAAATGTTCCTAGTGAGCGCCCTACAAGGCCTTGCCTCGGTTGCTTGTCCTCCGCCCACACCCTAAAGTCTTGATCCATGGCCACGAAGAAGGCGGCTGAAGCCGAGGTTCAGCCCCGCCCCACCGTGCGCGACGCGATGCTGTCGATCCTGGGCGGCGCCAAGCTCGTCGCCGGCGCCCAGGGCCTGGATCAGTCCATCGAGTGGGTCCGGCTGATGGAAACGCCCGAGATCCTCCCCCGCGCGGGCGACCTCATGTTCACGACCGGCTTCCCGATCAAGGATGACCCCGCGGCGCAGATCCGGCTGGTCAGCAGGATCGCCGATTCGGGCGGCGTCGGCCTCGTGGTCAGGCCCATGCCCTACCTGCGCAAGCTTCCGCCGGAGATGCTGAGCGAGGCGGACCGCCTGAACGTCCCCCTCTTCACCATCGGCGCGGACGTCCAGCTGATCGACCTCATGGCCCCTCTGCTGGAGCGGATCATCAACGCGGAACACTGGCGCCTCAAGCGGTCGATCGAGATCCACCGCCGCTTCACCGAGCTCGTGCTGGACGGCAAGGGCGTCAACGAGATCTGCCGCACGCTCGCCGAGCTGCTCGAGAGCGCCGTGACGGTGGAGGACGCGAGCTTCCACCTGCTCGCGCACGCGGGCGGAAGCGCCGACCCGCACCGCAAGGAGACCATCCTGCGCCAGGGCACGCCTCAGCGCGTGCTGTTCGATCCGCAGATCCAGCGCGTGCTCCGCGAGGTTGAGGCCAAGCGCGGTCCCCTCAAGGTCCCGGCCTTCCCCCACCTCGGCATGTCGCGCGAGCGTCTGATCGCCCCCATCCTCGCCGGCGGCCAGGTGCTCGGCTACATCTCCGTCCTCGATCACCCGCCCCACAACGAGGAGCTCGCCTTCATGGCGATCGAGCAGGCGGCGCTGGTCCTGGCGTTGTCAGTCGCCAAAGAGCGCGAGCTGTCCGAGGTCGAAGGCCGGGTCCGGGGCGAGTTCCTCGAGGACCTCTTGCACGGGACATACGGCGAGGAGGCGGCGGCCCAGCGGCGAGCCCGCCACCTCGGGTACCCGCTGCACGGAAGCCACATCGTGATGCTCGTCGACATCGACGACTTCCGTGGCTTCAACCGCGCCCGCCAGATCTCCGAGGACGCGATCCAGGCGCTGAAGCGAGAGTTCCTCCGCCGGGTCACCGGCGTGGTGAGGACCAGCTACCAGCGCGCTCTCGTCCAGGGCCGGTCGGACCAGGTCGTGTCGCTGCTTCCGCTCGGCCCGGAGGTGGCCGATCACCAGGCTCGCGCCCACGCGCTCGGGATCCAGATCGGCCAGGTCATCGCCGACTGGAAGCCAGGGTTCACCGTTTCCGTCGGCTTCAGCGGGCCCGCCGAAGCCCCCGCCGGCGTCGCCGGCGCCCTGCGCGAGGTCACTTCCGTGATGGAGTCGCTGGCCCGCTTCAAGCGCTGGGGCCAGGTGGTCGCCGTGCCCGAGCTCGGCCTCACGGGCCTGCTCGCCGCGGTGACCGACGAGCGGCTGGTCGACTACAGCCGCCGGCACCTCGGGCCGCTGATCGAGCACGACACTGCCCGCAAGGGCAACCTGGTCGCGACGCTGCGGGCGTACCTCGAGACGGGCGAGCAGCAGCAGGCGGCGCAGCGCCTGCGCGTCCACCCGAACACCCTGCGCTACCGCCTCGACCGGATTCGCGAGATCAGCGGCCTCGACCTCGAGGACCCCGAGACGCGCCTCAACCTGGCCGTCGCCCTGCGCGTTCAAGCGCTGCTGGGCATGTGAGGACCGCATAAGGTTTCGCCATATCCTTTGGTGTTGATTCACTAGCTCGGCCGGTCGCCCGCCAGTACGCTTTCGAACTAGTGCCCCCCGCCCTACGCCGTTCGCGCCTTGCCTGGCCTGGGGACCTCCCCAGCAGCCGCGCGGCCTGCGGCATGGGGTTTGTCGCCAGCCCCGAGCTCGGCCACGAGTCGGTCGCGCTTGGCGTCCAGGCCCTGGCCCGACTCTCGCACCGCGGCGGACTTGACGCCGACGGCAAGAGCGGTGACGGCGCCGGGCTGCTGATCCAGGTCCCGCATCGGCTGCTCGGTGGCGAGGTCGCGGTCGCCGCCCTCTTCGCCTGGGACGACCGCGCACGAGAAATCGTCGCCGAGGCAATCAAGGAGCAGGGCCTCCAGCTCCTCGACTGGCGCGAGGTCCCGGTCGATGCCCAGAGCCTTGGCGACCGGGCTCGGGCCACGATGCCTGCGATCTGGCACGGCCTCATCGCTCGACCTGACCTGGAGCCCGACCAGTGGGAGCATCGCCTTTACCTCGCCTGTCGCAGCGCCGAAAGGCGCGCACAGGCCGAAGCCGTGCACATGTACCTGCCGTCCATATCGAGCCGCACGCTTGTCTACAAGGGCCTGATGGCCGGCACCCGGCTGGCTGATTTCTACCTGGACCTGCAGAACCCCAACACTGAGAGCAAGCTCGCCGTCTTCCACCAGCGCTACTCGACCAACACGATGCCGGACTGGCGCCTGGCGCAGCCCTTCCGGATGCTCGCTCACAACGGCGAGATCAACACCATCACCGGCAACCGCGCGTGGATGCGCGCGCGTGAAGCCGAGCTCGAGCCCGAGCTTCGCGGCGCGATCTGGCCGGAAGGATCCGACTCGGCATCGCTCGACAACGCGCTCCAGCTGCTGGTGCACCGCGGATGGGAAGTCTCGGAGGCGCTGATGAGCCTTGTCCCTGATGCGTGGGAAGGGCGCGGCGACCTCGCCGGCCCGGTGCGCGACTTCTATCGCTACCAGTCGATTCGGTTCGAGCCGTGGGATGGACCTGCCGCACTCGCTTTCAGCGACGGCGACGTGGTTGGCGCGGCGCTCGACCGCAACGGCCTCCGGCCGCTGCGCTGGCAGCGCACGAAGGACGGACTGGTAGCCGCTGCGTCGGAGGCGGGCGTCGTGAGCATGCCTCCCGAGTCCGTGGTCGAACGAGGACGCCTCGGCCCTGGCCAGATGCTGCTGGTGGACACTCGCGACGGCACGCTGCTCCGTGACGCTGATGCCAAAGAGCGCGCTGCGGGGCGGCATGACTATGGCCTCCTCGCGGACCGCATCCTCGTCCCGGTCGAGCGTCACCACATCGAGCTCGACGCGCCGGAGGACATCGCCGGGCAGCACCGCCTGCATGGTTGGGGCGCGGAGGACGTGAAGTTCGTGGTCGAGGCGATGGCCGAGACCGGTGCCGAACCCGTCTACTCGATGGGCGACGACATCCCGATCGCGTCGCTCGGCCGCACCCCGCGCCGCATCTACGGTTATCTGCGGCAGCGTTTCGCCCAGGTCACGAACCCGGCCATCGATCCGCTCCGCGAGAAGGCGGTGATGTCGCTGCGCGTCCTGCTCGGCGCACGGCGCGGCACGCTCGAGCCCGAAGGCGGCATCGACCGGGAGCTCCGCCGGCAGCACCATCCCGCCGTCCCGACCAATGCCTCGTTGCTCGAGCTCGACTCGCCGGTGCTTGGCGCCGCCGAGCTTGCGCGAGTGCTTGAGGAGGCGACGGTGCTCGACGCCACGTACGCGCCTCAAGAGTCGCTGCGAGAAGCGCTCCTCAGGCTGCGCCGCGAAGCAAGCGAGGCCGATGGCGTAATCGCGCTCAGCGACCGCCGGACCGGGCCCGAGCGCCTGCCCATACCGATGGCGCTGGCCGTCGGCGCCGTGCACGAGCACCTGCTCGCGACCGGCGAGCGGATGGCCAAGGACATCGTCGCCATCTGCGGCGATGCCGTCGACGTCCACGACCTCGCATGCCTGGTCACCGTCGGCGCGACCGCGGTGCATCCATACCTCGCCCTGGCCACTGCGTCTCACTCATCGGAGGGGGCCGGGCGCGCGCAGGGCGCACCAGAAGGCGAGACGAAATACCGCAAGGCGCTCGAGGCGGGGCTGCTGAAGGTGATGGCGAAGATGGGGATCTCGACGGTCATGAGCTACCGGGGCGGCGAGGTGATCGAGGTGCTCGGGCTCGGTGCGGAGGTGATGGAGCTCTGCTTCCCGGCGGTGCCGTCGCGCGTCGGGGGCGCGGACCTAGCCGACCTCGAGCGGCTTGCGCGAACCCGGCCGGACACTCTGCCCGACCACGGACGCGTCCGCTTCCGCAAGGCGGGCGAGCACCACGCGTACAACCCGCTGGCCGTGCGCGCGGCGCAGAAAGCGGCCCAGACCGGAGACCAGGATGCCTACCGCGAGTGGCGCCGCCTGTCGAGCATGGATCAGCCCCAATCGCTGCGCGAGCTCATCCATATCAAGGAATCGGCACACGCGACGCCGCTTGGTGAGGTCGAGCCCGCGAGCGAGATCGTCAAGCGCTTCGTCAGCACCGCGATGTCGCTGGGCGCCCTTTCACCCGAGGCCCACGAGGCGCTGGCGATCGCCATGAACCAGGTCGGCGCGCGGTCCAACTCCGGTGAAGGCGGCGAGGACCCGGACACATACGACGACGAGGGGGGTGTCCGGCGCGATAATCGAGTGAAGCAGGTCGCCTCCGCAAGGTTCGGCGTCACGCCGCGCTACCTGAAGCGCGCCGACGAGCTCGAGATCAAGATCGCGCAGGGCTCGAAGCCCGGTGAAGGTGGCCAGCTCCCGGGATTGAAGGTGACGAACCTCATTGCCCGCCTGCGCCACGCCCAGCCCGGCCAGCAGCTGATCTCCCCGCCTCCACACCACGACATCTATTCAATCGAGGACCTCGCCCAGCTCATCCACGACTTGAAAACGGTCAACCCTCGCGCGCGCATCGGCGTCAAGCTGGTCTCGGAAGCCGGCGTCGGCACCATCGCTGCCGGCGTCGCCAAGGCCAAGGCCGACTACATCCTTGTCTCCGGCCACGACGGCGGCACCGGCGCCTCCCCCCTTTCGTCGATCAAGAACGCGGGCGCGCCGTGGGAGCTCGGCCTGGCCGAGACGCAGCAGGTCCTCGTCGCGAACCGGCTGCGCGAGCGCGTCAGCCTGCGCACCGACGGAGGGCTGCGCAGCGGCCGCGACATCATCATCGCGGCGCTGCTCGGCGCGGAAGAGTTCGGGTTCGGCACCGGGGTGCTGGTCGCCCTCGGCTGCGACATGGCCCGGCAGTGTCACCTCAACACCTGCCCCACCGGTATCGCGACGCAGCGCGAAGACCTCCGCGCGAAGTTCACCGGGCGCCCCGAGCACGTGATCAACTACCTGTTCCTGATCGCCGAAGAGGTGCGCGAGCACCTGTCCAGGTTGGGAGCGCGCTCGCTGCAAGACGTCGTCGGCCGGGTGGAATTGCTCGAGCCGGACGACAAGGCGAAGCTCGACCTTTCTTATGTCTTGGCCCCGACAGATGACCAGCTTCCACGACAGCGGCGCAGCGCCCGCAACGGCGAGCTGCCCGCCCCTCCGCCGCCGAGCGGAGCCATCGACAACTCTCAGCGCACGGTTGGCGCCGCGCTTGGGACCGGCGAATCGCGCTCCTACAAGGGAAGCGCGGGGCAGAGCTTCGGCGCCTTCCTTGATGACGGGATCGAGCTGACGCTCGAGGGCCAGGCTCAGGACTACGTCGGCAAGGGCATGGGCGGTGGCGTGATCGCGATCCGGCCGTTTGCCGGCGACGCGGCGGACGACCCCGTGCTGGCGGGCAACACCATCTGCTACGGCGCGACCGGCGGCCGGCTGTTCGTCGCGGGCCGGGTCGGCGAGCGATTCTGCGTCCGCAACTCCGGCGCGACCGCCGTCGTGGAGGGGGCAGGCGATCACTTCTGCGAGTACATGACCGGAGGCGTCGCCGTCGCCCTGGGCCCGATCGGGTGGAACGCCGGGGCCGGGATGACGGGCGGTGTCGCCTACGTCACGGCGTGGAACCAGCTCAACGCGGACAGCGTGGTCGCGCGAGCCGTGCCGGCCGAGGATGCCCACGAGCTGAAAGCGCTGGTGGAGGAGCACCAACGGCGCACTGGAAGCCAGCGGGCCGCGGCCATGCTCGCGGACTGGAATCACTCGTTGAAGCAGTTCCGCCAGCTGATCCCGATCGCGGTCGTCTCACCGCCGGCGCCGGTGCAAGAACTGGTACAGGAGAAAGAACCGAAAACCGTTACTCAGGGCTAGGATGCCCCCTGTGCGCCGCCTGGTTCTCGTGGTATTGGTCGCGGTCGCGTGCGGCGCCAGCGTGGTGCACGCCCAGACCCTCTCGCTCACGTACACGAGCGGCGCAACCTACAAGTACTCCCTTCACTCCACCGCCGACGAGGCGATAACCATCGGCGCCATGGCGACTCCGTTGAAGTTCGAGCTGACCGGCAGCGAGACGGTCACGGTCAATTCCGTGGACTCTGGCGGCATCGCCGATCTGGAGATCAGCCTGACCAACCTCACCCTGAAGTCGACGACCGGCACGGTCACCAACACCACGACCGGCATGCCGAGCCCGGCCATCGACATGAAAATTGGCCCGGACGGCCGGATCGTGAGCGTCAACGGCAATGGCTCCGCCGCGTTCGGCGTGTTCTCCCCCGCGGGCGGTGGTGGCTTCATCTCGGCCGTGCTGCCGGACAACGCCGTAAAGCCTGGCGACACGTGGTCCAAAGACTTCGACCAGGCCAACACCTTGGGCGCCGGTTCCATACACGTGGCGACCAACAGCAAGTACCTGCGCGATGAGTCGCTGCAGGGCGTCAATGCAGCAGTCGTTCAGACGACGAGCACCGCAACGTACGAGCTCACAATGGATGTGTCGAAGTTCGCGTTTGGTGCCGGTTCACCGACTCCGCCACTCCCTCAAGGCATGCCCCAGAGCATCACCGTCAAGGGGACCAGCACCTCCGATGTCACGAGCTGGATCGACCCGGCCGGTCATCGGGTGATCAAGAGCCGTATGAGCGGAACGACCGACGCCTCGCTCAACATGGAAGCCGCAGCTGGCGCCACGATGCCCGGAATGCCCGGATCGTTCACGATCAAGGGCAAGGAAACGACCGACATTTCTCCCGCCTAACGCCGGCTGATGACAGACGTCCGCAAGGCCCTGGAGGCCGAACGCGAGATGGAGCGGGAGTTCGTCGCCCAGGTGACGACGTCCGAGACGGCCCCGAAGGGGTGGCCCGCCGCGCTGGTTCTGTTCCATCTCAGCATGTGGCGCGAGCGATTGCGCAACGCATTGACCGACGTGCGGGAAGGACGCACGTACACACCATCTCCCGAAAACCAGGCCATCGATGAGGTCAACGATGCCGAGCTGGCAAGCGGCCTTGGCGTTTCACTCTCGGACATCGCCGAGCGATCGGACACCCTGCTCGCGGAGCTCATCGCGCTGTCCGACCAGCTCGGTGAACGTCCCTTCAAGTGGAATGTCGCGAGCACGACGTCCGAGGCTCTACTTCGCAACAGCTACACGCACCCGCGCGTCCACATCAATCAGTACTGGAAGGAGAACGGCGAACCAGAGCGCGCGTACGGTTTGTTTGAGGACGCGGTGTCGGACATGCGCGATTCGTCAGCTCCTCCGATCGTGATGGGGACTGTGCTTTACAACCTCGCGTGCACCCGCGTAGCACAGGAGCGCACCGACGAGGCCCTGACGTTGCTCGAAGAAGCGCTCGAGATTCGCCCCGACTACAAGGCGAGCGCGATGACCGACAGTGACCTCGCGCCCCTGCGCGACAACCCTCGTTTTCAGGCCGCCGTCAAGAGCTAGCGGCAACCTCCCGAATCCGGTCGAGGACCCTCATGTTCGCGATCGACTCGCTGAGTGGAATCGCCACCGGCCGGTCATGCAGGACGCTGTCGGCGAACGACTCGACCATCAGCTGATAGTGGTCGGCCTCTTCGCGCGACGTGAACGGGAGCTCGAGGCGGTGGACGCCTTTGCGCGTGACCACGGTGAGGCCCTGCATTTCCGGTGACTCCATGCTGGCCCAAACCGCCGCGGTCTGCCCGCCGCCGAAATCGAGCAGCGCGCTGGTCGTCATGTCCGCGCCCTCGGCCGGTCTGGATCGCGCGAACACTCGCGCCGGCTCGCCAAGGATCCAGCGCGTGACGCTCACGACATAGCAGCCAACGTCGAGCCGAGCTCCGCCACCGAGCTGCTCCTGCAACCGGTAGTCGGACTCGTTTTTGAGCAAGAAGCCGAAGCTCGCATGAACGTACGTCGGGTCGACGAGCGACTCGACGAACCGCCGGGTCTGCGGGTGGAAGCGGTACATGAACGCCTCCATCAGGTGCTTGCCCGCGAGCCCCGCGGCGGCGGCCATGTCCTGCGCCTCTTGAGCGTTCAGGCCGAGTGGCTTTTCGCACAGCACGTGCTTGCCGGCCGCCAGCGCCCGGAGCGTCCACGGCTTGTGGTCACTGTTGATCAGCGGGATGTACACGGCATCGACCGCTGGGTCGGCGAGCACTGCGTCATAGGAATCAGCGGCGTGCGCGCCCGGGTAGCCCTCGACCAGCTGCCGCGCGCGCAGTGGGTCGCGACTCGCGATGGCGACCACTCGCCCGTTATTCGACGCATCGATCGCCGGCAGCACCGACCCGCTGGCGATGCGCGCGGCGCCAAGCACACCCCAACCGATGCGCTGTTCGCTTATACCTCGACCTCGATCTGGATGCCGCCACGGGCGATCGACTGCGTGGCGGCTTCCATCACCGCCACGCTGCGACGCGCCTCGTGCGGGCTCACGGCCAGCGGTTCGCCCCAGGCCAGGTGATCGGCCAGGTTCCGGTAGAAGCCATGCTCGTCGTGCGGCGCGAGCTGGAGCAGCTCCTCGTGAGAGCCGGCCTCGGCGGGCCGGAAAACCCTCACCCGCGCCGGGAAATCCGAAGGCACCGATTCCTCTTGCCACTCGCCGACGACCGCGCCCTGCGTGCCGAGCACGTACCACTTGGGCTTGCGCGCGGCGGCGATCTCCGACTGCAGGAAGTTGGCCTGCGCGCCGCCGGCAAAGGTGAGGTCGACCCTCACCTGGTCTGAGTTGGTGACGTCATGCCACACGCGCTTGTGAGCGTTGGCCGACACGGTGCGCACGGGGCCCGGGAAGAGCTGCAGGATCCAGTCGAAGTAGTGAGAGCCCCAGTCGTAGATCGTTCCGCCGGAGATCGGCTCGTGGCTGTGCCAGAAATCGCACGGGTGCGAATGGCCGCCGATGAACGACTCCATGTAAAACGCTTCGCCAATCCGTCCCGAGCGGACGACCTCTCGCAGCGCAAGGTAATCCGGATCCCAGCGGCGGCTCTGAAAAACGGTGAGGACCAGGTCTCGCGCAGCTGCCGTGTCGATCATGCGATCGATCTCGTCCACGTGCAGCGCGAACGGCTTCTCGCAGACGACATGTTTGCCCGCGTCGAGCGCCGCGATCACAGCGTCCGTATGAACGCTCGGCGGCGTGCCGACGACGACCAGTCCGACCTCAGGGTCGTCGAGCATCGCCTCGAGGCGAGCGTGCGTGGCGACCGACCATTCACGCTCGGCCAGCCGGCGGCGCTCCTCCGACAGGTCTGCCACTCCCGCCAGCCTCAGGCCGGTGGTGGCGGCGATCGACTCCGCATGCGCGCGCGCGATCGCGCCGTAGCCGATGAGGCCGACGCCGACCGGCGGCGCCGCCGCGCGCCCGGCGGCGAACATCACCGCGCGCTGCACCAGCTTCTGAAACGCCTCTGCCTCATAGGTCGAGGCCTGGTGCCCGAGTCCGAGCTGAACGAAGCGCCCGTCTCCGACCTGGCGCTCGTACGCGACGACTTGCTCGGTGAAGCGCCAGCTCGTGCGCATGAGCACAGAGGCGCCGGCAGGCGGTCCTTCCGAAAGATAGAGCTCGTCGACGAACTTGAGCTCCGATCCGAGTCGCGCCGTGACTGGGTGCGAAGGATCGGGACGGACGATGAGCTCGGTCAACGGCCCCGGCCCGCTGGGAGCCCAGCCCGAGAGCTCAGCGAAATCAGCGCTTTCGGCCCACGCCGCGAGTGTGCCGTGTAAAAGGACGAGGCCACCGCCGCGGCGGACAAACTCGGTGAGCTCGGCAGCCTGGCCGGTGAGCAGCGGGTGATCGCTCGCCGCCACGATCACCTGCGCACGGCGAGGCTCGAGCTCCTTCGGGTCGGTGACGACGTGGACGTCGAAACGCTGCGTCGCTTCCATCGACCTCAGCAGCGGGCGCGCCAGGTGGACATAGTCGTGACGGCTCCCGGCGAGCAGCGCGAGCACCGAGATCCGCTCGTTCATCAAAACTACTAAGCCACCTTACGCTGGGTCGTATTCCCGATCCGGTGCAGAACCTCGAGCGTTTGCTGTGCCGCGCGGTCCCAGCTGTAGTTCGCGGCGCGCCGCTTCCCCTCTTCGCCGAGCTTGTGCCGCAGCTGCTCGTCGGAGAGCAATCGCTCGAGGGCGCCGGCGATCGCATTGACGTCATCGGGCTTCACAGCGATGGCTGCGCTGAGGGCAAGCTCCGGCAGCGCCCCTGCCGCGCCGACCACTGCGGGCACGCCATGCGCCATCGCCTCGAGCAGAGGAAGGCCGAACCCTTCGTAGAGGCTGGGGAAGGCGAGCACTGACGCCGCCTCATACAGCGCGGTCAGGGTCGGCTCGTCGACATGACCGAGATAGCGGACTCCGGGCTCAGCGGCGATGCGCTGCAGCGTGTCGCCGTATGCCCACCCCGGGCGACCCGCGATGACGAGCTCCGGCACTCCAGGGCGGCCGTTGATGATGAACGGCAGCGTGCCATGGCGTCCGCGCATCTGCCGGAATGCGCTCAAAAGGCGCGGGTAGTTCTTGCGCGGCTCGACCGTGCCCACGGCCAGGATGAAGCCTGGCTCGAGTCCTTCAGGAAGCGGTCCAGCTGGCACCGCCGGAGGCAGTCCTTCCGCGATCACATCGACCCTGGATTCGAGACCTGGAATCTTGTACAGGTCGAGCAGGTCGCGCCGCGTCGATTCCGACGGCACCAGCACCGCCGCCGCCTGCCGCACAGCGCGGCCGAGCACCACGCGCATGTAGGCGCGCTGCTGCCAGGGGACCTCTTGCGGGCGGATGCGAAACGCTAGGTCGTGGACGAAGATCGCCGCGGGCGGCGCATTGCGGGCGCGAAACGGCGGGCTCGGCCAGTACGGGTAGAGGATCGCGTCGCACTCGAGCTCGGGTTCCACCGCAGGCAGCCAGCGGGTTTTCAGTGCGAGCTCGTGACGGTACCGCGACAGCACGGCTTCGCACTCGAGGCCTGCCAGGGCCGCCGGCCTCTCGCGGCTGCACAGCAGCGTGAATTCGTCCTTCCCCTTGTGCGCGACGAGCGCCTTCGACAGCTCGACCGCAACCGTGAGCATGCCCACGCGGCGCGGCCGCCAGCAAGCGGTGACGTCGATAGCAAACCTCCCCACAGAGAGGAATGTAACCCGAGGGGCGTTGGGACCAGTAATTCACCTCCCCACCCCGTGGGGAGGTCGGCGCTGCCCGCAGGGCACCGACGGGAGGGGAGGTGGAGCTGCTCCTAGCCTCGCGACATTGGTCTAGTTCACCGCCTGCTCGAACGAACCGGCTTTGGCCGCTGACGGCGCCGTCCTGAGCAGTATCAACCCGAGCCAGACCGCCCACACCACGTTCAGCACGACCCACAAGAGTCGCGCCGGGGCGATCACCAACGACGCTAGCCCGACCAAAGCCGTGATGATCGCCAGGTAACTGAGCGGCGCTGGAAACGCGTGCCGGCTGAGGGCGCTCCCGAAGACAAGGGCAAGCCAGATCGCGGTGAGTCCACGGCCTACATTGACCGCTGCCGCTTCGGGCGCCACCGTGGTGGTGTATGCCGCGGCCGCAGAAGTTGGATCGGCGGCGTAAAGAGATGCGAGGTGGCTCCCGTCGGTAATAGCAAAGACAGCGCCTACCACCCAGGCCAGTCCGGCGAGGACGCTGACCACCGTCCCGATCCGCACCAGGGTCCCGCCGCCCAGCTTGCCAAGGAGAGCCAGCGCAATCACCACAATGGTCACCCCAGCGATCAGATCGACCGCTGCGGTCGAGACCCAGAACAGGGGTTGACTTTCAGCTTTGGACGCCTTGGCGAAATCCCCGAGCTCGGGGACCGTCGCCCCGAGGCGGGGCAGCAAGGCCAACAGCACGATCAAGATCCATATGCTCCCGGCAGCCCCTACGAACGCCGCGACCGCTCCTGCTTGCGCTTTGACTTTCATACGCCGAGGCTAGGCGCCGAGAGTGCCGTCGCCTAGCGTAGAAATACTCGATTCATCCAGCTGTGCGGTCATCCAGGCCGCCACCTGGGCACGTGAACGGAAGCCGAGCTTGTTGCGCAGCCTCTCCACGTGGCCCTCCGCGGTCCGGGTCGAAATGCCGAGGCGCTGGGCGATCTCTCGGCTGGTGAGCCCGCGCGTCACGAACTCTGCAATCTGCAGCTCGCGCCGGCTTAGAAACTGCGGCTGACGGCGTTCTCCGAGCCCGTACGCAATTGCGTCTTGCAACATCAGGCGGCGCCCTTCCTCGTAGACCACCGACGCCGCCACGCCCAGGCTTTTGCGGGATGGAGCACGCCACCGCTCGAGCGGCTTGTGATAGTTGGGCGACATCTTCATTCCGACGGCACCACGCACAGCTTCCGCCGCGCCGGCCAGGCGAAGAGCTCGCTCATGCCTTCGCTTCAGGCTGGCGAGCGCCGACAGCCCATCCAGCGCGATCGCGCAGCCGAAGTTGCTTTTTAGACGGGCGTTTGTCGAAAGGGCCTCTTCCAACCTTGCCTGCGCTGCTTGCAAGTCGCCCAGCTCGAGCGCGAGCGCGCCGAGCTGGTTCAGGGCTTGAGCCAGGAAAAAGTCGTTTCCCACTGCGCGCAGCTCAGTCTCGCTCCGCTCCAGCCAACGCCTGGCGCTGCTGGTGTCGCCACGAAAACGAGCAAGCAGTCCGTGGTGGAAATGGAGCACCGCGATCCCGAAGGAGTCGTTGAGGCGCTCATAGATGCTGAGGCTCTCGGCGAGCAGGTCGGCCGCTGAGTCGAACGCTCCTGTATCGCGAAGCAAACCGGCCAGTCTTTGCAGCGTGTCTGCCTCCCCCGCCTCGTCTCCGACTTCCCGGCTGATCGCGAGGGAGTCTTGCAGCAGCGACTGCGCGGCCTCGAAGCCGGTGTAATCGCGGGCCAGCGAGCCGGCCCATTTCAGGGCCGAGGCACGAACAGAGTCACGGTCGACGCCTCTCGACAGGGCCGTGGTCAGCCGCTGGGTGCCCTCGCTGAGGTGCCCGCGTACAAACCAGAACCAGCCCATGGCGGCTGCCAGCCGCATTTCCAGACGGGGATGCTCGACGCCGGCCCAATCAACCGCCACCCGAAGGTTGTCCTGATCCGCCTCCAGGGCCTGCGCCAAGCGGGCCCCGTCCCGGATCGACTGCGCGGCGGTTTCCGCCAGCTCGAGAAAGCAATCCAGGTGGCGGCGACGGGTGGCCTTCAGCTCACCGGCAAGAGCGAGCTTTTCGGCGGCATACTCCCTCACCGTCTCCAGCAACCTGTATCTCGCCGGTCCTGTAGTGCTCTCGACAACCACGACCATCGACTTCTCGGCGAGACGCACGAGCGTATCCAGGTCTGATTCGCACACGATGGCAGCCGCACTCCCATCACACCCTCCCGCGAACACGGCCAGTCTGTGGAAGCAGTTGCGCTCGTCTTCATCGAGGAGGTCATAGCTCCAGTCCAGCGACGCACGGAGTGATTGCTGGCGTGCTGGCGCTGTTCGCGGTCCGGAGCTGAGAAGTTGGAAACGGTTGTCCATTCCGCGGTCGACCGCACCCAACGGCAGGGCACGCAGCCGGCCGGCCGCCAGCTCGATTGCGAGCGGGAGCCGGTCCAACCGCTCGCACAGCTCCTGGATCACAGCGAAGTCCTCGAACTCGGCGTGCAGCCCTGGGCGGCTCAGGCGCGCGCGCTGCAAGAAGAGGCGCACGGCATCCCTGATTTCCAGCGGCGCCACCTGAAAGCAAGTTTCGCCCGCGATGTTGAGCGCTTCGCGGCTGGTGGCGATGATGCGGACCTGCGGGCAGCCGCGCAGCAGGGCGTCGGCCGCTTCTGCGGCTGCCTGAAGGAGGTGTTCGCAATTGTCCACGACAATGAGAGCCGGCTCCGACTGCAGCGCGGCACAAACGGTCTCCAGAAGTTGGGCTTGTGGCTTCTCACTCACACCGAGTGCGGCGGCAAGCGCGTGCGGCACGAGCCAACCGTGCGCGACCGGCGCCAGATCGACGAAATGCGCCTGGGTTGGGCGCGCCTGGCTGCGGAGGGACGCGGCCTCCAGCGCGAGACGAGTCTTGCCGCATCCCCCAGCCCCAGTCAGGGTCAGCAGGCGTGCCTCGTCGAGCAGTTGAGCGATCTGGGCGAGCTCCTGGTCGCGCCCAACGAAGGTTGTCAGTCGCTGTGGCAGCACGGCGCGAGTATGGCTCAGGGCACGACCGGCGGGACGTCGCGCTGCGCCCAGGTCTCCTCCATGCTCGCCACGTCGCCCTTCATGCTGGCCAGGGCCAGGGCGTAGCAGCCGGCTCCCACCAGATAGACGACTGGGAGGATGAGCAGGAGGCTCAGCCCCAGGTTACGGCCCGTTAGGTCGGAGACGAGGCCGACGGCCAGCGGGCCGAGCGCGCCAAATAAGCGGCCGCAGGTGAGGTTCATCGAGACGGCGCTCGCTCGCAAAGACGGCTGAATCACATTCTGGAAAACAACGGCCGACGCAAGAATCGCCGTGCTGGAGAAGAGAACACCGGCGACCCCGGCCGCTGCGAACACGGGAACCGATGTAGATGTCAATTGGATGACGGTCGCCACGCTGGTCAGCAGCAGGCCGACCAATCCCACCTCAGCCGCCGCTTGCGGCGACCGCCGGCCGCGCCAGTCAACCAACCATCCGCCCAGCGGTGTTCCAACCACAATTCCAATCAGTGTCGGGATGCCAACAAGCGTCCCGGCCTGAGCAATGTTGAGCCCGAACCGGCGATGCACGTAGAGGGGCACGAGGTTGAAGACGGCGATGCCGAAAAAGGTGCAGCCGGCGGCGACCAGGACAGCGGTGTAGGTACGGATCCGGAGCAGCCGGGCGAAGGCGCGAAGACTCGCATCACGGGCGGGGGCCACCTTCGGTCCGCGAATCTCGGCCGCCCCGCGCAGCGGCTCGCGCAGGTTGAAGGCGAGAAGCGCCAGGAGCAGCCCCGGTGCGGCCGCGACGTAGAAGACCCAACGCCAACCGAAGTGGAGCCCGACCACCCCGCCGACGATGAACCCGCCTCCGAAGCCAAGGCCGCCCGCCGAGATGATGGCCGCCAGGGCTCTGCCACGCGACGGTTTGGACACGTAGTCGCCGATGAGCGAAGCCCCCGCCGGCTGGCTGCTGGCCTCGCCGATGCCGAGGACGGTTCTTGCGGCGAGCATCTGAGGGAAGGTGTGCGTCAGACCGGTGGCGAGCGTCGCCACGCTCCAGACCGCTACACCGAGGCCGACGATCGTGCGCCTGGTGCCCCGATCGGCCCAGTACCCGAGCGGCATTGCCGCGAGAGCGGTGGCGATGCCGAAAGCGCTGACCAACGTTCCGATCTGAGCGTCGGTTAGAGAAAATTCCGCCTGGACGTTGGCCGCGACTGCAGGCAGTACGGTCTGGTCAAGAGCGTTGAGGAAGCTTATGCCGGCCAGCACGCCCACTACATAGAGGACGTAAGGGCGCCCACGAGTCACAGATGGAAAGTCTGACGCTCGATCGGCCTGGCGCTGGCACGCCTGGCGTCTAACGTGCGGTATGCCCGACCTGGAACCGCGCGGCTGGCGCCAACGAGCGGAATTTAGGGGCTTAGATCAGATGGTCTGGTAGAAGGTCCTCCGCCCGTCGGCAGAGGACCTTCAGAAGGGAGGGAGGGCAAAACTGTATAGCCGGATGTTAATTGTGGAGCCGTAACAAGAGGCGTAACAAACGCGTGACATTTGTTAATGCCGGAGTCGGTAGGAGCGGTTTAAGTTTCGACCGATCGAATCGCGAAAACGCAGTCGAAAGTCCCGGTCACACAGCCACACTCCACCTCTTCGACATACCAGTCGTTGGCGAGCCCGGCCCAGCGCAGGATGGTCTCGATCGTCGTGGTCCAGACGTGGCATGACTTGACGGTTTTGATCCGCCCGAGCGCGAACATGTTCGAGAAGTTCACCAGCCAGAACTGGTGCTCGTCGACCTGCAGCCATGCGTGCGTGTGCTCGCCCCGCACGTTGTCCATCGCCTCGGCGAAAGCCTTGACGACCCCCGCCAGCTTGCGCTGCCGCCCGGGAATCAGCCGGCGCGGCCCGCCCATGCCGTGGCGTCCTTCGGAGAGCCAGCGCTCGGTGGCCCGCCGTCCCCAGCTCCGGATCATGTCTTCGGCCTCCGGCCCGTACACCGTCTCAAACGCCTCGTTCAGCCGGCTGAGCGACTCCACCGGCGAGGACAGTTGGTCGTCGTGCGGAGGGTCCTGCTCGACGTACTGAACGAGCCCCGCAGCGTACGCGATCTCCGGCCACCTGTCGCCGGTCACGTTCCGGGCGACGTGGATCAGGTTGCTGACATACGAGTTCAGGATGAAGCGACCTCTCGCGCGGGACGCGCGGATGCCCATCATCTCGAGCGTGCGAATCGCCGAACCGCCGACGGCGGTCGGAGTCGGGATCGGCGAGCCGTGCATCGGCGGCGGCGGGGCGGCGGCGATCGCCCGCATGGAAGCCGCGGTGGGTGGATCGGCAGTCTGGCCCGGCCGCGATGGCGCCACCGCCCCACCCGCCTGGGCGCCGACGGCCGCTCCTGGTTGCGCTCGGCGCTGCGGCAGGCGAGCCATCTGCGCCAGCAGCTCCTTCACGGTTTGCGGACGCTGCCCGGGGTCCTTGGCCAGCACTTTGGCCAGCAGCTGGTCGAGCTCGTCTGGCAGCGCCGCATTCAGCTTCACGGCGGAAGGGATCGGCGCGTTGACGGTGGAGTAGGCGACTTCCATCCGGTTAGAGCCGATGAACGGCAGCCGCCCGGTCAGCATCTCGAACGTCAGCACGCCCATCGCGTAAATGTCGGCACGCTTGTCCACGTCGTGGCCCATCACCTGCTCGGGCGCCATGTAGCCGGGCGTCCCGATGGCCAGGCCGATCGTGGTCAGGTGCGTCGGCTGGCCGGCCCCCCGCGCCAGCCCGAAGTCGGCCAGCATGGCGCGCCCATCGGCGTGGATCAGCACGTTGGTCGGCTTGAGGTCCCGGTGCACGATGCCGGCGTCGTGCGCGTGCTGCAGCCCATCGCCGATCTCGCGCAGGTAGCGCCACGCCGTCAGGGTGTCGAGCGGTCCGCGATTCAGAACGTCGCGCAGAGTGCCGCCGCGGATGAGCGGCATCGTCAGGTACGCGACTCCGTCGTTCAGCTCGAAGTCATAGATCGGAAGGATGTTGGGGTGGTCGAGCTTGGCCAGCGTCTTGGCTTCGGTCTCGAACCGCTTGACGAAGCCATCGTCCTGGAACAGCTCGGAAGACAGCGCCTTCAATGCCACCTCGCGGCCGAGTGGCTGCTGGACGGCGCGGTAAACGACCGCCATGCCGCCTCCGCCGAGCCGCTCGACGATCTCGTACTGGCCGATCCTCGTGCCGGTGAGGTCTTTCACTGGCCGTCTTTTACTTTTTGGTCTTGGGCCAGCTTGGCGACGATCGAGACCAGGTCGGCGAGCCGGAAGGGTTTGCTGAGCACGTTGTCGGCTCCCGCAGCGAGGAAGCGCTCGCGGTCGCTGGCCATCGAGTGCGCGCTGGCGATGACGATCGGCATCGTGGGCATCTCAGCCTTGATCCTCCGCATCGCCTCCAGCCCGTCGATTCCAGGCATGGCGACGTCCATGAGGATCATCGACGGGTGCTGAGTGAAGGCGACGTCCACCGCCTCGAGGCCATCGGCCGCGATCAGCACCGCGTAGCCCGCCTTCTCGAGCACGCGCTTGCACAGCCGCTGGGCGACGTCGTTGTCGTCCGCCACCAGCACCGTGAACACGCCGGACCCACCCTGGTTTGCCGGCTCAGGCATGCCTACGCTGCAACGGAGTTGCGTCCTCCGCGGCGAGCGGAACAGTGAAGTGGAAAGCCGACCCGTGCCCAACCGCGCTCTCGACCCAGATCTTGCCCCCATGCATCTCCACGATCTGCTTAACGATCGTGAGGCCCAGGCCAGTCCCAGGAATCGACTGCGCCGCCCCGCTGCGGACCCGGCGGAACCGTTCGAAGACGTGGCCGATCTCGTCCGCTGGTATGCCAAGCCCGGTGTCGGTCACGCTGATCAGCGCGTAGCCGCCCTCGGCGCGGGTAGACAGCGTCACCGTCCCGCCGTCGGGCGAGTACTTGATCGCGTTGTTGACGAGGTTGCTGACCACCTGGATCAGCCGGTCGCGGTCGCCCACGACGATGGGGAGCCGCGGGTCGAAGTCGGACTTGAACTCGACGGTCGACGCGGTGCCGGCCCTGGCCATGGCCTCGCTCAGGACCTCGTTGATGTCCACATCGCCCGAGCGCATGCTCATCCGGCCCGACTCCATCCGGTCGAGGTCCAGCATGTCGCCGATCAGCCGGTTGATCCGGTCCGCGTCATTAAATATGTAGCCGCCGTACGCGCGCACCTCGTCCGGCTCGAGACCACCGTCGCGGATCAGCTCGCTGAAGCCCTGGATACCGGTCAGTGCGGTCCTGAACTCATGGCTGACGATGGACAGGAACTCGGTCTTCGTGCGGTCGAGCTTCTCGAGGTTGGCGTTGGCGTCCCGCTGCGATTCGAGCGCTTCCGCGAGCTGGTCGGAAGTCTCACGCACCGTGGTGACGTCTTCGACCATCACCAGCAGGTGCTCGGGCCGCCCGCTCGAGTCCGGAATCGAGGTCGCGGTCAGCTGCAGCCACAGCCACTTGCCACCGCCCGTCGCAGCGCGCACCTGCACGCTGTGGCCGGCAGTGATCCCGGCCAGGAGCGGAGCGAATCTCTGCCGCGACGCAGCCTGGTCGTATGCGCGCAGCAGATCGGGCCAGGCGTTCTGACGCATCGTCTCGAAGTCGTGCTCTAGCATGCTCAGCAGCGCCGGGTTGGCTTCCACCAGCTCGCCGTCGCTGCTGATGCGGACGATGCCGATCGGCGAACGTTCGAAGATGGCGCGGTGGTCCGCCTCGCTCCGCCGGAGCGCCTGCGCGACGTCCGATCGCCGGATGAACTGCCCGATCTCGACCCCGGCGGTCGACAGCATCGTGACCTCGTCGTCAAGCACGCCGCGAACATGGCTTCCCAGCAGCTCGATCACACCGACCACGACGCCTCCCTCGACCAGGGGAAATACGGCGACCGCCTTCAGGCCGGCCGCTTGCGCCACGTCGGCGCGTTCGTAATCGTTCGCGGCGGACAGGTCCTCCAGCGACGCCACCACACCCGACTGCCACACCCGGCCGAGCAGCCCGACGCCCATCGCGATCGTCTTGGCCCGGCTCTGGTCGCGGAACGCTTCGTAGCCCGCCGCCTCGCGATGCCAGTAGTGCCGCACATGCAGCGCCTTCCGTTCAGTGTCCGCGGCCCAGAACTGCGCGACATCCCAGTCGAGGTAGGCGCACAGGCTGCCGAGCAGCTGCGGGACGGCCTGCTCCCACGCGTAGCCGCTGACGATCACGTGCCGCAAGCTGACCAGGCAGTCGCGCATGCCGTCGAGCCGCTTGCGCGCGGAGATGTCGGTCTCCTGCACGAGCAGCAGCGGGCCGCCGGAAACGTGCCCGGCCGCGGTCCCGATCGCGATGGCGACGGGCACGCGCGTGCCATCGCCGCGCAGCTGGTTGAGCTCGGCCTCCCACCTGACGATGTCGCCACTGCGCAAAAGCGCGAGAGCTCCATCGAGCACCGAACGATCGCCTTCGGCGGTGACGTCGGTCAGGCTCAGCTGCATGAGCTCGTCGCGGCTGCGTCCGAGGATCATCCCCAGCCGGTCGTTGACCTCGGTCCACCTGCCGTCGGCGTCGGCGAGAGCCAGGCCGACCATCGCCGCCTCGAGCATGGAGCGCATGCGCTCCTCGCTCGCCACGACGTCGTCGGCCTTGCGTCGGGCTTCCGCCTCCGTCTCCCGGACCTGGCGTACGACCTCGGTGATCGCCACCGCGGAGACCATCAGGACGACGGCGAGCAGCAGCCCGGGCGCCATATCGCCCGGCTGGCCGCCTCCCACGAGCGAGGGGATGAGGATCGCGATCGCCGAGAGCACAGCTGTCGCCAGCGACTCCATCCGGCTGAGCTGCAGGGCGGTCAGGAGGATGACCGTCAGGTAAAGCGGAAAGACGAGCACCGGCCCAGCCCCAGCCGCGGCCTGAATGGCGAAAACGGCGGCCACGGCCGCTAGGGGCGTCAGTCGACGTACCAGTCCCAGGGTCCACGACGGCTTTGGGGCAGTCCGTGGACGGGCGCCTGGCATCACCTCTGAAACCTCGCCCCCCCTGGCGGGATGGAAGGTGCGCAGGGTGCAAAGTGTAGACGCGGCCCTTCCGCCCAGACCCCCCTTAACGCAAGTGTCGCGGCCCCCGAAGATCCAGAAGCTACGGGGGCCGCGACACTATAAGCTGGGAGCCCGGCTCACTGAATTTGAACGCTCCCCACACGCCACTGCAAGCCGACGGACTCAGCCGCCGCGTCTACCCGTTCCTGGGCCTCGCGATCGTCGGCTTGGTCAGCCTTCACGGGTACTCGGCAGTGCTCGACTCACCGGTGCTCGCCGGCGCCGCGGTCATCGGCATCCTGCTGGTGCTGATCCCGCTGGCCCAGATCGACATCCACTGGACCAGCAGGTTTGTCACGGGCGTACCCGTCATGGTCGGGTTCGGCATGGCGCTCTACCCACTCTGGAACGGCTCGCCGTTCGGGTTGGCCACCTCGATCCTGCTGACCGCGCTCGTGAGCGCCCTTGTGCTCCTGCCATGGGAGCGCATCCCGCGCTACCTGCACGCAGTGTCGCCAATCGGCAGCCTCGCGGTCGCGTTCGCGCTGGAGGTCCAGTTTGGGCTGAGCGTCACGCGCGCCTTCCCGTTCGTGCTGCTTCCTTTGATCTTCCTCGCCCTCTACTACACGTCGGTCGAGTTCGCGGTCGGCGCCGTGCTCGCCGTCGCCGACCTCGTGCTCGTGACGCTGGTCAATCCCTCCGCCGGCGACCCCGCGCACGCTCTGCTCGAGGCACTGCTGCTGGTGGTCTTCGGCATCCTCGTGCGGCGCGTCGTCATCCAGCTCGAGGAGAACCGATCGGCGGCCGCGGCGGCCGAGGCGGCCAAATCGGAGCTGCTCGCGGACCTGTCGCAGCGCAACCAGGAGCTGCAAGAGCTGACGCGCCTGAAGTCCGAGTTCCTCGCCACGATGAGCCACGAGATTCGCACGCCGATGAACGGGGTCATCGGAATGACCGGACTCCTGCTGGACACCGAGCTGAGCCCTGAGCAGCGCGAGTACGTAGAGACGGTCCGCACATCGGGCGATTCGCTGATGGAGATCATCAACGACATCCTCGATTTCTCGAAGATCGAGGCGGGACGAGTGCGCCTGGAGAAGATCGACTTCAGCCCCAAGATCGTGACCGAAGAGGCCGTCGAGCTTTTCGCCGAGGCCGCCGCCAACAAGGGCATCGAGCTGGTCCTTGACGCCGGGAAAGACATACCGGAGGTCGTGATCGGCGACCCTGGCCGCCTGCGACAGGTGCTCATCAACCTGATCGCCAACGCGATCAAGTTCACGGAGACCGGCGAGGTCGTCGTGCGCGTGGGCCGCTTCGAGACCATCGGCCCCGGGGCGGCGTTGAGGTTCGAGGTCGACGACACCGGCATCGGCCTCACCAAAGAACAGCAAGCTCGCGTCTTCTCCACGTACTCGCAGGTGGACAGCTCGACCACCCGCAAGCACGGCGGCACGGGCCTGGGCCTTGCGATCGCCCGCATGCTCACGCAGCTGATGGGTGGGGAGATCGGCGTTGACAGCGAGAAGGACGCCGGGAGCCGGTTCTGGTTCACCGCCGTCTTTCGCGAGGCCGAAGGCAAGACTCGGGCCCCACAGCAGACGGTCAGCCTCGCCGGCACTTTCGTCGCGGTCGTCGACGACAACCGGACCAATCGCACGATCCTCGAGCGCTATCTCAGCTCGTGGGGAATGCGGGAGCGGAGCTTCGAAACCGGCAGCCAGGCGCTGGAGGAGATGCAAACTGCGGCGCGCGGCGACGATGCGTTCGACGTGGCGATCGTGGACATGATGATGCCGGGGATGGACGGCCGCGCGGTGGCCGACCAGATCCGCGCCGACGAGCGGTTGAGGGAGCTCGTCGTCATCCTGCTGACGTCCGCGGGCCAATCCGATGTCCCAGTGCCTGGCGTCGACGCGGAGCTGGTCAAACCGGTTCGCCCGTCGCAGCTGTTCGACGTCCTTCACACGTTGCTCGCCGAGAAGTCGGTGCGCGCCGAGCCACCCGCGCCGGAAGTTGAGCTTGGACCTCCCGACCCCGCGCACAAGGGCAGGCGGGTGCTGGTCGTTGAGGACAACGCGGCCAACCTGAAGGTCACGGTCAGGATGGTCGAGCGCCTCGGCTACCGCGCGGATGTTGCCGCCAACGGCGCCGAGGCGGTGAGCATGCTCGAGGCTGGACGCTATGACGCGGTGTTGATGGATTGCCAGATGCCGGAGCTGGACGGATACGATGCGACGAGGCTGATCCGGAAAGGCGAACCGTCGGGACAGCACGTCCCGATCATCGCGATGACGGCCGCGGCGCTGTCCGGCGATCGCGAGCGCTGCCTTGCCGCCGGCATGGACGACTACATCTCGAAGCCCGTGAAGCTGCACATCGTGGCGGCGGTCCTGGAACGCTGGCTCGCCCCCGCACCTCTCGATAAGTCACTTCCCCGCTAGCGGGGAAGGTGGCGCGCAGCGCCGGATGGGGAGGCCTACCTGGCGACTGAGTTGGAAGTCAGAGCCGCCGCAGCGCCAGCACCGTCACGTCGTCGAACAGCTCCCGGCTCTTCGAGCCCTGCGCCAGGATGTCGACCAGCTCCTGCGCGGTGCCCGCCCGGCGCGCCTCGTACGGAAGCTGCACCTCCTTGGTCGCCAGGTCCGGCCGCAGGTCGAGCAGCCCGTCGGAGAAAACGACCAGCGTGTCACCTGGATTCAACGTCACGGTCCCGACCGCGTACTGGCTGTCGGGAAAGATGCCGATCGGCGCGCTGCGCATCGGCAGGATCTCCTGCCCGGTCACGCCTCGAAGCAGCCGCGCGTGCCCATGACCCGCGTCGATGTAGCGCAGCTCACCAGAGCGTGGCTCGAAAACGGCGTGAAAAACCGTGACGTAGGCGTGGTTGACCTCGAGTGCCGCGGCCATCACGTCGCCCGCGCGCTTGATGCCCGCGTCGAGCTCCGCCATGCCGGCTGAACCGCGTAGCGCTGCCCGCGCCGTCGCCATCATCAATGCGGCGGAGAGGCCCTTGCCCATCACGTCGCCCAGCGTGACGATCAGCTCGCCTCCATCCTGGCGGTACCAGTCGTAGAAATCGCCGCTGATCTCCTTCGAGGGCACGAAGTGAGCCGCGAGCTCGAACCCGTCTTCCTTTAACGGCGAGATGGGCAGCATGCCGGCCTGAAGCTCAACGGCTCGGCGCATCTGGTCGGCCCGCTCGCCGAGCATGGATTCCAGCCGGTGCAGGTTGGCGCGATGGTCTATCTCCAGGCTGCGGCGCTGCAGCGTGTTGACCACCATCAGATACAGCTGAGTCGCGCCCACCGGCTTGACCAGATACGCATACGCGCCATGTTCGAGCGCGGCCTTGCCCAGCTCGGGATCGTCAACGCCGGAGACCATCACGACGGCGGTATCAGGCCGCTTGCTGCGCAGCTCCTCGAGCAGCCCATAACCGGATTCGTCGGGGAGGCGCACGTCGAGCACGGCCAGCGCGTAGTCGTTGGCCTCGAACTGGCGCCTGGCCTCGGCGGCCGTCAGCGCCACGTCGGATTCGAAGCCGCGGCTGCGCAGGGTCCGCTGCATGACCTTGGCGAGGGCCTCCTCGTCGTCCACTATGAGCAGGCGCGGGGCGGCTGCAGCCGAGTTCACGACCAGCAGTGTAGAGAGGCTCAACTCAAGACTGGGTGACCCATAATGAGCCCCCGTGCTGGGAGAACGTTAAGTGAGCCTTGAAGTGCAGACCCGACAGGTCGACAACGGGGTGACCGTCGTCGCGCCGACCGGGCGTCTTGATGTGGCCGGCGCACCCGCATTGAAGGACGCGATCAGCGAAGCGGTCAAGAACGGCCAGCCCCGGGTCGTGCTCGACATGGAGGGCATCAGCTTCGTGGACAGCACGGGGCTGGGCTCGGTGATCGCGGCTTTGAAGCAGATCCGCAGCTCGCAGGGTGACCTGCGCCTCGCCGCGCCCAACCAGCAGGTCAGGGTCGTGCTGGAGTTGACGACCCTCGACCGGGTGTTCCCGTACTACTCCACCGTCGAGGAAGCCCTCACTGGCTTCTGATCGTGCGGAGTCATACGGAGCCCTTTGAGTTCCACGCCACGCTCAGCCACCTCGATGAAGGATTGGAGGCGCTTCATGAATCCGTGCGCAAGCTGCGCGAGGCAAGTGGTCGAAGCGCGGACGACCGCAACCTCATGCACTTCGAGATCGCGCTGGCGGAGATCGGCGCCAACGTGCTCACGCACGGCCGGCCGGCCGGCACAGATCCTCCGGTCGAGTACCGACTCTGGCTTGACGATGACACCGCGCACGCCTCCTTCGTCGATGGGGGGCCACCAGTCGAAGAGGTCCTATCGCGGGCTATGCCAGACCAGGAAAGCGAGGCCGGCCGTGGGCTCCCGATGGCTCGCTGGCTGCTCGACGACCTGCTGTACAAACGCGACGGCGAGGTCAACCGATGGCGGCTGGTGAAACGACTTTGAGCTCAGGCGACGAGGTGTCCGACGCCGCCTGGCGCACGCTGATCCACGACTTCCGCAACCTGCTCGCGGTCATCGTCAACTACAGCGAGCTGATCGCCGAGGAGACCGAGGATCCAGCAGCCGTGAAGACGGACATCCAGGAGGTCCGCGAGGCCGCGGAGCGTGCGATCGCGCTCACCGAAAAGCTTCGCCGGCCAGTCCCGCCAACACCTGACTCGGGAGCGTCGTGAACGTAGCGAGAAAAGTAGCGCCCGAGAAGGAGACCACTCCGCGCGTTCCCATGCCACATCGCGAAGTCGTCCTCGTAGTCGATGACGACGAGCAGGTGCAGAGGTTGCTCAAGCGTGTCCTCGAGCGCGCGGGTTTCGAGTGCGTGGTCGTCGGCAACGGCCACCTGGCGCATGACGCGGCGGTGGAGTCGAGGCCGGACATCATCCTGCTCGACCTGATGCTCGGCGACACGACGGGCGACCAGATCCTCACCGAGATCCGCGGCGACTTCCGTACGCGCTTGATCCCGGTCGTGTTTCTGACCGTTCGTGGATCGTTGAAAGATAAGGTCGAGCACCTGCTCGCGGGCGCGGACGACTACGTCACCAAGCCGTTCATCCCGGAGGAGCTCGTGGCGCGGCTGCGCGCCGTGATGAGCCGCTCGACCACCACGCGCGACCTCAACCCTTTGACCGGCATGAGCGGAAACAGCGACATCCTGCGAGAGATGGGCCGCCGCCTCGCCGCCGACGAGCGGTTCGCCTGCCTGTATCCCGACATCGATTCCTTCAAGAGCTACAACGACCATTACGGCTTCCTGCGCGGCGATGACGTGATCAAGACGCTCGCCACGATCATCCTCGAGGTGCTCGAAGAGAATTACTCGCCAAAGCACTTTGCGGGCCACGTCGGCGGCGACGACTTTGTGATCCTCACCGACCCCGGCCTCGCCGAGACAATCGCCGGCGCGGTGACCAGGAGATTCGACGACGCAATGCCCGCGCTGTACGACACGCAGGACCGGGAACGCGGCTGGATCGAGTCCGAGGAGCGCAACGGCAACCACCTGCGCACGCCGCTGGTCTCGGTGTCGATTGGAATCGTGATTGCGGAACCCGGCCGCTACACGAGCGCCGCGGCGCTGGCGTCTCGCGCGGCCGAGGTCAAAGGCGTGGCCAAGCGGATGCCCGGCTCCAAGTGGGTGCTGGACCGCCGCCGGCCCCCGGAAAGGTTCAGTTGATAAATCGACTACGTGCCCGTAACCCGGTGCTAGCATCCCTACGGCCAACCGCCATGGAGAGGGAGCCCGCCACATGAGCGAGGTCATCACCACCTCGCCGGAAATTCCAGAACAGACGCCGGAACCGACTCCGGCGCCGGCGTCCAATGGCGACCCGCGTCCTCGCCTGCCCAGGTTCAAGGTCGCTGTGCACCGGCTCGACGGTGGTCTCGAAGAAGGCGACTCGGACTCACTCACGTTCACTCCCGACGGGTACCCGATCTACAACCCCGCCGACGCCGACCGCGCCCGCTGGGTCCCCGCCCGTGACATCAAGTACGTGGTCTTCGGCTCGGTCGACGACCCAAACCTCGAGGCCGACCCCGGCGACAAGAGCCAGGACCGCAAAGCGATCCTTCGGTTCCGCGACGGCGAATGGATCGCCGCGTACATCGACCAGGGACAGCAGCCCGATGGCGAAGGCGTGGCCATCAAGATCCGCCTCACCGAGCGCCAGCGCGTGATCGCCGCCCTCGCGGCATCGCCCGCTCTGCTCGAGATGCAGTTCGTCGACATGTGGGCGCCGACTGCGGCGGCCACGCAGCCTCAGCGGCGCCGCTCCGACATCGTGGAGGCGGCCGCGCGGCAGGGTCGCGACCTCAGCAAGCTCGCCAACGACTTTCGTGATCGGCTGGCGCTGATCCGAGACGTCGGCCTCACCACCGGCGACACGCTCGCGTTCTCCCGCGCCGTGCGCTCGCACCTCGATCGCTTCCTCTTCGAAGACGGGATCGTCCTCACATCGCAGGAGAAATCAGCGCTGGCGGACATCATCCTGCGAGCCGCTGTCGGATACGGACCGCTCGACAGCCTGCTTCACGACCGGTCGGTGAGCGAGATCATGGTCAACGGACCCGACCAGGTCTTCATCGAGCGCCGAGGCGTGCTGACCAAGGCCGACGTCCGCTTCGAGGACGAGAACCAGCTCCTGGAGACGATCCGGCGCATGGTCGCGACGACCGGCCGCCACATCGACGGCTTGAACCCGATGGTGGACGCACGGCTCCCGGACGGCAGCCGTGTCAACGCGATCATCCGGCCCGCCGCCATCCACGGGGCAGCGCTGACCATCCGAAAGTTCAAGGATGCCGTGCTCGGCATGGAGGACCTGACCCGCGAGGGCAGCCTCAGCCCCGCCATGGCGGAGTTCCTAGAGGCCGCCGTGCTCGGCCGCATGAACATCCTGGTCTCGGGTGGCACCGGCTCGGGCAAGACGACGACCCTCAACGTTATCGCGCGCTTCATTCCCCACAACCAGCGCGTGATCACGATCGAGGACGCCGCGGAGCTTCAGATCGATCACCCGCACGTCATCGCCCTTGAGCACAGGCCGCCCAACGTCGAAGGCAAAGGCGAGCTCACGATCCGGCAGCTTCTGCGCAACAGCCTCCGGATGCGCCCCGACCGGATCCTGGTCGGTGAGGTCCGCGGCGCCGAGGCGCTCGACATGCTGCAGGCGATGAACACGGGCCACGACGGAAGCATGTCGACCATCCACTCGAACTCCGCCCGGGACGCCCTCTCCCGTCTCGAGACCATGGTGATGATGGCCTCGATCGACATTCCGTTCGAGGCGGTGAGGGCGCAGATCGCGTCCGCGGTCAACCTGATCGTCCACCAGGCCCGCATGCCGGACGGGCGCCGCAAGGTCGCCCAGATCGCCGAGGTGGTCGGTTACGACTCCAACGGAGCGATCCTGCGCGACATCTTCCTGCTCGGGATGGGTTCGGATCTGCGACTCGAGTACAACGCCACGGGATATGTCCCGACGTCGCTCGACAAGGCCGCCTTCTACGGCGTCCAGGTCAACCAGGACCTTTTCGACCCTGTGAAGTCACGCTTCGTCCCGGCCGGGTCCGACAGCATGATGCCGGTGGTCAAAGACCCGCTCATGAGCGGGCAGCGTGGCGGCGCCGAGAGCATCGTCCGCCAGGTGGTGGTCGTCCCCTTCAGCTCCGACCGGCCAGGCGACACGAGACAGCAGCAGCAGACGCACACGGTGCAGTCCTCACCCTCGTCCCAGGCCAGCACCATGGCCTCGACCCCCGAGATGCAGGAGGAGATGCGCAAGCTGATCGATGCGGCGCGCTCGGCGGTCGCAGACCTCCAGGCAGCAGCGCCGGCTCAGCACGACGAGCCGGCGGCGAAGATGCCCGTCGTCCCCATCGCATCGAGCGAGCAGCCGCAGCCTCCTCCGCAGACCCACGCGCCGGCCCCCGCGCCAGCCTTCCCGCCGCAGGTCGTGCCTCCTTCGATGCCGCCCGCCATGCCGCCGGTGCAATACGAGCAGCGCGCGCAATCACCCAGCAGCCACGAGTCGAACATGGCTGCCAGCCAGGCGCTGCAGGCGGCCACCGCGATGGCGCGCGCCACCACGGCTCTCGGCCAGCTCGCCGCCGCCAACAGCGGCTACGTCGGCATGCTGCCCACCGTTCGATCATCGGAGGCCGAACGGCCGGCGGGCGCGTCGCGCCGGATCCAGGCCGTGATCGAAAGCCTGATCACCCGCCGCAACCTCAACCTGCGCCTCGCTCCAGCCATCACACAGGCATTCGAAGGCGCGGAGCTGAAGGGCAGCGATTACGCCAACGAGGTTGGGATCAGCAAGGAGTCCGCAGGCCGCGAGCTGCGGCAGGCGGTGGACGCCGGGCTGCTCCAGACCGTCCGCTATCCCCAGGGCGAGGCAGGGTTCAAGGCAGCGCAAGACCTGCTGCGCGCAGTTGCGGAAGGGCTCGGCATGCCGGTCAACGCTTCCGCGCCACTCACGCCGGAGACGATCATCGGCAGCCTCGCCGTCGGGCAGACCGAGGGCACGGTGACGATCATGTTCACCGACGTCGAGGGCTCCACCCGCCTGCTCTCGACCCGTGGCTTCACCGAGTCGCACGAGATCATGAAGGCGTACGAGACGATCATCGACGACAAGGTCGCCGAACACGCCGGACGCAGGATTAAAGGTCTCGGCGACGGCTTCATGATCAGCTTCGGCTCGGTCCGCCACGGCGTCCAGTGCGCGCTCGAGATCCAGCAGGCAATCACCGAGTACAGCAAGCAGAACCCCGAACGGAAGATTCGCATCCGCATCGGCCTCAACACCGGCGAGGTGGTGGAGGAGGCGGGCGACATCTTCGGCGCGGCGGTCAACGTCGCGGCTCGCGTCGCGGGCAAGGCCAAGGGCGGCGAGGTCCTCGTCTCCGAGGTCGTTCGCTCGCTGGTCGGGCCGATGACCGAGATGCACTTCGCCTATCGCGGCCGCTACAAGCTCAAGGGCTTCCCCGACCGCTGGCGCCTGCACCAGGTCACAGCCGGCGAGGTCAAGGAAGCGCCTCGAGCGCTGCCCATGGGAGACGGCTTCGTCGACCGCGAACAGGAACGCCTGGACATCCGGATGGTGCTCGACCGCGCGGCCACTGGTTCTGGCGGCATGCTCTTCATCACCGGCGCACCGGGCATCGGTTCTTCACGGCTCGCCTCCGAGGTCGCCGTCGAGGCCGCAGGCAAGGGCTGGCTGGTTCTCAGCGGACGGTGCATGGAGCACGATGGCGCGCCATATTGGCCGTTCCGCGAAGTCCTGGCCGGCGCGGTCGGCGGCGCGACGTCCAAGACCCTCCAGGAGGCGGTCGGAGACCACGGTCCCCTGCTGGCGCAGCTGGCGCCAGGCCTCCGCCAGAAGGTGCGCAGCATGGCGGCCAACCCTGAGGTTGACGCCGACAAGCTCCGCGAAGAGCTCTTTCACTCCATCTTCGACTTCCTCACCGGTGTGCGGGGCAAGCGCCCGCTGCTCATCGTTCTCGACGACCTGCAGTGGGCGGACGATGCCACCGTCCTGTTGCTCCGTGACCTTGCGGAGCGTGTGGCCGGCAGCCACATGGTCGTCATCGGCACGTATTGGGACGGCGAGATGGACGCGGGGCGGCCGTTCGGCTCGGTGCTGTCACGTTTGCTGCGCCGCCGGCGCGCACAGCGAATCACGCTCGGTCCGCTCTCCGAGCGAGACGTCGAGAAGATCGTGGCTGGGAGCGCCGAAACGCCGCTCACTCCCGTGCAGGTCATGGGGATCCAGGCGGCGACGGAGGGCAATCCGCTCTTCGTCGAGCAGTCCGCCCTCTACATGACGGAGTCGGAGACCATGCTCGGCGGCGGGGCGCGCATGCAAGCCAGCTTCACGGAAGAAGACCTTGAGCTTGCCCAGAGCGTGCGCGGCCTGATCGGCCGCCGGCTCGATCGCCTCAGCGAGCCCGCGCAGCGGATGCTCGTCGCCGCGGCGGTGGTGGGACGCGACTTCGACATCGGGCTGCTCGAGGCATTTGGTGAGCTTTCCGGGCATGAGCTCCGCGAAGCGCTGGAAGAGGCGACGCGCGGCCGCTTCCTGACCTCAGCCGGCTCGGACAAGTACCGGTTCGCCCACGACCTTGTGCGGCAGAGGGTGCTGGCCGTGCTGCCGCTGCCTCGGCTCCAGGCCTACCACCTGGCCGTTGCCGACACGCTCGAGCGGGTATACGGGAAGAGCTCCAGCGAGCGCGCGAGCGAGATCGGCCATCACCTGTACCAGGCGGGCACCGCCGCCGACCCGCTTCGAACCGCAACGTTCCTCGGCCAGGCGGCCAAGAACGCCTTGGCCGTCGGCGCCTTCGAGGAAGTCCAGCGCCTGGTCGAGACGGCGTTGGTGCTGCTGCCGGCGGATAGCGGTCGCGAGCGCGCCGACGCGCTGGCGATGCGCGGCGAGGCAGCCTGGGGCCTGGGGCGGATCGATGATGCGAAAGCGGCCTGGAAGGGCGCGGCCCAGCGCTACGAGGAACTGGGAGACGACAAGGCCGCGACCGGCATCCACTCGCGGCTGGGGCACCTCGAGGCCGCCCACGAACCCGCCGCGGAGGCCTGATGATTTCCCTCTCTCCCTTCAGCGGAAGGGGCAACGTCGAAGCCGGTCAGGCCACCAGCCGCGCAGCGGGCGGAACCGGCATATAGCTTGAGTTGCCGACAATGGTCGGCAGCTGGCCGGAGAAGGTGAGGGTGTCCGCGATCACCCCGCCAGTCGCCTCAACCCTGAATCCGGAGCTGGTCGGGATGCTCATCGAGGCCGCCGGCACGTAAACCAGTCCGATGTACGCGGACGCCGTGGAGGCGCCCATGACGTTGGAGCAGGTGTTAGCCGGCGGGTTGCTGTATCCCGGCTCATAAATCGCCATCCAGTTGTACTGGTATCCGCTGAACACGTAGTTGTCGCCGCCGTTCGGGTCGGTCAGACATGCGCCGTTGGGGATGTAATAAGCCACTGCACCCGGCGTGACTGGGCCCGGGCAATTGGTCAGCCCGCCGTTGCTGATGTCGCACTGGTTCTCGTTCGCGCGATCGCCGGCGGGTGCAACGCCTCGGTCGGGATTCTGGTTGGGTAGGTTGTTGGCGAGGGGAGCGGTCTCGCCGTCTGGCGGATACGCACCTCCCGTGCCCCAGGGCGCAAAAATATTCGGTAGCGGCAGGCCGGGCAGCCAGGACGCGGGTTGCGAGAAATTCTCGGTGCCCAGAGTACAGACGGGGTTGCCATTCCCGTTCCCATTGCCGTTGCCCTGGCCGTTGCCGTTCTGGTTGCCGTTCCCGTTCCCATTTCCATTGCCAAACGGGCATCCCCCGGTGTTGTTGTTTTGGGGAGTGCTGGTTACCGGCACGTTGGCGGCGAGCCCGAAGGGCCCGTTGCACCCGCTGCTGGACGCATAGATGTTGTATGAAGTCGCACCGGGCACGTTGCTGATCGCTATTGCAATGTTCTGAAACATGTGGACCCCGAACGACTGACAGCGAGAAGGGGCGCTCTCGCGCAGGTAGTTCGCGCCGGCAAATACATCGGTCCTGACCGAGGTCAGCTCGATCCCCCACGTGCCAAGGTTCTGGCCACCGCTGCTGGTGATGGTCAGTTGAAATGCACCGGCGCAGTTGGCTCCATCAAGGTTCCAGAACTGGGGCGAGGCAAGCTGGGTGTTGTTGGTCGTCAGAGGTTCGTCGGGAGGCTTCAGCTCGTTGCTGACCAAACCGCCATTGTTGGAGTAGCCGCCCTGCCACTTATAGACGCCTGCGCTGAGGAAGTAGCACCTATGCGAACCGAAGTTCGGATTCCCGGCAAATGTGCCGGCAGATACCACCACATTGCTGCCAGGCGCGGACTGATTGCTTCCAACGACCGTCGGCGGCGGATAAACGGGGTCCACGAAACGATAGCCCGACCTTACGGCTCCTGCGACATCGGGGAACGTGCAGGGCGCCGAAGCTCCACTGGGGTAGCAGTTGGTGGTCGACCCACCCACTGACGACTGACAGCGGGCGTAGATGTCCCCGCTGACTGTCAGTGAACCTCCCAGCACGGAGATCACTCCGTTGGAGACGACATCGCCGTTGACCGCAAGGCCGCCGGCTCCATTGATCGAGATGGCGGTGCCCGGCGCCCCGCCACATCCCGCCTGGTTCAGCGCTGCGATGGTAGGCGTGTACAGCAGATTGTTGACGCTGCTGCCGGCGTAGCCGGTGACGCTGGGGTTCGTGCCGTTGGTCAGGATCCGAGCGAATTGCAGCGGCACCGGGCGCGTGGCTGTGATTCTGAACTGGCTGCCGCGCGGCCCGAGAGCGGACACCACCTGGGTCAAGGCCGTTCCGTCGGGGTAGGTACAGGTCACTGTGAAAGATCCTGCCCCCGGAGTGCCATAACCAGGCCCGCACGCTGGAGCCGAGTACAAGCGGAGATTGCTGCCGAAGATCGTCGTCGCCGCCTGCTCCGCGCTGGTGTAGCTGCCGGTCTGCTGCAGCCTGTCGCTGGCGGCCAGAGCGGCAGAGTCGACCGCCTCCTGAAGGTCACGGCGCAAGGCGTAAGCACGCGAGCCGTCGATGGCCAGCGCGGCCATGCCGACGACCACCGCGAGCATGATCGCGATCAGTACGATCGCCTGCCCGCGCTGGAACCGCGGGTGCGGATGGTCCCGTTCAGTCATTCCCAGGTGCACAGCTACGTGGTCAGGCGGCTCGCCTGAGGCACCGGGCCATAGTCAGCCGGATCGCCGATGATCGTTGGGAGCTGGCCGCTGAACGTGAGCGTATCGGCCATCAGGCCACCACCCTCGTCGGTCCTGAAGGTAGAGGCTTTTCGAATGCTGATCGCAGCCGACGGTGTGTAAATGAACCCGATGAACGCCGAGTCCGTGGCTGCCCCCAGCACGTTGCGGCAGGTGTTCGCGGGAGGATATGCGAGGCCTGGCTCATAGAGCGCCATCCAGTTGTACTGGTAACCGCTGTAGAAATAGTTGTCACCGCTGCTGGTGGCGTTGAGACAGCCGCCGCTCGGAATGTAGAACGCAACCGCCCCGGGGGTGATCGCGGCTGCGCTCGCGGGCACCGGGCAGGTCGTGAGCGCGCCGGCGACCGTGTCGCACTCGTTCTCGTTGGCGCGGTCGCCGGCGGGAGGCGTCGCCCGGTTTGCGTTCTCATTCGGCAGGTTGCCCCTCAAGGGAGCCGATTCCCCGGCCGGCGGATAAGAGCCGACCACGCCCGGAGCCGCGAACGCGTTGGGGGCAAACGGCGGCCCAAGGGCGACCGAGTCGAGGATGATCGACTCGTTGCCCATGCTGCATCCGCCGCCGGAGTAGATCGGGCACAGGCCGGTGTTGTCGTTCTCAGGAGTGCCCACCACCGAGAGCGATGCAGCCAGGCCGAACGGACCGCTGCACGAGCCGCTTGGACTTGCGTAGATGTTGTACGCGGTCGCCCCCGGTACGTTGCTGACCTCCACGAACACGTTTCTTCCGAGGCCGTTTACAAACGTCGAGTAGCAGACCGAAGGAGCGCTCTCGCGAACGTACGGAAGCCCGTTGTAAATCGCCGTCCGGGTCGATGTCAGGACGAAGGACCAGTTGCCGTTCTGGATGCCCCTGGGTCCAGCGATCGAAGACACCCTCGCCGACCCGGCGCAGTTTGCGCCGTCCACGTCCCAGAGCTGGTGGCTGGCAATCCTCGTGTTGTCGTTCCAGTTTGGCTCGTCCGGCGGCTTCAGCTCGTTGGAGACGAAGCTGCCATTGTTCGTGTATCCGGCCAGCCATGCGTACACCCCAGACCTGAGAAAGTAGCAACGCCCGGCCATCAGCATTGGATCCACGGAGTAGACCCCGGATGAGAGGACCACATTGGCGGCCGGGCTGGGCTGCGAACCACCCGTAACCGGAGGCGGTGGATAGCCGGGATCGGCCAAGTTGTAGCCGGAGCGGGTCACGCCGGCGACGTCAGGGTAGGTGCACGGGGTGCCGTTGCCGCTCGGGTAGCACATGCTGACGGCACCCGGCACGAGGGACTGACAGCGAGCGTAGACGTCACCCGCGACTTCCACGGTACCCGAGCTGGAGATCGCTCCGTTGGAGACCAGGTCGCCGACAATGGTCAGCGTCCCGCTCGATGTGATCGAGATCGCCGCGCCCGGCAAACCGCCGCATCCGGCCTGGCTCAGCGCCGCCACTGAGGGTGCGTACAGCAGGTTGTTGACGCCGCTGGACGCGGTCGCGGAGAGGTGCGGCGGGGTGCCGTTGGTCAGGATGCGGGCGAATTGAAGCTGCAAGGTATGGGCGGCGGTCATGCTGAAGCTGCTTCCCTGGGGCCCGAGGTTCGACACCACCTGCGTCAGGGCAGTGCCGTCTGAGTAGGTGCAGGTCACCGTCAGGGGCGCAGCCCCTGGACTTCCGTATCCGGGCGAGCAGGACGGCGCGATGTACAGGCGGAGGTTCGTACCAAAAATGGTCGAGGCGGCCTGCTCGGCGCCCGCATAGCTGCCGGTCTGCTGCAGCTTGTCGCCTGCCGCTAGCGCGGCCGCATCGACCGCCGCCTGGAGGTCACGACGCGAGGCATACGCGCGAGCGCCGTCAATCGCGAGCGCGGCCATGCCCACGACCACTGCGAGCAGGATCGCGATCAGCACGATCGCCTGCCCCTGCTCGAAGTGCGGATGAGTGGCTGGAACTGGCAACATCACTCAGTACTCGGTCCTGAAGATCGCCGCGGCGGTGATCACGATATGGTTGGCGGTCGCCTGCGCGACGACCGGAGTGATGAGGATCAAGTTGAACCGCAGCGTGACCTGGAGCGGCTGGTTACCACCGGCCGGGTTCACTGCGCTGCAAGAGCCGGCGGCCGCCGCCGGGTACTCCCCGCCCGGCGCGTTCGGAGGGGGCGTCGTCTCTACGGTGGACGGCGGGTTGGGCTCGGTTATGTACAGCCATGCCGAGTTGTTGGGGGGCGTGGCGTTGGTCACCGGTCCCTGGGGGCACGGGGAGCTGACGGGGGCCCCGATCATCTGCGTGGTCACCGTGGCTAGGACGTCTGAGTTGGTCGGCAGCGGACCGGACGCGCGCACTGCGATGCGAGCGCCTTCACGCGCCGCATGGTTGAGCGTGTCGTAGTAGAAGATCGCCCGCCCGATGTCGACGATGCCGAAGAGGAGCAGCAGGAGTACCGGCGACACGAGGGCAAACTCGATCAGCGCCTGGGAGCGCTGAAAGCACGGGTGAGGACGTAAGTCCTCCCCCCCGGAACCCCCTCCTGTGCGCCACCACGCCCGCAGGTGCTTGGTCATGGAGAGCTGAGTGACGGCCGGGATGAACCCGGCCTTGACACGATGTCTTTTGCTATTCAACTAAGAGCCTTGCACCGTCACGTGCTGGTTTGTGGCGACACGAAAGATTCCGAACTGTGCGGTGATGACCGGGGTGAGCGGTCCGTACGCGTACAGCACGATCACGTTGAGGTCGAGCTGCCCCTGGTTGGTCGCAGGCGGAGGGTCCAGTCCGGGCGTGTTGTTGTAGCAGATGTAGAGCCAGGGCTGGTTTGCCACCGACGGGTAGGCGGAGTTCACATAGGGCGGGTTGTAGAAGGTGTTGCCGTCCGATGTCGACGGGCAGGTCGACCCCGGGTTCTTGAGGACCGAGGCCGGGATTGAGATCGTCGCCAGCTCCGCGTCGACCGCGGCCTTGATCTGCGCGTCGTTGAGATATGGATGGGACTGGCGGGGGGCGTCGAACCAGGCGCCATGGCGGGCTCCCTCTCGCGACGCGTTGGAAAGGGCTTCGCTGATGAAGATCGCCCGCCCGATGTCGACCAGGCCGCCAACGAGCAAGAGGAGCACCACGGAGGAGAGCGCGAACTCAACCAGGGACTGGCCTCGTTGCCTCATTGGGCGCCGCAACAGGGGCGTCTTAGGGGGGCGCGGCACCGGACTATCTTGCCTATGATGGGTCGGCTGTGCGCCCCCTTATGGCAGGTCTTACGTCTAGAAGGCCGTTCACCTTGCTCGGAATCCTGCTCGCGCTACTTGTCATCGCAGCCTTTGTCCTCGTAGCTCTCAACGCAGGGAACGCGTCCAACAGTCCCACCATGAGCGTGGTCGTAGCGACCAGGGATCTCCAGCCGAGGCTTCCGATCACAGCCGACTCGCTCGCGCTGCAGACCATCTCGGTGCCGGCGAGCTACCCGAAGGTGTACTTCAACCGCCTGCAAGACGTCCAGGGCACGGTGCCGCTGGTCGCGATCACGTCAGGCCAGGCGATCACCGCCAACGAGGTCGCCAAGCCGAGCCAGGCGCTTGGCGCTCAGTCGGAGTACCTACCCATCCCGAAGGGTTACGTCGCCATCACGATCCCAACCAGCGAGCAGCAGGGCGTGGCCAACTTCATCCAGCAGAACGACTACATCTCGGTCATCGCCACTGTTGCGGCTGGAGGAAAAGTTGCCTCCAAGACCATCTTCACCAACCTCCACGTCATCCGCGTCGGGACGCAGGGG
>DATNML010000171.1:0-2555 GCA_035602315.1 Candidatus Dormiibacterota bacterium
TCAGGTGACTGGGGCCCAGGAACCCCGCCGGTGGGAAGCCGAAGCTGACTTGCGTCATGAGGGAAAGACGGCACGGGGCTGGATCCGCATGGTCGCGTCCGCCTCGCCCCAGGCCAGCAGGTCCCCATCGGGGCCGAGCAACCGGTACCGACCAGCCGTGCTGTTGGGGGCGGGCACGGCGCGACCCTGGCGAACGGCGGCCACACCCGCGGCATCGAGCGCGACCGCCGGCCAGGTGCGCATCGGCAGGTCCATCGGCAGCAGCCAGCGGGTCCACCCCTCCCCCGTCGCCGTCAGTGTCGCCATCGGAACCGCATCACTAACGGTCAGAGGGCCGACCGCGGTGCGCGTCAGCGCTGACAGGTAGGCGCCCGTTCCCAGGGCGGACCCGAGATCGTGAGCAAGACTGCGTACATACATCCCGCGCCCCGAGCTCACCTCGAGGCGAGCGACCGCCGGCACCGGGTCATAGTCGAGCAGGCGGATGGCATGGATCTCGACCGGCCGCGCCACGCGCTCGACCTGCTCACCGCGACGAGCTTTTCGGTAGAGCGGCTCTCCCGCTTGCTTCAGTGCGGAGTACAGCGGCGGCACCTGGTCGATACGGCCGGTGAAGGCCGGCAACGCCGCCTCGATGCTCGCCCGCGTGATGGTCGCCGGATCGCCGGCCGGGCTGAGGGTGCCTTCGCGGTCACCGGTATCTGACGTAAAGCCGAAGGTGATGGTCGCCACGTAGGTCTTCGGCCATTCGTGCACGAAGTCGGCCACCCGCGTGGCCGCGTTGATCAAAATCGGCAGGACGCCATCCGCCGCCGGGTCGAGCGTTCCGCCATGCCCCGCCTTCAGGACTCCGGGCAAGCGGCGCAGGTTGCGCACGACGGTGAATGAGGAAGGACCGACCGGCTTGTTGACATTCAGGATGCCGGATGTCACGCGAGGTCGTTCATGCGGGCGCGCACTTCGGCAAGCACTTTGGCCTCCGCGTCCTTGAGCGGCAGCGCCAGCTCGATGCCCGCCGCTCGGCGGTGGCCGCCGCCGCCGAACTTCGCGGCGAGCTCCGCGGCATCGACCTGGTCACGGCTGCGAATGCTCACCTTCGTCAGGCGCGGGCCCGCCTCTTTGAAGAGGATCGCGAGCTCCTGGCCGCGGACCGTGTTGAGCTGGTCGATGGCGCTGTCGGCCTGATCGGTCGACGCACCGCTGTCGCGGAGCCCGGCCTGGCTGATCGAACCCCAGACGAGCCGGTCTTTGAACTCGTAATGCAACCCCTGGAGGATCCGCCCCTGCATCCGCAGCCCCGAGGCCGGCCGGCTCTTGAAGAGGCCGCGAGCGATCGCGACCGGGTCGGCGCCGAGCTCCACCAACTCCGCGGCGGCGCGCAGCGCATGCGCCGAGGTGTTGTCGTGCCGGAATCCACCCGTATCAGAAAGGATGGTGGCGTACAGGCAGGAAGCGGCCCCTGACGGAATGTGGAGCTTCCACGCCTTGAGCAGGTCGTAGACGAGCTCGCCAGTCGAGGCGGCGTCGGTCAGGACCAGGTTGAGAGTGCCGAACCGGGCATTCGTCACATGGTGATCGATGTTGACCACCACCTTCGCCTGCGTCACCACCGGCTCGTAGCTTCCGGCCCGCGACGCATCGCTGGCATCGAAGATGAAAACCGGCGTTCCGGCCGGCGGGGCCTGCCTGTTGACGCGGTCGATTCCGGGCAGGAACCACCAGGCGCCGGGCACGGGCGGTGAGGAGAGCACGGGCACCGATTTTCCGATCGGTTCGAGGGTGAGCGCCAGGGCGAGCGCCGACCCCAACGTGTCGCCGTCCGCATCCTTATGGGTGACGGCCGTGATTATTGGAGCGTCATCGATCACCTGCCAGATCCGAGGTGCCAGTTCGGCCACCTCGGGGCGCGGTGGAGCGAGCTCAGTTTCCGGCGTTTGGCTCCCCTCGCTCGACTTCCCGCAGGAGCTGGCTGACACGAACGCTGTAGGCGACTCCCAGGTCGAGCTCGAAACGCAGGTCGGGGGCGAACCGTAGATTCGACAAACGCGATCCGAGCTCGCGCCGGATGAAGCCCTTGGCGTGATCGAGCCCGTCGATGGCGGCCTGCCGGGCCTCGTCTTCCCCGACCACGCTCACCCTGACCGTCGCGTTCCGCAGGTCGGGGCTGAGTTTTACGTCGGTTATCGTAGCCATCCCGATCCGAGGGTCCTTGAGGTCACGGATGATGATCTGACTGATCTCCTCACGCAGCTGTGCGGCGACGCGTTCAACTCGATGACTGCCCATGTGTTCATTGTATGGAGCCCCTGAGTACATCAATCCCCCTCCCCCGCTTGCGGGATTGCGTCATTCACCCTCCCCCGCTTGCGGGGGAGGGCAGGGTGGGGGCTTTTTTCGCCAGCAGGAGCGTGTGTCCACTGTCTCCTTCGGGGATGAATCGCGTCCAAAGAACCTCGAATCCGGCTTCACTGAGCCAGGCGAGGTACGTCTCTCGGTCCGAATGACTCCAGTACATCGGTGCCCCGTGCCAGTTCGCTTCTGTTCCCGTCCAAGCC
>DATNML010000172.1:0-8472 GCA_035602315.1 Candidatus Dormiibacterota bacterium
TCGCTGCTGCCGAAGAACCCGCACCTCGCGGATTACCTGATCAGGAGCGCTTTGATCCGGCGGGGCGTCGACGAGCTTTCGCCGCTGGACGACTCGGTTGAGCTGGCCGCGCACGAACGGATTTTGCTGCGCGCCCAGCACCACCAGCACCGTTAGCGCCGTTCGACCCAACATCAGCGAGCCGCGGCGTCAGCGCCTCGCGCAGCACCTCGTCGATCGACTCGACCATCACGAGCTGCATCTCTTTCCTCAAATCAGAGGGGATGTCATCGAGGTCCGCCTCATTGCGCCGAGGCAGCAGCACGCGACGTATTCCCGCCCGGTGCGCGCCCAGCACCTTCTCCTTGATGCCACCGATCGGCAGCACCCGCCCGCGCAGCGTGATCTCGCCCGTCATCGCCACGTCATCGCGCACCGGCCGGCCGGTCAGCAGCGAAGCCATCGCGGTCAGCACGGTCACTCCCGCCGACGGTCCCTCCTTCGGCTGCGCGCCCGCCGGAACATGCACGTGGATGTCATTTTTGTCGAAGAGCAAAGGGTCGATGTCCAATGACGCTGCGCGTGATTTCAGGTACGACAGCGCCGCCGCCGCCGACTCCTTCATCACCTCGCCCAGCTGGCCCGTGAGCTTCAGCTCGCCCTTGCCCGGCGTCAGTGCCGCCTCGACGAAGATGATCTCGCCGCCGGTCGGCGTCCACACCAGGCCGGTGGCCACGCCGGGCCGGTCGATCCGTTCCGCGACGTCGTCGTAGTACCGACGCTTGCCCAGCGCAGCACGCACGCGCTTGACGTCATCGACAGCGGCCCGCGCACGCTTGCGCACGGCCATGTCCGCCACGTCGCGGCGCATGACCGACGCGATCTCCCGCTCCAGGTTCCGCACCCCCGCCTCGCGCGTGTACTGCCGGACGATCAGGCGGATGGCCTCCTCCGAGATGGAGATCTCGCCCGCCCGGAGGCCGTGGGCAGCAAGCTGCTTTGGAATCAAAAACATCTCCGCGATCTTGACCTTCTCTTCCTCGGTGTAGCCCGAGAGGTTCAGCACCTCCATGCGGTCGCGCAGCGCCGGCGGGATGGTGTCCAGGGCGTTCGCCGTCGTGATGAACATCACCTTCGACAGGTCGAACGGCACGTCGAGGTAGTTGTCGCGAAAGTCCTTGTTCTGCTCTGGGTCCAGCACTTCCAATAGAGCGGACGACGGGTCGCCCCTCCAGTCCGCGCCGATCTTGTCCACCTCGTCGAGCATGAAGACGGGGTCGTTCGACTCCGCGCGCCGGATCGCCTGCAGGACCCGGCCCGGCATGGCCCCGATGTACGTGCGCCGATGTCCACGGATCTCAGCCTCGTCGTGAACCCCTCCAAGAGACGCCCGCGCAAACTTGCGCCCCATCGCGCGCGCGATCGACTGGCCCAGCGAGGTCTTGCCCACGCCTGGGGGCCCGACGAAGCAGAGGATCGGCTCGCGGCCGCGGTCAGTCGATCCGCGTTCCTGCTTGAGCCGCCGCACCGCCAGGTGCTCGACGATGCGCTGCTTAACCTTGTCGAGGTCGTAGTGGTCCGCGTCGAGAATCGAGCGCGCCTTCTTCACGTCGACCTCGCCGCCCGTCGAGACGTTCCACGGCAGCGACACGATCAATTCCAAATAAGTGCGGATCACGGACGACTCGGGTGACGCCGACGGAATCCGCTCGAGGCGCGAGATCTCACGGTCCGCCTCGCGCTTGGCCTCGGCCGGCAGGCCCGCCTTCTCGATCCTCTCGCGCAGCTCGACCAGCTCACCGTGCTCGGTGTCCAGCTCGCCCAGCTCGCGCTGGATCGCCTTCAGCTGCTCGCGCAGGAAGTACTCGCGCTGGGCCTTGCCCATCTGCTCTTCGGCCTGCGACTGGATCTTCCGCCCGAGCTCCAGCACCTCCAGCTCGTGCGCCATGTGGCCGAGCAGGCGCTCGAGCTTTTCCCTGGCCGAGCCAATCTCGAGGATCTCCTGCCGCTGCTCGGTCGTCAGGCGGATGTGGTTCGCGATGTAGTAGGCGAGGTGAAGCGGGTCGTCGATCGCGCCTGCCGCGCTGGACAGCTCGGCCGGCAGGTGTGGTGCCAGCGTCACGAGCTGCTGGAAGGATGAGATCGCGCGCCGCATGAGCGCCTCGCGCTCGATGGTCAGGATGGATTCCGACGACTCCGGCAGCATCTCGACCGCGCATTCGAGGTAGGGGTCCTCTGAAAGGGCTTCGGTCAGGCGGATGCGCCGCAGGCCCAGCACGGCGAGCTGCACCGTCCCGTCCGGCAGCTTCAGCAGGTGCTGAACCCGCACCATGGTTCCGACGTGGTAGAGGTCCTTGAACCCGACCTCCTCCGCGGACTCGTCCAGCTGTGTCGCGACCGCGATGTGGCGCTCGACCCCGCTCAGGTCCTCGAGCAGCTGCAGAGACCGCTTGCGCCCGACCGAGAGCGGGATGAAGATGCGTGGAAAGACGACCGTCGACTTCAGAGGCAGCACAGGCAGGCGCGAAGGAACAGCTCCCTCCAGGTTCACGGCCGGCACCTCGCTCACGTTCGGATTATCTCCCCTACGTCGCCGGCCAGAACTCGCCAGGACCGAATGGAAGCCAGTTGGCGGGACCCGCCGGCTGCACGACCGGGTTTTCTCCGGGCGCAAAGCTCACCTCGGATTCGGCGCCGGTTGAGAGCTGCATGGCGAATACCTTGCCTGTCGGCATGGTGCCCCCCGGGGCACCGCAGACCTGCGGGTCGCATTGCGCCTCCTCCAGGTACCAGACCCAGCCATCCTTCACAAAAAGAGCCTGCGTCCTGAGCTTGTCGACCAGCATCCGCGTCTTCGCCGCCTTCAAGTCGTAGACGTATACGCGCAGCGGCGATGCCGCCGTCGCAAATGGGTCTATGTACGCGGTGTACGCAACCTGAGTGCCGTCGGGCGATTGACCTGCCAGAAATGACCAAAAGCTCGCACCAGGCAGGTTGGACGCGCCGGCCTCGGGCGTCCAGAATTGCGCGACCGGCGTGCCGAATAGTTCCAGGAACAGGCGGTGCCCGGTGCGATCCCAGAAGGCAACGCTCGTGTTGTCAAGCGTGGCCATGCGCGTGCGGTCGGACACCCGATAGACAGCGAGTGGTTCCGACCCTTTGCCCGCGATCCGGCCCGCGACGATGTACTGGCCGTCCGGCGAGATGGCCAGCACCGGCGGGGACAGCCCAAAGCGGCAGAGGCAATCACCGAAACCGTTCCGATACGTGTAGAGCGGACCCGTCAGTCCGTGAGAGTAGAGCCACACCTGAGTGCCACCCGCCGGAAAGTTCGCGTTGTCGGGGGGAACAGGGATGGTGTACGCGGCCACACTCAAGTCCGGCAGCCAAGCTCCGAACTGCATGCGGAACGGGAACGTGCCGATGAGGCTGTCATTTCCGCCAGTGAGCGAGTGAAGCACTGCGTCGGTTTCGTTCGCCGAGATTTGCTTCAGCCAGGCGATGCCGCCAGCGACCAGGTGAGCCGATGTGTTCGTGATGCTGCAGATAAGCCGGGGATGGACGGGATCCGACACGTCATAAAGAAGGTGCGACTCAATGAAGGTCCCGTCGAGCATGACCATGGAGCTGCTTCCAGAACCCGGGCAATCCACCTTCAGCGGCGCCGGCGGCGGCGTCGGATCTGCGACGGTGGGGGTGGGGCTTACCAGCACCGGGCTCGGACTCGGGCTCGGACTCGCACTGGCGTTGGTCGGGCTCCGTGATTGCGACCTCGCAGCGATCGAGCCAGGCGAAGCACCAACGCTGCACGCACTCACGAGCACCAGCAATGCCGCGAGGCGGGCCAGGCCCTTCAAGCTGGAACCTGCGTGACCGGCCACAACTCGCCGGGAGAAAAGGTCTGCCACGCCTGACCGCTCTGCGTCTGCCAATCCTCGCCGGCGGCAAACACCACGGGGGACTCGACACCGGTTGACAGCTGTAGGGCCAGCACCTTCCCCGTGGGCTTGGTGCCGAGTCCGGCGGCAGGCACCTCCTCGAGGTACCAAACCCACCCGTCTTTGACGAACAGCACCTGAGTGCGCAGCTTGTCGCCAAGGACTTGCGTGGTGCCGGTGCTCAAGTCATGGACGTAGGACCGGGGCTGCGTCATCTGCACCGGGTCGGAGTATGCGGTGTAGGCAATCTTCGTTCCGTCCGGTGACAGCCCTGGAAAGAACTGCCAGCGACCGGCCGCGGGGATGTCGGTGAGCCCGCCGCCCGGGGTCCACATCCGCGTCGCTCCGCCACCGGCCAGGTACAGCCGGTCGTCAAAACGGTCCCAGAAAGCCCAAGCGACATCCGGGTCCAGGGTGAGGAGTCGCGCGCGATTCGACACCTGGTACAGGGCGAGCGGCTCCGATCCCTTACCGGTCAGCTGCCCCGCGACCAGGTACTGGCCATCAGGCGAGGCGGCAAGCACGGGAGGGGCAATTCCGAAACGGCAAGGGCAACCGCTGATTCCGATGGAGTACGTGAAGAGCAGGGTCGAGGTGCCCTGTTCGTACATCCACACCTGCACGGAGCCGCCGGGATAACTAGCGGTCGGATCGACGCGCACGCTGTATGCGGCCAGGCTGCCGGTTGGAAGCCACGCGGCGGATGTCGTCCAGACAGGGAGCCTTCCCCCCGGGCCTTCGCTGCCGTCGGCGAAGCGCAGAGCGATGTTGGTCTGGGTAGCCGATTGCGGATCCAGGTATTCGACGACGGTCGGGCCGGAAAGATGGGCGGACGTCCTCAGGATGCGGCACACCAACCGGGGATGGAGTGGATCGGTCACCTCGTAAATGAGCGACGGCGTGTACTGCGCGCCGAGCATGACCACGCTCGTCGCGCCTGAGTTCGGGACGCACGAGACCATGGCAGCAGGGCCAGATGTGGGGGACGCAGAGGGAGCCTGCGTCTGGATACTCGGCACCGGCGAGGCCGGTGGGCTCGGAGACGGCGGACGCTCGGCGAGGGATCCGGGTGAGGCGCCGACACTGCACGCGCTCACGAGCACGATCACTAGAACCAGGCCGGCCAGCCGTCCCATCCTGCAAAGCTAACGACCGCCGCGGGAGGGTCGTTACTCTTCCCCCTCTCCCCTTCGGGGAGAGGGTCGGGGAGAGGGGCTTAAACTTGCAAGAGTTGAGCCAATCGCTGACGGCCGTCATACTCGCCGCCGGTCACGGCACCAGGATGCGGTCGCGTATTCCCAAGGTCCTCCATCCGATCTGCGGCCGCCCCATGCTCGACTACGTCCTCGACGCGGTCACGGAGGCCGGCGCCAAGGACATCAAGGTCCTCGCCAACCCCCATCACGCCGAGGTCGCGGCGCACCTCGATGAGCGGGGCATTGCGCCCACTTTCCAGCGTGAACCGAAGGGCACCGCCCACGCGCTGCAGCAGATTCCCAAGCAGGAGCTCGAGGGCAGGCTGGTGCTGGTCGTCAACGGCGACTCGCCCCTTCTCACGTCGACCACGATCCAGCAGGTGGTCCACGCCCATCGCGAGGCGGCGACGCCGGCGACCATCGCCAGCGTCGAGGACCCGACCCGCAACGACGGCCGCATCATCCGCGCCCCCGACGGCTCCCTCGGACGCATCGTCGAACGCAAGGACGCCACCCCTGAAATCAAGGAGAGCATCCACGAGTTCAACGTCGGCTTGTACTGCTTCGACGGCACGCAGCTGGTCGCCGCCCTCGAGAAGGTCACCGACGACAACAACGCCGGCGAGTTCTACCTCACCGACGTCTTTCTCGACCTCGAGCCGGTGAACATCGTCAAGCTCGTCGATCCGAATGAGGCGATGGGCGTCAAGGACCGCGTCCGCCTGGCGCAGGCCACCGCGATCATCCAGCAGCGCATCCTCGACAAGCTGATGCTCTCGGGCGTCACCATCGTCGACCCCAAGTCCACCTTCGTCGACGCCGGCGTGGCGATCGGCCAGGACACCGTCATCGAACCCTTCACTGTGCTGAAGGGCCACACGATCATCGGCTCCGATTGCCGCATTGGCCCGCACGTGCATATAGAGGACGCGAGGATCGGCGACCGCTCCGACTGCGGCCCGTTCGCCAAGCTTCGCCCCGGCACCGAGATCGCCGACGACGTCCACATCGGCAGCTTCGCCGAGCTCGTCAGGACGAGGGTGGGGCGGGGGAGCAAGGTCCCGCACGTCTCCTACCTGGGCGACACCGACCTCGGGGAGGACGCCAACATCGGCGCCGGCACGATCACAGCCAACTTCGACGGGACGAACAAGAACCGGACCAAGATTGGCGACCGGGCCTTCGTCGGCGTGGATACGATGCTGGTCGCTCCCGTCAAACTTGGGAGAGAATCACGAACGGGTGCAGGTTCGGTCGTGACCAAAGACGTGCCGGACGGCGCGACAGCCGTCGGGGTTCCAGCTAGGGTGGTACGGAGAAAGACTGTGGACTCAGACGCCAAATGATCGGTAGATTGACCACCGCGGTGGAATTCACGGGGGAAGAGGCGTCTCCGTGGGGTGCGCTGAAACTGATTGGCGGCTCGGCCAACCCCGCGCTGTCCGAGCGGATCTCGGAGAAGCTCGACGTGCCGCTCACGGATCCCCGCCTGCGCCGCTTCCCGGACGGGGAGATCAACGTCAAGATCGAGGACTCGATGCGAGGTCACGACGTGTTCGTCATCCAGCCCACCTCACCCCCCGTCAACGAGCACCTGTTTGAGCTGTTCATCATCCTCGACGCGCTGCGCCGCGCCTCCGCCGGACGGGTCACGGCCGTGATTCCCTACTACGGGTACGCGCGAAAGGAGCGCAAGACGCAGCCCCGCGAGCCGATCTCGGCCAAGCTGGTGGCCAACTTCCTCACGCTGGCCGGCGCCGACCGCCTGCTCCTGTTCGACCTGCACGCCGAGGCCATCGAAGGCTTCTTCGACGTGCCGACCGACCACCTGTCGCCGCACAGGATCTTCGCCGAGCACCTCAAGACGCTCAACCTGCATCACATCACCATCGTCGCCCCCGATGCCGGCGGCGGCCGGCGAGCCGAGGCGGTGGCGAACGACCTCAACGCGCCGATCGCGTTCGGTTACAAGCGCCGGGCGAGCGACGATGAGGTGGAGATGATCGCCGTGTCAGGTGACGTGAAAGGCCGCGACTGCGTGGTGGTCGAGGACATCATCACGACCGGCGGCACCATCGCCAAGCTCGCGACCGCGCTCCGCACTCAGGGCGCCAACAAGGTGCTCGTCGCGGCCACGCATCCGGTGCTCAGCGGCAACTCCGTCGAGAGATTGAAGAAAGCGGACATTGACCAGGTGATCGTCACCGACTCGGTGCCCATCCCTCCCGAGAAGCAGGACCCGCTTATTACGGTGCTGTCGGTGGCGCCCCTGCTCGCTGAAGCGATCATCCGGGTACACGAGAACCGGAGCGTCAGCGAGCTCTTCAGATAAACCCCTCGTCATGACAGGGCAGGAAGTTTTCGAGGTCGTTGTGCTGATCGTGTGCTTTTTCGTGGCCGCCCTGGCCAGCGGCACCGAGACGGCGCTTACCTCGGTCGGCCGCCTGCGCGTGCGCTTCCTCGCGGAGCAGGGCAGCAAGGCAGCCGGCATCTTGCAGCGTTTGCGCGCCGACCCGAACCGCTTTCTTTCGACCGTGCTGTTCATCAACACCCTGGCCCTCATCGTCGCCTCGACCGCGACGGCCCTGCTCAGCGAATCGCTGTTCACGCGCTGGGGCGTGCCGTCGGAAGTGCGCTTGTGGCTCACGCTGCTCGATTCATTCCTGCTCTCGGTAGTGCTGCTGATCGCGGCCGAGGTGACGCCTAAGACCCTCGCCATCACACACGCCGAGCGCGTGGCGCTTGCCGCCGCCGGCCCGGTCGACCGGCTGGCGAGCTTCTTGGGTCCAATCCTGTGGGCGGTCACGTTCATCTCACGCGGCCTCACCGGAGGCCGCGCCGCGCGGGCGCCGTACCTCACTGAAGAGGAGCTCATCAGCATGCTTCACGTCTCCGAGGAGCAGGGGGTGATCGAGGAGCAGGAGCACCAGATGATCCACGGCATCATCGAGATCGGCGACAAGACCGTGCGCGAGATCATGATTCCGCGCACCGACATCGTGGCCGTGGACAAGGACGCGACGCTGAAGGAGATCGTGAGGGTATTCAAGGAGCACCGCCACACGAGGATGCCGGTGTACGACGGCAACATCGACCATGTCCTCGGCCTCATCCACACCAAGGATCTGCTGCTCTTTTACACGCTCTCGAGCTCGCAGAAATTCGACATCGACAGGATGCTCAGGCCCATCGAGTTCACACCCGAGCAGAAGAAGGTGGACGAGCTGCTGCACGACATGCGGACCAAGAAGGTCCACATGATGATCGTGGTGGATGAGTACGGCGGCACCGCCGGGCTGGTCACGCTCGAGGACCTGCTCGAGGAGATCGTCGGCGAGATCCGCGACGAGTACGACTCC
>DATNML010000173.1:0-6948 GCA_035602315.1 Candidatus Dormiibacterota bacterium
CGTAGGCGTGCGGCTTTCGACTCCGTGGCTCTATGGATGGGTGCTGGTCATGCTGATTGCAGTTGGCATTCCGGTTTCGATGTGGGTCGCGTCTCGGCTGACGACTGCCCGGGCGGAATTGGGAGACGAGACCCACGCGCAGCTGAGCCGGTCCCGGGCGACGCTGATCGGTATCTTCCTGTGGGGAGGCTATCTGCTCGTGCTGTGGGCCTTGAGCCTGGCCCCGCTGTCGGTCGTCGCGCCGGTCCGTGAGACCGCGGTCGTCGGCGTGGCTGTCTGGGGGGTTTGGAGGCTGCGGGAAAGGGACGCAGCGGCCCTGAAACTGTCCGGTGCGATGGCCACCCTGGTGGGGGTCGCCCTGCTCGCGTTGTGATCTCTGACCAGCCGCAGCGCCGGTGGTAAGGTAGAACGGTCGCCCGGATGGCGGGCGATGTGCGCCGCGGTCGTCGAACTTTCTCGAAAGGGCCCCGGGCGTTCGCGAGATTGCTTTCGAGAATGGAGTGGGGAGATGCCGACAGGGACCATCAAGAAGTTGGTCTCCGACCGCGGATTTGGGTTCATCGCGGCCGAGGATGGGCGCGAGTATTTCTTCCATCGGACCGGCCTTGACTCGAGCGTGAACTTCGACTCCCTCGCCGGCGGAGAGCGCGTCAGCTTCGAGATCGAGCCGAGCCAGAAGGGCCCACGCGCAAACCGAATCAAGCTCGCATAGCCGACTTCAGCCGCGCGACGCGCCGCGTTTTCTCGAATGACGGCTGAGCACCCGGCGTTTGAGATTGAGCCGCTCGGCGGCTACTCGCTTGAAGAAAGCGCGAACTTCATAGGGGCGTGGCATAAAGCACCGTCCGACGGTGGCGGCGCGGAAGGCCACCTTCACCTCGCGTTCCTGACGGATACGGACTGGACACCGGTCGGAATTTGCTTGAGGCAGAATTCCGCCGGCAGCATTCTCGGCACGATCTACGGCGACGCGCCGACCGCAACAATCGTCAAGCAGGTCGAGCGCATCCTCAGCCTCGATGTCGACGGGCGCGGCTGGCCGGAGGTCGGACGCCGGGACCCCGTGGTGGCGAGGCTGCAGCGCATGTTTCCGGGCTTCAGGCCCGTCAACTGGTCCAATGCTTACGAGGCCGCCGCCTGGTGCATCATCTCGTCGCGCATCTCGATGCGCCAGGGCCAGGGCGTCAAAGAGCGCATGTCACGTGAGCTTGGTCAAGAGATCGACGTCCACGGGCATGTGTTGTGGACCTTTGCGGGCCCTGAACAGCTGGCGCACCTTGCGAAATTCCAGGGACTGTTCGGTCGCAAAGTCGAATACTTGAACGCCCTTGGTCGCGCCGCGTTGGCCGGCGAGGTCGACACGGAAGTGCTTCGCGCGATGCCACGCGAGGATTCGCTGAAGAGCCTGCAGAGGCTGCCCGGCATTGGACCGTTCGGCTCGCAGCTCGTGCGGTTGCGGGCGCTGAGCGCGGTCGACGAGCTTCCAACCCAGGAGCCGCGGTTGATGGGCGCAATTCGGACCGAGTACGGCCTGGCGCGCGAGCCCGACCTCGCGAAGCTGGAGGAGCTCGGCAAGCAGTGGTCCCCCTTCAGGATGTGGGTCTGCGTTTGCTTGAGGCGGACACTTGAAGGAGGCGCGGGCATGACGCACTCGAGAGCGGCGCGGTAGGCGGTATGCGCTTTTCGCCTGGCGCCAGACGTTGGTCAGCGCGAGGCGCTTCGCACCAGGACCATCGCGGCCGACCACAGCAGCGAGCCGACGATCAGCAGCACCCACATGGTCCAGGTGATCAACGAGAGCTCCACCAGTGCGCCGAAGATGCACATCGCCGCGGCGCCCGCGAGGACGAACGCGCCGGGCAGCAGGGCCCACGCCGAGTACCACGGCGGCTGCACGGCGTCGCCGCGATCCAACACCTTTCCCGCGCCGAAGACCAGAGCCGCGACGATGATCGCGGGGGCGGCGAGGCCGATCGCCCAGCGGAGCTGAACGGCGCCGACCGCAGCCCCAAGCAGCGGCTGAACGCCGGCCGCGGCAAGCGCCGACGGGACGGCGAAGGCGAGCAAACGGAGCATCGCGCTTGCCGGCGGCACTAGGAAGTGAGCCCGGAGATGCCGACCGGATCTTTGGCGTCTAGGCAGGCCATCTGGATCGCCGATCCGCCAAATCTCTCGGTCGGCCCCTCCGGTCTCACTTCTTAGGAAGGAAGAGCTGGAAGTTCCGCGGGCTGGGTGAAGACCGGCTGGGTATTGATCACGCCCAGCTGCACGTCCCTGTAGCTGGCGGCCTGAGACAGCAGGGTCATGAACGAGTCGTTGAACATCTGGGCACGCGCTTCCAAACCCGCAGCGGTGGTGATGCCACCTGTATAGGGCTGCCGCGGCAGCCCAGACGCCAGGTCTGGCGACGTGTAGAAGTCGTAGCTGCCGTAGACGGAGGTCGCCGCGTATGAATAAATCGCAACGCCCAGCACGCGGTTGCCGCGCGCCGACGGTGCGAGGACCCGGCGAATCTCATTCAGGGTGTCGTCCGGGTAGTTCAAGAAGGCGCCCATGCCCGTGACCACCCGATTGGCGAAACCCGAATCCTTTTCAAAAGCCAACCAGCCGTCGAACCAGGTCTTCTCGCGCCCGATCCATTCGCTGTCGTAGTTCATCGGCACCCCGAAGTCGAGATAGCCTTTGATCAGCCAGTCAGCCCAGTCTTGAAACACGGACGAGTAAGCAGACGTGCGCCACCAATTGGCCAGGTTCGCCGGCCCGCCGCCGAAGCAGATGAGCGCGCCACTGAGCTTCACCGACGGCTTCTTTTGTTGCAGGTCGTTGTGCAGGTCGCGCACGAACGCCGTCACTCGGTCGCGGCGCCACGCCTGCCATCTAGCGTCATCGGGCGCCGGCACGCCGCTCGCGCCGGTTTCACTCCTGTATAGGCTCAGTGCAGCGGCCGAATAGCCCCAGTTCACGCCGGGATAGCGGACGAAGTCCATGTGGACGCCGTCTACGTCGTAGTTGAGCGCGACGTCCATGAAGATCTTGTGCGTGTAGGCCTGGACCTCCGGGATGGCGGGGTCGAGGTATCCGCCGGTCACGCCGTCGTTGGTGCGGTTGACCCAGTCTCCGTGCTTCACGTACACACCGCTCGTGTCTCCCACGAAGAACGTGTTCAGCCAGGCGTGAACCTCGATCCGCGGTCTCGACGCATGGGCGAGCTCGATGAGATAGGACAGCGGATCAAAGCCCCGAGAACCAATGATGTCCAGTGCCCTCGCTTCATCCGCGCGGTTGAAGTACGCATCTCCTCGCTTGCGGACCTGGACGATGAGCACGTTGAGGTTCGCTCGGCGCGCGTCCGCGACCAACTTCGCAATCTGAGCCCGTGACTTGATGCCGTCGTTGAAGGCGTCGACCCACATCGCCCGGTACTGGGACGCGCCGTAAGTGATGGGACTCGGAGAGGGCTCGGGCGAGGGCGAGGCCAGCGGCGAGGCCAGCGGCGAAGCGGTGGGCGTGGGGGAGACCGCCTGCTGACCCGACACGCACCCTGACAGCATCAATAGGACGAGCGCAAGACCGACCAGCCTCATCAGGCTGTCGCCACCAGCACGTGATTTCGTCCCGTCGTCTCAAACTCGCCGGAGTACGCGCGGCGAAGAGTTGCCGTTGCCTCTTCGATGAACTTCTGGCGGCGATCGTCGTCGATTCCCTCCATGCGGATCGCGCAGAACCACCAGCCTGCGAGCTGCGACACGAACTGATCGGCAGATTCCCAGCTCACCTTCTCCTCGATCCGCTCGACTTCGGCGGCAGCAAAGCCGGCGGCAAGCGCGGCCTGCATGAACCTCTGAAGGTCAAAGACGACATCGCGCGTGGATTTCTGGTCGACCGCTTGCGGGGGAGGCCCGAGCCAGCGGTCCACGACCTCATCCAGAAGCGACCAGACGACATCCCTGGTCGCGTCGACCGGAACGCTCGCCGCGAACCGAGCGCCTGGGCGCAGCACTCGCCGGGCCTCGCGCAGGGCAATGCCCAGGTCCGGCACGAACTGAAGCCCATGCCCGCACACTGCGGCGTCGAACAACGCGTCGGGAAATGAAAGCTGCTCGATGTCCATCACCTCGAACCGTGCATTGGGAGTCCTGGCCGCCTGCGCAAGCTGGACCATGCCGGGCGCAAGGTCGACGCCCACTACCTCGCCACCGGGCGACACCTGCGCAGCAAGCCGCCGGGTCAGCGTGCCGGGTCCGCACGCCAGGTCGAGGATACGCATCCCTGGCTGCGCGTTGATCAGCTCGAGCACCCGCAGCCGCCCGCGCGCTTCACCGTGGGCCATGACCTGCTCTAAGCGCCGGTTGTAGTCGACGGCATGCCGGCTGAACACTCCGGGAAACAACTGCTTGGACTTCACGGTGTCAGATTTCTCCACTCCCGCTCAAGCCACATCGCCGCCCGCAGCGTCCCCTCGTTGGTCCTTCCGACGACCTGCATCCCGACGGGAAGCCCGCGGACTGGCGCCGGCATCACCACTACAGGCTGCCCGGTCGTGTTGAAAGGCCGGGTGAAGCGCGTGAGCGGCTCCCTAGCTTCCTGGCTCGTTTCGATCGGCGGCGCCACGACGGCCGTCGCCGGGAGCAGCAGTGCGTCGATGTCCTCCATCCGGCGCGCTGCCTCTTCTTTCAGCCGCGCCCGGTCTCGCATGGCTTCCACGTAGTCGATCCCTGAGACGGCCAGGCCGCGCTGCAGCAGGCCGAGGACGTCCGACCCGTACTTCTCCGGACACTCGGCGACCCATCGGCGGTGATAGGTCGCGGCCTCCGCGAGCAGGATGGTCAGGCCGGCGCTGAACGGCCGCTCCCTGTCGACGAAGTCGATCTCCTCTAGGCCGGAGCTGACCAGGCGCCACGCGGCACCGGTCGGTTCGTCGAGGTCTGCCACCCAGCCTCGTGGCACGGCGAGCCGAGGCCGCTCCACTTGGTCGAGCGCGACCGCCTCGCCGGACATGATCGTGAAGGCGCGCGCCGCGCTGGCGACGTCCGGCGCCATCGGGCCCAACGTGTCGAGCGACCAGGCGAGCGGGACGACCCCGGTCGTATCGATGCTGCCGAGCTCCGGCTTGAATCCAACCACTCCGCAGAGGGATCCTGGAATTCGAATCGAGCCGCCCGTGTCGCTGCCGATCGCCCATTCACACATGCCGGCGGCCACCGCCACCGCCGAGCCGCCCGACGACCCGCCCGCCACCCGGCTCGGGTCGTGCGGATTTCGCACCGTCCCGTAATGCGGGTTGACGCTGGTCACTCCGAAAGCGAACTCGTGCAGGTTCGTCTTGCCTACGACCACGCAGCCGGCGCTGCGGATGCGTTGGACGACCGGCGCGTCGTGCTCCGCAGGCTCATTTGGAAGGATGATCCCGCCGGCGGTGGTGACCATGCCCGCGACGTCAACCAGGTCCTTAACTGCGACCACAGGCCTCGCGCCGTCCTCGGACGAGATCGAGATGAATGCGTTCAGGTCGGCACGCTCGTCGATGCGCCGGCGCGCCTCCCACAGGTCCACGGGCCAATTCTCAGGTGTGGAGAGGTCTCGGGGAGTTATCCTCCCCGCTGATGTCAGCGACGAGCGGATCGCTCAACCCGGTGCTCGCCTGGAGCAAGGTCGACGTTCTGACGACGTATCAGCGGATCACAGCCGAGCTGCAGATTCGGGGACGCATGGGTCCGACGATCAACGATCCCGAGCCGCTGTTCCACCTGCGCAACGTGAGCGCCGAGCCGCTCCTGCCCGGCGCTGTGGCCCTCAACGGCGTGCCCGAGGGTCTGTTCAGCAAAGCCATGATCGGCGGCATCCGGACCATCGAACCCGAGCCACCGCCACCCGACCAGGTGCTGGATTTGGTGCGCCGCTACGTGATGTTCCAGGCGGCGACGTTCATGGTCACCGGCGCGGCCGAGTTTCCCAAGGCGAGCGATCCCACCATGCACAACGAGATCCTGCTCAAGCCCAGGTTCTTCCCGATGGTGGACGTGACCGTGACCGTGTTCGGTGTCGCGGGCAAGAGCTGGACGCAGCCGACGATCCTGGTCAACCGGGACCACATGCTGGCGCTGTATCTAGGCTGACCTGTCATGTCGGGTCGGGGGTTTACCGCCAGCCCCTAGCTGACCCCGAGGATGGCATTGACTCCCGAGACCACCACGGCCGCCGCCAGCGCGAGTCCCAGCACCGTGCTCAGCCCAAGCAGGACACCTATCCCGGCCGTGCCCGCATCCAGCGGTTCCATCGGCGCCCGGTCAACTTTGTCCCGCCCCGTCAGCCGTGCCCAGAGGACTGAGAACAAAAGACCGAACGCGTTGATCGGCCGGGCTGTCGCCGGCGCGGATGGTGCGGCAGGATTCGCAGCAGCTCCCGGACCACCTGCGTGTCCGCCGGTGCTGTCGCCGGGTTCGCCCGCCTCGACGTTGGCCTTGATGCACGCGGCCATCTCGTTGACGATCCTCCGCGACACGTCCTCCATCACCCCGCGCCCGAACTGCGCGACGCGGCCAGCGACGCTGTACTCCGTGACGATCTTGACCAGCGAGCCGGCGGGATCGGCGGTCACGCTCATGAAAGCCTTGGCCCGAGCCGAACCGGGCCCCGTGGTCTCCCGCCCCTCCGCCTCGAGGGTGGCGCTGTGTTCCGTCGGGTTGCGATCGGCGATCTTGGCCGTGCCGTTGTAGGCCACCGTGATCGGGCCGACCTTCACCTTGACCTTGCCCTTGAAGGTGTCGGGATCGACCACTTCCGAGAGCTCCGCACCAGGCACGCAGCCGACGATTTTGTTGACGTCGAGCAGGTAAGCGAAGACCCGTTCGGGCGGCGCGCCAACGGTGAAGGAATTTTCTAGTTGCATTTCGCCGCTAAAAGTAGCGCAATAGAGAGGTTAGCTTTCAGCTCGTCTGGTCGACCGAC
>DATNML010000174.1:0-8954 GCA_035602315.1 Candidatus Dormiibacterota bacterium
TCGCCGTTGATGTTGACGAACACCGGGAAATCCCATTCCGCCCACTGCGGCGCGTAGTCGCGGATCAGAGCCTCGACTCCCGGACCCTGCAACCCGATGGCGTTGAGCATCCCGCTGGGCGTCTCGGCGATGCGCGGCGGAGCGGTGCCTTCGCGCGGCCGCAGAAAGATGCCCTTCGACACCATGCCGCCGAGCGCGCGCCGCTCGAGCAAAGGGACCTCCGTCCCATATCCGAATGTGCCCGACGCAGCGAGCACCGGGCCACGCAGGCTCACTCCGCCCACGGCGACCGACAGGTCCACCCTCACGCCGTCACGGCATAAGGGAGATGAGACGGCAGCGACGCCCAGTCGACATCGGCCGCGCGATAGACCGGGCCCTCTTTGCACGCGCGGTCGTAGCCTCCCCGCTTGAGCGGGACCGCGCAGCCCAGGCAGACGCCCGTGCCGCACCCCATGTACGTCTCAACCGCCACCAGCGCGTCGGGCCACCGATCCGCGACCGCCGCGAGCATGCGGTTGGGCCCGCAGGCCAGCACGAGATCGCCGTCGGGAGCAGCGGCCACCGCAGTGCCGTGGAATCCCTTCGAGCCGTCGTCGGTCGACCACACGACCTCGTCCCCCTCGGATTCAGAGCACAGGTCGTCGGCACCGCGGGCGCCATGGACCCAGCTCACGCGAATGCCGACCGAGCGCGCCTCCCGAGCGGCCAGAGGCATCGGCGCGACCCCGAGTCCGCCGCTGATGAGCACGACGCTCTTCGGTCCGGCGCTGATCTCGAAGCCGTGCCCGAGCGGGCCGAGGCAGCTCAATCCGTCGCCTCGGTTCATCGCGAGCAGTTGGGCCGTTCCGCCGCCGACCGCCTTCAGGACGATCTCGATCCGGTCGCCGTCCGTGCGATAGACCGAGAATGGACGGCGCAGCAGGGGTCCGTTGGACCAGCCCAGATTGATGAACTGGCCGGCGCGCACTGAGGCCGCGATCGCGGGCGCTTCGATGGCGATGACAAACATGTCGCGGGCGACCTGCCGCCTGCCGGTGATGGCAGCGTCAAGCAGGAACACCTTCCCTCCATTCGTCGATCGTGCGCACCTCGATGTTGCGCGAGGCGGCCACAGCGGACTCGAGGAGCGCGGTGGCGGTGTCGAGCGAGGTCAGGCATGGGATGCGGCGCTCGACCGCCGCGCGCCGGATCTCGAAACCATCTTTGAAAACAGGGCCGCCGGCCTCGCCCGGTTCCGCGTAGATGTTCGACATCGTGTTGATGACGAGGTCGACCTCACCCTGGGTGATCGCGTCGACCACGGTCGGTCCTTCCTCGCCGATCTTGGCCACCACGCGCGGCGAGAAGCCGGCTTGCTGCAGGGCCCTGGCAGTCCCTTCCGTCGCGACCAGCGACCATCCCATCTGGACGAGCCGAGAGACAATTGGGAAGAGCTCGGGCTTGTCGGCGTCGGCGATGGTCAGGAGCGCGGTTCCGCCGCGCTCGATGTGCATGCCGGAAGCCGCGAATGCTTTGCGGAGAGCCTCGTTCAACGTATTCGCGATGCCGATCGCCTCTCCGGTCGACTTCATCTCCGGACCGAGGTACGAGTCGACCGCGGGCAGCTTGTTCATCGAGAACACGGGAGCTTTGACTGCGACCAGGCCTTTGGGCGGAATGAGCCCCGTCGACCATCCCAGGTCCACGAGCTTGTCGCCGAGCATGACGCGAGTTGCGAGCTGGACCATCGGCACCCCGGTGACCTTGGAGAGAAAGGGGACCGTGCGCGACGCGCGTGGATTGACCTCAAGCACGTACACGTGGCCGCGATGCACCACGAACTGCACGTTGACCAGCCCGCGCAGGCGGAGGTGGCGGGCGATCTTCACCGTGTATTCGATCACGTCGTCCAGTTCGGCTGCCTCCAGGCTCTGGGCGGGATACACCGCATACGAATCGCCCGAATGCACGCCGGCGCGCTCTACGTGCTGCATGACGCCGGGAATGACGACGGTCTCGCCGTCGGTGATCGCGTCGACCTCGACCTCGGTCCCCTGCAGGTACTTGTCCACCAGCACGGTGCCCCTGGGCATGGCGCCGATCGCCCAGACCATGTAACGGCGCAGCTCCTCGCGATTGCGCACGATCTCCATCGCGCGGCCACCCAGCACGTATGACGGTCGGACCAGCACGGGGTAGCCCGCGCGCTCCGCGATCACGACGGCGTCCTCGACCGTGGTGGTGGTCCCGCCGACCGGCTGCGGAATGCCGATGGCGTCGAGGGCCTCGGCGAACGCGCGCCGGTCTTCAGCCAGGTCGATCGACTGGACGGTCGAGCCCATGATCGCCACGCCCCGCTCGTTGAGCGGTTCCGCGAGGTTGATTGCCGTCTGGCCGCCGAACTGCACGAGCGCGCCATCGACCCGCTCGACTTGAGCGACGTTGAGGGCGCCATCGAGGTCGAGGGGGTCGAAGTACAGGCGGTCGGAGGTGTCGAAGTCCGTCGAGACCGTCTCAGGGTTTGAGTTGACCAGCACGGCCCTGACGCCGGCTTCACGCAATGCCCAGGCCGCGTGGACCGAGCAGTAATCGAACTCGATTCCCTGTCCGATGCGGATCGGCCCCGATCCGATGACGAGCGCGCTGCGAGTGTCCACCGCGGCGGACTCGGTCTCCTCCTCCCAGCACGAGTAGTAGTAAGGCGTGGCCGCCTCGAACTCCGCCGCGCACGTGTCCACCAGCTTGTAGGTCGGCGTCGCGCCTTCCACCTGGTCGCCGCGCAGCGCGCTGATCATGGCGTCGGAGAAGCCGGCGCGCCGCAGCTGGCGCACGTCGCCTTCGACCTCCAGCCTGGTGATGCTCGCGATGCGATCGATGAACCACCGATCGATGCCGCTCCGCTCCGCCAGGGATTTCGGGTCGGCGCCGTTTCTCAGTGCGTTGAAAAGCGCGAAGAGCCTTCGATCGTTGGGTTGGTCGATCGTCTCGCTGCCCAGCTCCCAGGTGGCGGGCGGCTTCTGCTCGAGCGAGCGCATCGCCTTGACGAGTGCCGCCTCAAAGGTCCGCTCGATCGCCATCACCTCGCCAGTCGACGCCATCTGCGTTCCGAGGCGGCGATCGCCCGCGGGGAATTTGTCGTAGGGCCAGCGCGGGATCTTGACCACGCAGTAGTCCAGGGCGGGTTCGAACGCGGCAAACGTGCGGCCGGTGACCTCGTTGCGAATCTCATCGAGCCGCCTCCCGACGGCGACCTTCGCCGCGACCCTCGCGATCGGATAGCCGGTCGCCTTGGAGGCCAGAGCCGACGAGCGGCTGACGCGCGGGTTGACCTCGATCACGAAGTAGGTCGAGCTCTTCGGGTCCAGCGCGAACTGCACGTTGCAGCCGCCCTCGATCCCGAGCGCGCGGATGATCCGGATCGCCGACGAGCGCAGCATCTGGTGATCGCGGTCGGAAAGGGTTTGCGAAGGCGCCACCACGATGGAGTCACCTGTGTGGACGCCCATCGGGTCCAGGTTCTCCATGTTGCAGACGGTGATGCACGTGTCGGCGGCGTCTCGCATCACCTCATATTCGATCTCCTTCCATCCCCACAGAGAGCGCTCGACCAACACCTGGTGGATGGGCGACGCAGCCAGCCCGCCCTTCGCGATGCGCTCGAGGTCCCTATCGGTGGTGACGAATCCGCCACCTGTTCCGCCAAGCGTGTACGCGGGCCGGATCACGAGCGGCAGGCCCGCCTCCGCGGCGAACTCACGCACCTCCTCCAGCGACTCGCACACTCGGGACACCGGCACCGGCTCGCCGATTCCCTGGAGCATTTCCTTGAAGGCCTGACGATCCTCGGCCTTGCGAATCGTTTCGATTCCGGCGCCGAGCAACCTGACCTGGTGGCGTTCGAGCACGCCGGCGGCCGCCAGCTCGGTGGCGAGGTTGAGCCCGGTCTGGCCGCCGAGCGTTGGCAGCAAAGCGTCAGGCTTCTCGCGCTCGATGATGCGCTCGACCGATTCGACCGTCAGCGGCTCCAGGTAGACGCGGTCAGCGACGTCCTCGTCGGTCATGATCGTTGCGGGGTTTGAGTTCACGAGCACTGTCGTGATGCCCTCTTCCCGCAGCGCCTTGCATGCCTGCGTCCCGGCGTAGTCAAATTCGGCGGCCTGGCCGATCACGATTGGTCCGGAGCCGAGGATCAGGACCTTCTTCGGCTTTGGCGTTGGCGTTGCCCCTCCCACCGCTCGTAGTGCGGGGCGCCGGTCCCGAACCATCTCGACGAAGCGGTCGTACAGGTGCTGGTTGTCCTGCGGTCCGGGGCAGCCTTCGGGGTGGTACTGGACGCTGAACACCGGTAGGCTTCGGTGGCCGAGCCCTTCCACAGACCCGTCATTCAAGTTGCGCTGCGAAACGAAGAATTCCCCCGGCGGAATGGAGCCTGCGTCGACCTGGAACTCGTGGTTCTGGCTCGTGATGTGCACGCGTCCCGTCTCGAGGTCCTTGACCGGGTGATTGGCGCCGTGGTGCCCGAAGGGCAGGCGAGAGGTGCTCGCGCCCGCCGCCCGACCGAGGATCTGATGGCCGAGGCAGATGCCGAACGTGGGAATCCTCCCCAGCGCCTGGCGTGCAAGCTCTACCGGGCCGTCGAGCACCGCAGGGTCACCGGGTCCGTTGGAGAGGACCAACCCGTCCGCGCCGGTGGCGGTGACATCCGGCCAGGTCGCGGTATGCGGCAGCACGACCACTCGACAGCCACGTTCGCGCAACGAGCGGAGGATGTTCGATTTCACGCCGTAGTCGACCACCGCAATCGACAGCCCGCGACCGTCTGCCCGCTCCCTGTGCCGCAGCTCCGCCGGCAGGGCCTCGATCCATTCCACGGTTGACGTGCGCGACGTTTCGGCTACCAGGTCCTGCTCGGCGAGCGGTGTCACCTGGCGTGCGACTTCCGCGAGCTCGGCGAGGCGAGCATGTCCTGGCGCCTTTGACTCGTGCGAGAGGACGGCGCGCAGCGCTCCGCGAGTGCGGAGGTGGCGCGTCAGAGCCCGCGTGTCGATCTCGGTGATCGCCGGCACCCGCCAGCGCTTGAGGTATTCGTCGAGCGAGGCTTCGCTCGAGTGGTGGCTCGGGGCGGGACACGCCCAGCGCACGATGAGCGCCCTCGCCCACGGCCGCGACGACTCCGAGTCCGCATCGCGCACTCCGTAATTGCCCTGCAGCGGATAGGTCATGCACACCATCTGCCCCGCATACGACGGGTCGGTGAGCACCTCCTGATAGCCGGTCATGGCCGTGTTGAAGACGACCTCTCCCTCTCCGATGACCGCGGCGCCTAATGCCGCGCCGACGAACGCGCGGCCGTCCTCGAGCACCAGCGCGGCGTGAGACTTTCTAGCCGGCAACGATCACCGCCTGGTCGACACCGTCGTCCTCAGCGACGAGCACCTCGATCCGCTCAGCATCCGAGGTCGGCACGTTCTTGCCCACGTAGTCCGGCCTGATGGGAAGCTCGCGATGCCCGCGGTCGACCAGCACAGCCAGCTGGATGGCCCGAGGACGCCCGAAGTCCATCAGCGCGTCCATCGCCGCCCGCGCCGTCCGCCCGTGATGGATCACGTCGTCGACGAGCACGACCACCTTGCCGTCGATCGGAGGAATCTCAGAGGTGGCCCGATGCGACGGTTCTCGAAGATGCCGATCATCGCGATGCTCGGCCACGTCCAGACGACCCGCCGGCACGACGCTGCGCTCCATCTTGGTCAAGATCACGGCAAGGCGGCGTGCTAGGACGTCTCCCTTGCTGACGACGCCGACGAGCACGACATCGTCGGTGCCGCGATTTCGCTCCACGATCTCGTGCGCGATGCGCGACAACGAGCGGCGAATCTGGTCGGCGTCCATCACCGTGGCCTTGAGCCGTCCCTGCGTGACGCTCATGAGAGAAGTCGGTCCAGGAGAGCCATGCGGATAGGGAGGCCATTGCGCGCCTGCCGGAAGTACGCCGCGCGGGGATCGTCGTCGACCTCGGGCGCGATCTCATCGACTCGCGGAAGCGGGTGCATCACGATCGCGTACTTGCGCATCAGGGCGAGCGAGCTCTTATCGATGCGGTAGACCCCCTTCACGGCGTCGTATGCCGCCGGATCGGAGAACCTCTCCTTCTGGATGCGCGTCATGTAGACGACGTCGACCGCCGGCAGAACTGCTTCCAGGTCTTCGGTCTCGACCCACGGCACGTGGTGCTCGTCGAGGTGCTCCTTGAGGTCGTCGCGCATGGCTACAGTCGGCGGCGCGACGAACCAGACCTGGATCTCCTTGAACTTGCTCAGCAGGTAGGTGAGGGAGCGCACGGTCCGGCCGTTGGCCAGGTCGCCGACCATCGCCACCTTGATGCCGTCGACTCGGTTCAGCTCATCCTTGATCGTGTAAAGGTCGAGCAGCGCCTGCGTCGGGTGCTGGCCCGGACCATCGCCCGCATTGATGATAGGCACCGAGCTGACTGCGGCCGCTCGTTTGGCCGCACCCTCCTCGTTGTGCCGCACCACGATCACATCGGCGTAGCCACCCACGATGCGGATGGTGTCCTCGAGCGTCTCGCCTTTGGCCGCGGAAGAGAACTCGCGCGCGTTGTCAGTGCCCATCGTCTGGCCACCGAGCCGCAACATCGCAGCCTCGAACGAGAGGCGGGTCCTGGTCGACGGCTCGTAGAAAAGGGCCGCCATGACCTGCCCATTGAGGCGGCCCATAAATTTGTGAGGTTCGTGCTTGATTTCTTCGGCTCGGGCGAAGAGCTCTTCGAGGATGGACCGCGAAAACTGCTGGCTTTCGATCACGTGCCGCAGGCGAGATCCGACGGCCATCAAGACCCCCTTTCCGACCTCTCTTGGATCGGACTTAAAGGAAACCGAAGCTGGCGAAAGTTTACCTTAGACAGGACATGAACAAAAGACCAGGGCACGTCGAGGTCACCACCGAGGTCAACTACTGCTCCTTCTGCGACCGGGTGCGTAACCTGCGCCGCGAGGAGCATCACCTTGGCACGCTCGTCCGCACCGTGATCACGTGCGAGACCTGTCACCGCACGCTGTCCAGCACGATGGGCGTGGCGGCCGTGGAAGCGCCGGCTGACGAGGCTGCGCCGGCCACCGCCGAGGTCAAGGCGGAGGCCAAGCCTCAGCCGGCAAAGCGTGCCGCACCAGCGACTAAAGCCAAGGCAGCACCCGCCAAGCCCAAGGCTGCGCCGGGCGCGCGCAGGGCGCCCAACTCAAATGAGACCCGATCCGCCAAACCCAAGTGAGCCCGGCGGCGGTCACTGTCGACCGCCTCGAGAAGACGCTCGGCAAGAACAAGGCGCTTCGGGGCATCTCTTTCGAGGCCAAATCCGGCGAGATCTTCGGATTGCTGGGCCCCAACGGCGCGGGCAAGACGACCACGCTCCGGATCGTCTGCACGCTGCTCGCGCCCGACAGCGGTTCGGTGCAGGTGCTCGGTTTCGACACCCGGACGGCGCCCGAGGAGGTCCGCCGCAGGGTCGGAGTGGTGACGGCCGAAATCGGCGTCTACGCGCGGCTGTCGGCACGCGAGAACATCGCGTACTTCGCCGAGCTAAGCGGCGTACTCGACGGCGAGCTCGACCGCAGAGTTGACGCCGTGATCGACCGGCTCGACATGGGCTCGTTCGCCAAGCAGCGAGCTGAAAGTCTCTCTTCCGGTCAGAAGCAGAAGGTCGCGATCGCCCGGGCGATCGTCCACGACCCTGAGATCCTGATGTTCGACGAGCCGACCTCCAACCTGGACGTGCTCGCCTCCAGGGAGATCCGGGACTTCATGGGCGAATCCCGTGGGCGAGGCAAATGCGTCATCTTTTCGACGCACGTCCTGCACGACGCGGAGAGGCTCTGTGACCGCGTCACCATCCTGCACGAGGGAAGCGTGGTCGCCACCGGCACCACGGCTGAGGTCCGCGGCTCTCATCGCGATCTGGAAGACGCGTTCCTGGAGCTGGTCGGATGAACGCCCTCGGCATTGTCTTCCGCAAGGAGCTGCGCGAGATCCTGCGCGACCGCCGGACTCTGATAGCGATCGGGCTGGCCGCGCTGGCCACGCCGGCGGTGCTCATTGTGATCTCGCAGGTCTCGGCCAAGACCGCCACCCAGACGTACACGATCGGCTACTCCGGGGACATCCCTACCGGCCTGGACATCCTGCTGAGCGCCACGGGCCTCAAGCTCGAACGGGTCGCCGACCCGGCGGCTGCGGCCAAGCAGCAGGTCGACCTCGGGGCCGCCTTCCAGCCCACCGAGATCGACGAGTACTACGACCCCACGCGACAGAGCGCGCAGATCGCCGATACGCGCCTGCAGACAGTGCTCGGTGAATACAACGCGGCCAAGGCCGCGGCGGCGCTTCGCGAGAAGGGGGTCGACCCGGCAGTGCTCACACCGCTTCCGGTCAAGGTCCATCCGCTGAGCTCGCCCGTGAGAGCGGCGGGCAACGCTTTTCTGAGCTTTTTCCTGCCTTACATCCTGATCACGATGGTGCTCACAGGAGGACTCTCGGCGGCACTCGATGCCTCAGCCGGTGAGCGCGAGAGGAAAACCATGGAGGCGCTGCTGCTGACGCCGGCTCCTCGGAGCCGAATCCTGCTCGGAAAGATCCTGGCGGTCAGCACGATCAGCCTCGTTTCGGCGGTGGCCGCCATCGGCTCGATGCTGCTGGCGCTGAGCCAGATACCGCTGCTGGGAACTCGGGTAAGCCTGAGCCCGCTGGCCGCGGCCGTCATGGTGTGGCTCGCGATCCTGCTGGCTGGATCGTTCAGCTCGCTCACCCTCGCCCTGGGGACGCTGGCGAAGAACTTTCGGCAGGGCCAGGCCTACTCGACCCCGCTGTACTTCATCACGATCTTTCCCGCCTCGATCATCCTGTTCATCCCGGACTTCAATCCCAACCTGGCTTACTACGTCATCCCGATCCTGAATGCA
>DATNML010000175.1:0-3308 GCA_035602315.1 Candidatus Dormiibacterota bacterium
GTGCTGGGCGCGCAGCAAAATCCGTTCGTGCGCGGCCAGCTCAACCGAGTCGTCCAGCGGCGAAAGCTCGTCGACGCCCCGCCGGATCAAAGCGCTCCTGATCAGGTAATCCGCGAGGTGCGGGTTCTTCGGCAGCAGCGAACCGTGCATGTACGTGCCGAGCACCGTGCCCTGCAGGCAGCCCTCCATGCCATCGCTTCCGTTGTTGCCGTGGCCGAGGCGCGTCTTGCCGAGCGGCCTGGCCTTGGGGCCGAGGTAGGTGCGGCCGCTGTGGTTTTCGAAACCGACGAGGGTTTTGGGGGTGATCGTTTCGATGTCTGAGTCGACGACCACGTCACCGATGAACCTTTTCTTTCCCGCCTCGGTCTTGACGTCGATCATGCCGATGCCGGGGAACTTCTCGCCCTCGGCGGTCAGGTAGTAGTGGCCGAGGAGCTGATAGCCGCCGCACACCGCGAGCACGACCGCGCCGTTGCTCACCGCGCGCTCGAGGGGCGGCTGCTTGAACTCGAGGAGGTCCTCGTAGACGAGCGCTTGCTCGCGGTCCTGGCCGCCGCCGAAGAAGAAGACGTCGACCTCGTCCATCTGGCTGGTGGTGCCGCGGCCGAGCTCGACCAGTTTCGCGTCGAAGCCGCGCCATTCGGCGCGCTTGAGCAGGGTGAGGATGTTGCCGCGGTCGCCGTAGATGTTCATGAGGTCGGGGTAGAGCCAGCCGACGGTGAACGTCTTCTTCACGATGCTTTCTACGTTTCCCAGTACGGCTTCGCCCAGCCGCGCCTGACGAGCTCGGCCCTGAGGTCGAGCATGGCCGTATAGGTGCACAGGAGGTGGACGGTATCGCCCTCGTTCGTGGCCTTGATGAGGCTGTCGAGGGCGCGGCCTGCTTCCGTCTCCGGCTCAGTGGCCTCGACCTCGGCGTACTTGAGCCTTACTGCCATGTCGTGGGCTCGGTTGCCGGCGGGCACGACGGTTCTTGCCTTGCCTTTCAGGTGCTCGAAATCCACATCCCAGATCCAGCTCACGTCGGTGCCGTCGGCCTTGCGGTCGTTTAGGCCGATGAGAAAGTTCTTGCCGTGAGCGAGCTCGACGGCAGTTCTCAACGTCTCGTTGAAGCCGGCGGGATTCTTCGAGAGGACGAGGTTGAGGTTGCGGCCGCGAAACTCCATGCGTTCCTGGCGGCCGAAGGCGGCGCGGAAAGCGCGCAGGCGTTCTGAGATGTAGGTCGGCTCGAGGCCCAGCGTGCGGCCCGCCACGAAAGCGGCGAGCACGTTGTAGCAGTTGTACAGGCCGCCAAGCGGGATCTCGATTCGCGTGCCATCGATGTCGGCCGACAAGCGCTCGAAGCCTTCGAGCTTGATGTGTTTTGCAGTGATCTTTGGCTTAGGGCGCGCGAAGTCGTGATTGGGACATTCGTACACGCCGTCGTGCCCGACGTATACGGCTTCGAAATGCAGGCTGGCGCCGCACCTGGGACAGGTTCTCGCATCGGCAGCGTGCGGCAGCTCCCGCGCGGCGACGCTCGTGTCGTCGAGGCCGTACCAGAGCGGAGGGCGCGGAAGCCCGAGGCCGATCTCGGCCACGCGAGGGTCATCCGCATTGAGGAGCGCTGTGCTGCCCTCGGGCAACGCGCCGAGGGCCGATTCGATTTTCTTCGCGATCGACTCGAGCTCGCCGTATCGATCGAGCTGGTCCCTGAAGAGGTTGAGCACGAGAGTCGCCTTGGGTTTGATCTCCTCGACCGCTTTGGGGAGGCTGGCCTCGTCGATCTCGAAGACGCCCCAGTCGGCCCGGAGCTTGCCGTCGAGCCCGGCCTTGTCGAGCGCCGCCGCCGTGGCGCCGAAGATGAGGTTGGCGCCGGCGCGGTTGGAGACGACTCTGTGGCCGGCGCCTTCGAGCAGCCAGGTGACCAGGCGCGCGGTGGTCGTCTTGCCGTTGGTGCCCGTGATCACGATCGAGCCGCGCGTCAGGTCGGCTGCCAGCTTGCTCAGGACCTTGGGGTCGATCGCCCTGGCGACGTCGCCGGGGAGCGTGGTGCCGCCGCCACGGCGGCTGACGCGGCTGAGCGTTCCGGTGGCCTTGCCGGCCCAGACGGCTGCGGTTTTGCGGATCACGTGATCAGCTCCAGGGACCCACGGCCTGGGCGACCGCGGTCCAGGTCTTCAAGTGCGAGATGGCGCTGCGCGCGTCGCCCTCATCGGTGGCGCGGCGGAAGAATGCCGACCCGCTGCCGGTCATCTGCCAGCTTTTGGATTCCTTGTTAAGGGCGTTGGCAAATTCTTTTAGGCGCGGTTCAATGCTCATGGCGGCCCTGGTGAGCTGGTTGGGCATGTCGCCTGGCATCTGGTCCCACGCACGGTAAACGTCTGGGGTTAAGAGTTCGACCTCGGGCCAGGCGATGGCGAACCACTGCGCGTGCGTGGGGATGGGCGTGAGGTGATCGCCGCGGCCTTCGGCGATAGTCGCACCGCCGGTGAGGAAAAAGGGGACGTCGGCGCCGAGATTTCTTGCGATGGAGGTGAGGTCGATCGTGATGTGATGGAGTGCGGCAAGGCCGCGCAGCGTGGCCGCGGCGTCTGAGCTCGCGCCACCCATTCCGGAGCCGGGCGGGATGCGCTTGTGGAGATGGATGGTCGTGGGCAGCTCTTGCTTCGTCATCTCTTCGAGCGCAGCGTGGGCTTTGAGGACGGCGTTGTCTGCCGACTTGGTCACAACGAGTCCCGAGATGGTGAGCGTCGTGGTGCGCGCGGGCGCGAGAGTGATGAGGTCGTGGAGGTCGATCGCCTGCAGCGTCGTGCGGACGTCGTGAAAGCCGTCGTCGCGCCGCCTGATCACCGCGAGGTCCAGGTTGAGCTTGGCGCGCGCGGGCAGCGCGATCGTCAACGCCCGTCGACTGGTTTCAGCTTTGCACGATAGGTGACGGCGCGATCCTGGTAATGCTGCGCGGCGGTCTGGACCCAGTTGCCTGACGAGCCTGCGAGCGGTTTCTTGACAGTGGCGGGCACGCCGGCAGCGAGGTGGCCGGGCGGAATTTCTTTGCCCTCCGGCAGCACTGCGCCGGCCGCGAGCATCGAGCCGGCGCCGAGGCGGCTGCGCTGCAGCATGGTCGCGCCCATGCCGACGAGGGCACCCTCCTCGACCACGCAGCCTTCGAGCTGGGCGGAGTGGCCAACGGTGGCGTTGCGCCCGACTACGGTCGGGAGGTCTTCGGCGCAGTGGATGACGACGTTGTCCTGGATGTTGGAGCCCTCGCCGATCCTGATCTGCGCTTCGTCGGCGCGCAGCACCGCGCCGAACCACACGCTGGCGCC
>DATNML010000176.1:0-8024 GCA_035602315.1 Candidatus Dormiibacterota bacterium
CCCTCGACATGGTCAACTTCGGAGCTCGTGACACGGTGCCGCCGCAGTTCGAGTCACGCAACCTCTACGTCCACAATCCTTCGGTCACGCTCATGCGGACAACACCGGACGAGTGTGCCGAGCTGGGGCGCCAGATCGCACTGAAGCTGTCCGCCGCGCTCGGGCCCGTGGCCTTCTTCATCCCCCTCCGCGGCGTCTCGGCGATCTCGGGTGAAGGCGGACCGTTCTACGATCCCGCCGCCGACGAGGCGCTGTTTGGCGCACTGCGAAAGAACATGGGCAGCAACGTCGAGATGCACGAGGTCGACGCACAGATCAACGACCCGGAGTTTGCCCAGGCGATGGCGGCCAGGCTCGACGAGCTCCTGAAGGTACGGCGATGAACGGCGAAGAGGCCAGGCGCCGGCTGCGAGCCACGGTCGATTCGGGCGGAGTGCTGATCGGCGCCGGTGCGGGAACTGGCCTGTCCGCCAAGTGCGCGGAGGGCGGCGGCGCGGACCTCATCATCATCTACAACTCAGGGCGCTACCGAATGGCCGGCCGCGGATCGTTGGCCGGCCTCTTGCCATATGGCGACGCCAACGCGATCGTGATGGAGATGGCCGGCGAGGTGCTGCCGGTCGTTGACCACACGCCGGTTCTCGCGGGCGTTTGCGGTACCGATCCATTCCGGCTCATGGGCAACTTCCTCCGCGACATCGACGCGGCGGGCTTCGCCGGGGTGCAGAACTTCCCGACCGTCGGCCTCTATGACGGAACCTTCCGCGCCAACCTCGAGGAGACCGGCATGGGCTACGACCTCGAGGTGGAGATGATCCGCCTGGCCGCCGAGCGTGGTCTGGTCACAGCTCCCTACGTCTTCGATGTGCCGTCCGCGGAGGCCATGACAAGGGCGGGCGCGGATGTGCTGGTCCCCCACATGGGCCTGACGACGAAGGGATCGATCGGCGCGCATACCGCGAGGACGTTGGACGACTGCATACCGCTCATCCAGGAAATGCGCGACGCGGCAGCGGCGATCAACCCGAAGGTGATGGTGCTGTGTCACGGAGGACCGATCGCCGAGCCCGGGGACGCGGCTTATGTGCTGGAGCGGACGCATGGCGTGGTCGGCTTCTTTGGCGCATCGAGCATGGAGCGGCTGCCTACCGAGGTGGCGATCACGGAGACGGTGCGCCGCTTCAAGGCGCTGAAGCGCGGAACTCACACTGAGCCATCCGGCTCACACAAGTAAGGAGGAACAATGCCGTCGAAACTGGTCGACCCGAAGACGATCCCGACCCAAACCTTTGACTGGGGCCTGATCAAGCCGCTGGTCGCGAAGGCGAACACCGACAACCCCGCGATGAGCCTGCTGCACGTGGTGCTTCTGCCGGGCAAGGGTCACACTCGCCACAACCATCCGGACGCTGACGAGATCCTCTACATCCTTGCCGGCCACGGCGAGCAGATGGTGGACGACGGCAAGCCTTTTACGGTCGCGGCCGGCCAGGCCGTCTTCATTCCCACCGCGGCTTTCCACTCGACGATCAACACCGGCTGGGAACCGCTCTCCCTCCTGGCCATCTACGGACCGTCAGGAGCCGAAGATGCCTTGCGGGGTCTGCCGGACTTCAAAGAGGTGGCGCCCGGAAAGACCGCCGGCCTGGTCCGAGCCTGAGCATCAAGCGTGCGTCGCCGAATCCTTCAACTTCCGTTGACAGGAAGTGCAAGGACGCCTAGGCTGGGTGCGCGATTTGTGAAGGCTTCTGCACTTAGGTGGTGGATTCGATGAAACATCCTGGAAGCTCGAACATATCGGCCGGAGCCGATTCGAAGCTCCTTGTAGACCTTCGCCAAGCGATGCCGCCCGGCCGCGTCCTGACCGAAGGTGAAGTCCTCGACCGCTACGTGACGGATACGTACTGGAAGGCGCTTGCGGCTCGTGCAGCGGGTGCACCACTGGGCAGACCGGATGTCGTTGTGAAGCCACACAGCGACGAAGAGGTGGCCGCGGTAGTGCGCCTCGCCAACCACTACCAGGTGCCCGTCGTCCCCTGGGGCGGCGGTTCTGGGACACAGGGCGCGTCGATCCCCACTCATGGCGGCATCGTCATCGACCTGACCGGGATGGACCGCATCGTCGAGGTCGACGAGCGCTCGATGACGGTGACGGCCGAGCCGGGGGTAAACGGGAAACGGCTCGAGGCCGCGCTGAATCAGAGGGGCTTGATGCTGCCACACTATCCCGCCTCCGCCGAACTTGCGACGGTCGGCGGCTACGTGGCGGCGAGGGGCTCAGGGGTGCTGTCGACCCGCTATGGAAAGATCGAGGATCTCGTGGTGTCTCTCCGCGTGGTCACGCCGACCGGCGAGATCGTCGACACGCTGCCGGTTCCGCGACACGCCGTCGGTCCGGACATTGCGCCGCTCTTCATCGGTTCGGAAGGCAGCCTCGGTGTGATCACGCGTGTGCGCCTGCAGATCGCACCGCTGCCCGCCACGCGCCACTTCGAGGTGGTTTCGTTCCCGACGGTCGAGGACGGCATCGAAGCTGTCCGCAAGAGCCTGCAGTCCGGGCTGCGACCTTCGGTGGTGCGTCTCTACGACGAGGTCGCAACGCGCATCACGCTCAGCCCGGTCGTTGGAAGCGAGCTGCCTGGAGTGGCCACTGTGATCTGTTTCGAAGGAGACGCCGGCGTCGTCGCAGCCGAGCGCGAAGCGATGCTCAAGCTCGTCCGCGCCCACAACGGCGATGTGCTCGATAGTGGCCTGGGCGAGGTCTGGTGGAACCACCGCTACGACTTTTACGCTCCCCCTCATGCCCCCGAGCTGCCCGCCGTATGGGGCACGATCGACGTCGTCGCCACCTACGACCGGCTCGTGCCCACCTACCATGCGCTGCAGGAGGCAGTCGCGAAGCCATATGCCGCGCGCGGGCTCAAGCTGCGGTCGCACCTGAGCCACTGGTATCCGTGGGGAGCGATGATCTACGGGCGCTTCGTTCTGCCCGACGGCGGGCCCGATGCAGTCACGCTGCACGACCGCATCTGGAAGGACGGCGTCACGGCGGCGCTCGGCGCCGGCGCGGTCATCAACGACCATCACGGCGTGGGTCTCAAGCTGGCGCCCTACATGGCAGCCCAGCACGGCGCCGGCCTCGACGTGCTGCGGCGGATCAAGGTGGCGCTCGACCCGAACGGGGTGATGAATCCGGGAAAGCTCGGGCTCTGAGGATGCAGAGTCGAATCGGTCACTAGTTAGCAAGTAGGAGGGTTGCGATGGCACTGAAATTGGCGATGCACAACTGGATGCGGCCGGAACCGATCGAGACGACGCTCAAGCGGCTGGCGAAATTCGGCTACGACGGTATCGAGATCTCGGGGGAGCCGGCAACCTATGACCCGGGCGAGGTCAAGGAGCTCCTTGCGAAGCACAACCTCAAGTGCTGGGGTTCGGTCACCCTGATGGTCAACGGCCGCGACCTGATCCACGAGGACCACTACGTCCGGCTCGGCTCCATTCAATACGCGAAGGACTGCCTCACCCTGGCCTCGAAGCTGGGCGGGAAGATCGTGACGCTCATCCCCTCAACAGTCGGCAAGACCGCGCCAATGGCCTCGGTCGAACAGGAGTGGAAATGGGCGGTCGACGGCATCAAGGAATGTCAGGAGCACGCTGAGAAGGTTGGCGTGAAGATCGCCATCGAGCCACTCAACCGTTTCGAAACGTACTTCATCAACCGCCATGACCAGGCCCTGGAGCTCGCTCATCAGGTGGGCGGCAACTGTGGGGTGTGCCTGGACTTCTTCCATATGAACATCGAAGAGGACGATTGGGCCAAGGCGCTCAAGACGACCGGCGATGCCGGCAAGCTCTACGACGTTCACGTCGCCGACAACAACCGCATGCCTCCCGGGGAAGGGTCGATCGACTGGAAGCGGGCGGTGGAGGCGGTACACGCCGCGGGCTACAGCGATTACCTCACCGTCGAGTTCGTGGTCAACGTCGACCGGACGCCGCGGTCGACGCGCAAGGAGATCGGCGACGCGACCGAAGCCGATGCCTCCGAGGGGCTGATCAAGTTCCTGCGCGACCACGGCACTGGTGCGGTGCCCGAGCAGTACTACGACCAGTACGTCAAGGACTCAGCGAACCACCTGCGCGCGAGCGACAAGCAGCTGCAGTCCGCGAAGGCCTGAACCGGGCGCGGTCACGGGTTGAGCGCCCGGGCTCCGGGTATCGCGTTGATCGGCACCCTTGATACCAAGGGCGCCGAAATCGAGTACGTGCGCAAGCAGATCCGCGCCCGGGGCGGCGAGCCGATCGTGATCGACTCGGGAATTCTCGGCGAGGCCTCGGGCACCACCGCAGACGTGACGCGAGAGCAGGTCGCCGCGGCGGCGGGCCACAGCCTGGATGACATCCGCAAGGCGGGAAGCCGGGGTCGCGCCGTCGAGATGATGCGCGATGGAGTGCGCGCCGTCTGCGTGCGACTGCATTCCGAGGGCCGTGTGCAGGGCGCACTTTGCCTGGGTGGCGCCGAGGGCGCTCTCCTGGGGGCGTATGCGATGCATGCGCTTCCGCTCGGGGTGCCGAAGGTGATCGTGTCGCCGAGCGCTTCCGGACGCCGCGCGTTTGGCCCGTTCATGGGCTCGAGCGATGTGCTGGTGATGCATTCGGTGGTGGACATCCTCGGCCTGAACCCGATCGCCATCTCGGTGTTCGACAACGCCGTGGCGGCCGTGGTGGGAATGGCCACCCACGCCGGGCGCTCGCCGGCCGGCCTCGGCGGTCACAGCGTGGGTGTCACGATGCTGGGCCAAACGACGCCTGGGGTCATGCATCTTCGGAGCGCGCTGGAGCGCGCAGGCTGGGAGACCGTGATCTTCCACGCCAACGGAGTGGGTGGACCGGCCATGGAAGCGCTCGCCAGGCAGGGCGCTCTTGCCGGTGTTGTTGACTACACGCTCTCCGAGCTGGCCAACTCGCTCATGGACGGTATCCACGCCACCGGGCCCGACAGGCTAACGGTGGTCGGAGAGATGGGGCTGCCCCAGGTTGTCGTGCCTGGGTGCGTGGATTTCTTCAACCAGGGGGCGCCTGACACGCTGCCTGAGAGATACCGGCAGAGGCGCAGCTACTATCACAACCCGGTGGCCACGCTCGTCCGGCTCGAACCGGATGAGATGGCAGAGCTCGGAAGTCTTGTCGCCAAGCGCCTCAACAGTGCGCGCGGGCCAGTTTCCGTCGTCGCTCCGACTCGGGGCTTCTCGCTCTCAGACACGCAGGGCAACGCGTTGTGGTACCCGGAGGCGGATGCAGCGTTCCTGCGCTCGCTCGAGACGAGCCTGCGCCCGGGCATCGTGTTCGAGCGCGTGGACGCAACCGTCAACGACCCTGCCTTCGCGGACGTCGTCGCAGAACGCTACCTCACAATCACCAAGGAGCATGCTCATGCCTGACCCGCAATCAACGCGGCCCACTTCGCACAACCTGTTCGACCTCGCGCCCCCTGATCTTCAGTGGTTCCTAGAGCGCTCAGACATCGTCCTGGTGCCGATCGGCAGCCTCGAGCAGCATGGTCCACATCTGCCACTTGGCACGGACACCATCACCGCGCTCGAGGTGAGCAGACGGGCCGCCGAGCTGGCAGACGTTCCATACGCTCCCCCGCTGTGGGCGGGCTACTCGCCGCAGCATCTGCGCGAGCCGGGCACAGGCACCGGCACCATCACGCTTCGCGCGTCCACGCTCAACGATGTCCTGTACGACATCGCGCGCAGCCTGATCCATCACGGATGGAACAAGCTGATCTTCGTCAACGGGCACGGCTCCAACGTCAAGGTGATCGATCCCGTCCTGCGTCGAATCCGCTACGAGACCGGAGCCATGGTGGCGTTGTACAAGCCGTATGCCGAACGCTATATCGGCTTTCTGAAGGACGTGCTCGAGAACCCACCGGCTGAGACACCCGGGTGGCACGCCAGTGAGCTGGAGACATCGCAGGTGATGGCTCATGATGCCGGCCTGGTCCATATGGACAGAGCGGTGGACACACGCGCACATGCCCCCGCCTGGTTGCCAAAAGGCTTCGACAAGGCGGACGGTGCGCCAGACATCGAATTCGGTGGCTACCAATACTTCAACTTTCCGATGGACCACGCAGAGTTCACCGAGACCGGTGTGATCGGCAACCCGTTCCGCGCCACCTCGCAGAAGGGCGACGAAGCATTGAACCGGTTCGCTCGACACCTCGTGCAGGCGATCGATGCATTCCGGCCGCTCAAGTTCGAGATCAAGAACCGGGCGTACGTGGACCGGGTTTGAGCGATTCCGCGCGAATGACCGACCAGGTACCACCTGAGCTCCGACGCATCCAGATCCTCGCGCACGTGCGCCGCAACGGCGGTGCGTCGATCAGCCAGCTGGCCCGCGAATACTCAATTTCGCCGGTCACGGTTCACCGCGACCTCGAGGTGCTGGCCACCGAAGGCTTGATCACCCGCATCCGCGGCGGAGCGCGTGCGATCGAAGGCGACACTCGTGGGGTGGAGACGGACTTCATGAAGCGGGCTCGGCAGAACCCGGCGGGGAAGTACGTGATCGCAGCCCATGCACTGCGCGAGATCGCTGACGGCTCGACCATCTTCATCGATCACTCGACGAGCTCGCTGGCGCTTGCCCGGCAGCTCGAGCGACATCCCCCAAAGACGCTCACGGTCGTCACCAACTCACCCGCCATCGCCTACGAGCTCCACGAGAGCAACATCCACCTGGTCGTGACGCCGGGAGAGGTGGACCAGGTCATGCGCTTGATCAGCGGTGGCTGGACCGAGGACTTTCTGAGCCGTCTGCACTTTCAGGCCGCTTTCATCTCAGCCGCCGGGCTCAGCCTCGACCGCGGGCTGACGACGACGCGTCAGTCCCTGGCGGGCACTTTGAGGGCAGCGCGCGAGGTATCGCAGCGCACGGTGGCCCTCATGGATTCCACCAAAGTCGGCCGCGACTCCCTGCTCACGATCTTCACCGCGCAGGAGCCCGAGGAGATCATCACGGACGACGGTGTCGCGCCCGCTGTGATCGCCGAATATAAGGGCGCCGGCGTCAACCTGGTCATGGCGCAGCCGAACCCAGTTGCCGTCAGGTAACAGCACGCAAGGAGAGGTTTCATGGGACGTCCTATAACTCTGTTCACCGGCCAGTGGGCCGACCTGACCCTGGACGTGGTGGCCACGAAGGCAGCCGCGTGGGGCTTTGACGGGCTCGAGCTTGCGTGCTGGGGCGATCACTTCGAGGTGGACAAGGCTCTGGCCGATCCCGCTTACGTCAAGGGTCGTTGGGAGATCCTCAAGGGTCACGGTCTCAACTGCTGGGCCATCTCGAACCACCTGGTGGGGCAGGCGGTCTGCGACCCCATCGACAGCCGGCACAAAGCCATCCTCCCCCCCGACGTGTGGGGCGATGGCGATCCGGAGGGCGTGCGGCAGCGTGCCGCACGAAAAATGATGGACACCGGGCGGGCGGCCGCAAAACTTGGAGTGAAGGTGGTGAACGGCTTCACCGGCTCGCCGACGTGGCACATGCTGTATTCCTTTCCGCCTAATGACTGGGCCGAGGTCGAGCGAGGCTACGCGGACTTTGCCAAGCGCTGGAACCCGATCATCGACGTCTTCGACAAGGAGGGCGTCCGCTTCGGCCTCGAGGTGCACCCGACCGAGATCGCCTACGACTTCGTGACCACGCGCAAGACGCTCGACGCGATCGGGCGCCGGCCGGGTTTCGGCATCAACTTCGATCCCAGCCACTTCGCACACCAGTTCCTGGACTCGGCCGCTTTTGTGCAGGAGTTCGGGGATCGCATCTACCACGTTCACGTCAAGGACTCGAAGAAGCTGCTCGACGGGCGCAGGTCGATCCTCGGCTCCCACATCGACTTCGGCGAGCCGGATCGGGGCTGGACCTTCGTCTCGCCTGGTCACGGCGACGTCGACTTCGAATCGCTGTTCCGCGCCCTCACCCGGATCGGATACCAGGGTCCGCTC
>DATNML010000177.1:0-17506 GCA_035602315.1 Candidatus Dormiibacterota bacterium
GCATACTCGGAGTCGCGGGCGAAGCCGTCGAAGAAATGCTCCGCATCGAAGATGAGCTCGCGGCCGAGACCCACGCCGTAAGCCACCGACTCTTCCACCATGGCCAGGTTCTCGCTGGGCGTGGTCTGCAAAACCGTTGTGACCTGCCACGGGTCGCTCTTGCCGACCAGGGTCCAGACCGGCGCGCCACTCTCGACGAGAGCCAGTAGGTTGGCGTCGTCCTCGCAGCGGCCGTTGGCGCGCCGCGTGGCCCCGAAGGCGGCCAGCCTCGCTCCTTTGAGCGGACGTTCGCGGAGGCTGGCGAACAGCTCCTCGTCCTTGGGGTTCGACCCGGGGAATCCACCTTCCACATAGTCGAAGCCAAGCCCGTCGAGGGCACGCGCGATCCGAACCTTGTCCGAGGCCGAGAAGGACACGGCCGGACCCTGCGCTCCGTCCCGCAGCGTCGTGTCGTAAATGACGATCCGCCGATTGGACATAAAAAAACCTCCCGACTTTTCGGCCGGGAGGTCCAACGACTCAAGCGCGGTGCCTTAAGTCGGGGGACCTCCCCGGATAATCTCGATTTCGATCCCGATCCAGCTGCGCATCAGGGGACAAGGCTAGAGCATCCGGCACCGGTTGGTATGGATTCCGGCTCTAAATCGGCCCCCGCGCATTGGTGGCGCACGTACACGTCCCCGCAGGCGAGCGCGGGCGCTATCTTCTCGGCATGGCGGAGCCACAAGCAAAGGTCGTAGGCCTGCTGGTATCGAGCGACGACAAGCCCGGGGTGCTGTACCGCGTGGCGGAGACGATCTTCCGCCACGGCGGGAACATCACGTACGTCGCGGGCGGCGCCAAGCGCCAGGAAGTGGGCGCGGAGCTCCAGGTCGAGGTCACCGGCGCGCCCGACACGGACCGCCTGGTGGCCGACGTGCGGGCGGTTGAAGGGGTCACGAACGTGAGCCTTGTGCCGACGCTTCAGACGGTTTACGGCAAGCGCGTGATCGTCATCGGCGGAGGCGCGCAGGTCGGTATGGTCGCCCAGGGAGCGGTGTCAGAAGCCGACCGCCACAACATCCGCGGCGAACGGATCTCCGTCGACACGATTCCGCTTGTCGGGGAGGCCGACCTGGCGGCGGCGGTCCGAGCTGTCGCCCGGTTGCACCGCGCACACGTCCTGGTCCTGGCCGGAGCCCTGATGGGCGGCGACATCAGCAACGCCGTGCGCGAGATTCGCGAAGCCGGAATCATCGTCGTGTGCACGAGCATGGCTGGCTCCGTGCCTGACGTCGCGGACCTCGTGGTCAGCGATCCCGTGGAAGCCGGCGTCATGGCGGTGATGCTGATCGCCGACACGGCGACCTTTTCGATCGAGCACGTGCGGGGGCGCCGCTTCTAGACGATCCGGGTTCGCACGGTGACCTCCATCGTGCCCGAGGCAGAGCCGACGTAGATGCCACGCGTTGGCGCGGCGTCGCTGTAGTCTCGTCCAACCGCGAGCCGCACGTGGTGATCCGAGGTCCGGACCGGGTGCGTGGCGTCGTAGCCGACCCAGCCGCGGGAGGGCACCCAGGCCTCCGCCCAGGCGTGCGACGCTGTGGCCACGCCTGAGCCTCGCGGTGCGTGGATGTAACCGCTGACGTAGCGCGCGGGAACGCCCATCGCCCTGGCGACCGCGATGAAAAGGTGCGCGAAGTCCTGGCATACCCCAGCCTTCAGCTCGAGCACCTCGTCGACTGCGCTGTACACGTTGGTGACGGCGCGGTCGTAGGCAAAGTCACGGCTGATCGCCAGCGTCAGCTGGTCGAGCGCCTCCTCGACGGCCGCGCCTGAGGTCGGATCGGCGATCGGGTGCCGGCTGGCCAGCTCGTGGATCCCGGGCACGTCTTTGACGGGTGAGCGGTAACGGAGGAAGTCGTGTACCAGCTCCTCACCCGGGTCCTCGTCGAGGTCGACGCCGGTCTCCACCACCGACCGGCTGGTGACGCTCAACTTTGTGTGCGGCCGGACGAGGTTGAAGTAGTGCACGTTGTTCCCGTAGCCGTCGCGGTAGGCGTGCGGCTCGAGCCCGGAGCTGATGTCGAGCTCGAACTCCAGGCAGCGCTGGCCGTTGCCGTCCATGGGGCGGAGTCGAACCTCCATCACCGTCTCGGCGATCCGACCCGAGTATCGGTATCGGGTGCCGTGCACGATCTCGAGCTTCATGTGGCGGCCCCGCGCCGCTGCTGTTGCTGCTGCGGCATGGCGCGGCCCTCCTCGCCGATCACGCTTGCCGGGACCTTGCTCGGGTGGAAATAGGTCTCGCGCATGGCCAGCTCGAGCTGCCGCAGAACGCCCCTGCACTCCGCCTCGAAGTCCCGTGGGTGTTCCGCGACGAGCTGCGCGTTCGTGTCCAGGAACATGCCATGCAGGCGCGACAGGAGGCTCTTCGGTTTCGAGCGCCGGCCTGGGCCGTCGATCCTGGATACGGAGTCGAGCGCGACCTGCGCTGAGAACCGGGCCGATCGAGGCAGCGCGGGCTCCAGCAGCAGGCATTCGATGACTCGGTCGGCTGTGACACCGCCTGAGTAGCGCGCCTGGTACGACTCGAAGGCGAAGCACGACTTCAGCACCGCCGACCACTCGAGCGTGTCCTCGGGCGCATCCGCGAGCTCGGCCGACTTGCGGGTCACGATGTTCGTGACGTTGGCCGTGCGCTCGACAAACTTGCCAAGTCGGACGAAGTCGCGGGCCTCGTCATGCTGCATCGTGTCTTCGAGCAGGCCGTCGACGAGCCTGATGCTGAGCTGAGCGTCGCTGAGAAACGGAAACAGATCGCGCTTCCACGTTGGCTCCTGAATGCGCCAGTGAAGAGCATTGACCTGCTCGTACAGCTCGGTGGGGAGCGAGGGGCGGACGGCCTGTGCGGCGAGGCGCGCGGCGGCGACGCTCGCTTGCACCGACGGGCCCAGCGTCCCGGTGAGCACGACCTCCACCGCCTGTTCGCGTGTGCGCGTGTCGCTGCCCGGCCAACCCGCGAGCTCCAAGAACCGGATCCAGAATTCGGGCCCGGGCTCGTCCGTGCGATCGAGCGAAAGCGAGACGTGGACGCCAAGGATGCGGGCGAGGTGGTCGGCGCGCTCCAGATGCCGGCCGAGCAGGGTGAGCGAGGTCGCCGCCCGGCTAAGCATCGGGGCGCTCCTCTCCATCTTCAGCCATCACCCACGTGTCGCGGCTGCCGCCGCCCTGCGAGCTGTTGACCACGAGCGAGCCATCCTTCAGCGCCACCCGCGTCAGCCCGCCGGATGTGACATAAACGTCCGGCCCGGTGAGGACGAACGGCCGGAGGTCCTGGTGCGCCCGGCGCAGCCGGCCGTGGTCGAAGATCGGCTGCACGGACAGGCTGACCACCGGCTGCCCGACGAAGCTTCGCGGGCGGGCCTTGATGCGCTCGCGGAAGTCTTCTCGCTGTTCCTGGGTCGACTCCGGGCCGATCAGCATCCCGTAGCCGCCCGAAGCGTCGACGGTCTTGACCACCAGCTCCTGGAGGTGCTCGAGCACGTAGCGCCGGTCTTCATCGAGCGCACACAGGTAGGTCTGCACGTTCGGCAGGATCGGCTCCTCGTCGAGGTAGTACCGGATGATCTTAGGAACCAGCGCGTAGACCGCTTTATCGTCGGCGACGCCGTTCCCCAACGCATTCGCGATCGCCACGTTGCCCGCCCGGTAAGCGTTGACGAGGCCTGCGACTCCCACCAGTGATTCCTGGCGCCCGAAGATAGGATCGAGCCAGGCGTCATCCAGGCGCCGGTAGATGACGTCGACTCCCTTCAGGCCGCGGGTGGTCCTCATGAAGACGTGGTCCTGGTCGACGACCAGGTCAGTACCCTCGACCAGCTCGATTCCCATCTGCTTGGCGAGGTACAGGTGTTCGTAGTAGGCGGAATTGTTGATCCCGGGGGTAAGCAGGACGACCGTCGGGTCGTCCACGCCTTCCGGAGCCAGCCACCTGAGGTGACGAAGCAGCTCGTGGACGTAGCCCTCCACCGGCCGCACCGGATATCCCGCAAAGAGATCCGGCAGCACGCGTTTCATGACGTGGCGGTTGGCGAGTACGTAAGAGACGCCCGACGGCGTTCTCAGGTTGTCCTCCAGGATGAAGAACTCGCCCTTGTCGTCCCGGACCAGGTCGCTTCCGGCAATGTGGCAGTGGATGCCGTGCGGCACCGGCACGCCCTCGATCTCCCTGAGGTACTGGGGGCTCGTCAGCACGATCTCCGGCGGTACGGCCCGCTGCTTGAGGATGAGCTTGCGCCCATACACGTCGTCCAGGAAGAGATTGAGAGCGGCCAAGCGCTGCTTGAGCCCCGCCTCCAGGTGGCGCCAGGTCTGGGCTGAGATCACGCGCGGGATGATGTCGAACGGGAAGACCTTCTCCGTTCCTTGGGCGTCCGGGTAGACGGCAAAGGTGATCCCGTGGTTGCGGAACATCTGCATGGCGAGGTCGTGCCGGCGGCCAAGCTCGCCCGGGCCGAGCTGGTTGAGCTGTTCGTAAAGCCGGCGATAGGCAGGCCTCGGTCTGCCTGAAGCCGCAAGCATTTCGTCATAGAAACCGTTGCTCGTATATCCGGTATCGAGTGAATTCACGGAGGCCCCCGTTATAGTGCAGCCATTCCGACGACAGGGAAGCAGATCAACGTGCGCGTCGGCTGCGAGTTCAGCTACGACGTGACCGCGCCCACACCGGTGACGGTCCAGGTCCGGCCGCGCTCGGATTCGAGCCACCAGCTGGTGAACGAGACCTGGTCGACGACTCCCCTGGTGCCCGTCGACGAATACAGCGACATCTACGGCAACCCGGTCAAGCGCTTTGTCATGCCGGCCGGTCCTGTGACGCTCCGCTACGACGCAATCTGCGCCGTCCCCGACGAGCTAGACCCCGACCCGTCAGGGGTGGACCAGCTGCCGATCGAGCAGCTGCCCGGCGAGGTGCTGCACTTCACCCTGCCCAGCCGCTACTGCCTTTCGGACGAGCTGATGGGCATGGCCTGGGAGCTGTTCGGCCAGACGCCGACGGGCGCCCCGCGGGTGCAGGCGATCTGCGACTGGGTTCACGACAACATCAAGTTCAAGTACGGCACGAGCAATCCGTTGACGACGGCTGCCGACGTGCTCAGAGACCGGATCGGAGTTTGCCGCGACCTCACTCAAGTCGCGGTCAGCTTCTGCCGGGCGATGAACATCCCGACGCGCTACGTCTTCGGCTACCTACCGGACATCCAGGTGCCGTTCAACCCCGACCCGATGGACTTCGCGGCCTGGATGGAGGTCTACCTGGGCGACCGCTGGTGGACCTTCGACCCGCGGAACAACGAACGGCGCGTGGGGCGGGTGCTGATCGGCCGCGGCCGGGACGCTCTGGACGTGGCCATGATCACGACCTTCGGTCCAGCCGCGTTCGGTGGGATGACCGTCTGGGCTGACGAGGTGAAGGACTCATGATGGCGACCGATCCCTCCTCACTCGACTGGACCTCCGCCCGCCGCGTGTCCTACCTGCTGCGGCAGAGCTTTCGCTACGAGTATCCCGAGCCGATCCGCGACCTGAGCCACCGCCTTGTCGTGATTCCGCCCGAGCGGTTCGGCGACCAGCGGCGGCTTCGCCACCAGGTGTCTGTCGACGCCGAGGGCGTCCGATTCGAGGATCGAAAAGACCGATTCGGCAACGTGATCATCGACGTCTTCGCTCCTCGGGTGTCGGAGACGATCGAGTTCGTCGCCGAGGTGACGGTCGAGCGCCACGCCGCTGAGCCAAACCGGCTCGCGGCCGGCTGGCTCGCAGACGGATACCTCCTGGAGCCGTCGCCGCTGACGGGGGCGGACGACCGCATCCGCAAGGCGGCCGAATCCCTGGCGGACTCTGCTGAGTGGGGCCTTCCCCTGGCGGACCGGATCAACGACTGGGTGTATCAGTCGATGACCTACCAGTACGGCGTGACTGGTGTGCGGACGACCGCGGCCGAGGCGCTCGCGCTCGGGCAGGGTGTTTGCCAGGACTACGCCCACGTCATGCTGGCCCTCACCCGAGCTTGCGGCCTGCCGTCGCGCTACGTCTCGGGACACCTGCTCGGAGAGGGCGGCAGCCACGCCTGGGTGGAGGTTGTGCTCCCGACGAAAGACGGCACGGGCGATGCCATCGCCTCCACGTTCGATCCCACGCATGCGAGCCGAGGCGGACTGAACTACGTGACGATCGCGGTTGGCAGCGACTACTCCGACGTGGCGCCAACCTCCGGCACCTACATCTCGGCGGCCAGGGGACGCCTCTTCACGCGCAAGCGAATCACTCTCACCGGCCTGGATTCCGCCGGTTAGCGAGGGGCGCCGCGGGCGACCCTCTTATCAAATCCTCACCTGGCTCTTATATATCTCGTGCCTGAGATGAACCGATCTCGAGTCCTCGTGGTCGAAGACGACGCTCGGCTGGCCGCGACGCTGGAGCGTGTCCTGGTCGCCGAAGGACACGTGGTCGAGCGCGTCGGGGATGGGTTGGAGGCGTTGCGGCGCGCCAGGGAACAACCCTTTGACCTGGTCGTCCTCGACATCATGCTGCCGAGCCTGGACGGCGTCAGCGTGTGCCGGCGGCTGCGCGCTACGGCGCAGGTCCCGGTCCTGATGCTCACGGCGCTCGGCGGGACCAGTGAACGGGTGCGGGGCCTGGACGCCGGGGCCGACGACTATCTCGTCAAACCCTTCGCGTACGAGGAGCTGCTGGCTCGGGTCCGAGCCTTGCTGCGGAGATCCTCGCCTCTCGACCACCTTCGTTTCGCAGACCTGCTGCTGGAGCCGCCGAGCCGCGGCGCGTGGCGCGGCAAGCGGTCGGTGACGCTCACCGCGACCGAGTTCGACCTGCTCCAGCATTTCATGAGGCATCCTCGCCAGGTCCTGACGCGCGACCAGCTGCTGGAATCGGTCTGGAAGGGCGAGCCCGAAAGCGACAACGTGGTCGCGGTGTACGTCGGTTATCTGAGGCAGAAGCTCGAGGAGGGCGGTGAGCCGCGTCTGCTGCACACCGTCCGCGGCGCCGGCTACGCCCTCCGCGAATAGTGTCCCTGCGGCTCCGGCTGGCGCTGTTCGGAGCGGCGGTCGTCGCGCTCACCCTGGTCCTGTTTGGCGCCCTGGTCTACGGGCTGCTCGCGCGCGGCGCGGTCACCAACCAGGACGAAGCGGTGCGCGGTCGCGCCCGTGAAGCGGTTGGAGCGCTGAACCGCGCCTCAGACCTGGCGCCTCGAGCGCCAGTCGCCCCGGTGGATCTCCGGACGAGCACTGAGGTCTTTGTCGAGGTGTTCGACTCGAACTGGACGGTCGTCTACTCGACGGCTCAGCTGAACGGGTCCCCGCCGGTGCCGTCAGCGCGCCTTCGCGTCAGCGTGCCAGAGGTCTTCGGCGGAGTTTTCGATACCGACTCGGGCTTTCGCTATTTCGGCCTGCCCTTCAAGGGCGGCTTTGTCGTGACCGGCCAGTCGACCCGTGTTGTGCAGTCGAACCTGTCTGGCGTGCTTGGGTTTCTCGTCATCTCGGGCGTCCCGACCCTGATCGCCGCATTGGCCGCGTCGTGGCTCGTCGCCGGTCGTGCGCTCAAGCCGTTGAAGGACGTGGCCGGCGCCGCGGACGAGATCGGCCGGGCGCGCGACTTCGGCCGGCGGCTGCCGACCCGCCGGAGCCGCGACGAGGTCGCCCTGCTGTCGACGAGCTTCAACCGGATGCTGGAGCAGCTGCAGGACTCGTTTGAATCGCAGCGAAGGTTCGTGGCGGACGCATCGCACGAGCTGCGCACTCCGCTGACCACGATCCAGGGCAACGCCGGGCTGCTGGCGCGCGGTCCTGCGCTTTCCGAGGACATTCGCAGCGCCGCGGCCGATGACATCGCGGCCGAGACCGCTCGCATGACGCGGCTGGTCGACCGGATGCTGACCCTTGCGAAAGCTGACTCCGGCCTCGAGCTCACGCTGACAACGATCGAGCTCGCACCGGTCATCGCCGAAGTGTGCCGCCAGGCTCGAGCTGTTCACGCCAATCGCGAGCTGCACACGACGGTGGCCGACGCGACCATCGCCGGTGACGACGACGCGATCCGCCAGCTCACGTGGATCTTGCTGGACAACGCTTTTCGTCATGCCGGATCTCGCGTCGAGGTCACGCTGTCGACGGACGGCGCCTGGGCACGGTTGACGGTATCCGACGACGGGACGGGCATCCCGCCCGAGGAGAGAGAGCGCGTTTTCGAGCGCTTCTACAGGGCTGATCAGGCTCGGACTGGGCCTGGCGCCGGGCTCGGCCTGTCGATCGCGAGGTGGATTGTCGAACAGCACCACGGCCGCATCCTCGCCGGCGAGGGACCGGGCGGCGGTGCGGCGATGTACGTGGACCTACCAGTGCGCGCAAGCGGCGATAAGGATGGGACCTGCTGATTGCTTACGTCGCTCTTAGCTGCGACGTCGACGCTGATGTCATGTTCGACATCGCGCCCGACCACGCAATCGGTCTCTACGCCGGCCTGCTCGCTCTTCCTCTCGCGCTGATCGCGATCCGACTGCGTCCGGCTCGCCGCCGGGTGCCCGGGACTGTCCTGGGGGCGTCCGTGCTGCTGGCGATGGCCGGGGCGATCCACTGGGGATTGATCAGCAGCCACATCAACGAGCCTTTCACCGCGCTGCTCTTCCTCATGAACGGCACCGGCTACATCGTGCTTTCGTTCGCGTTCACATGGCGCTGGTGGCGTCCGGCCTCGGCCGCATTGCTGGGGGCGACGCTGCTCGGCTATCTCGTGTACATCGCGCTCGGTTTCGACTCGCCCGACCAGGTCGCGCTGGCCACCAAGCTCCTCGAGCTGATCGCGCTCGGCCTGGTGCTCGTGCCTGTGCGAGGCGAGCTGGGCAGACCGCGGCGCGCGGTGCGATGGACGTCCCTCGCCATTGCGCTTCCAGTGTTGACGTTGATCACGACGTCAACGGTCTGGATCGTGTCGCTCGCTCGCCCAGACGCGCAGCACTCGCATGCGGGTGCTCTGCTCCAGGCGACCAACGACGTCGCGACACCGGACCAGGTCGCGGCCGCCGCTCAGCTTTATGCCGAGACGAAGGCCGCGATCCTGCCGTACCAGGACTGGCACCAGGCCTGGGCCGCGGGCTACCGGCCCGGCGGCGGGGCGAATCTGGGATCGACGCACTGGATGAACCAGGCCAATGTCGACGCCGGGTACGTGATGGACCCGCGCCGTCCTCAGGGCCTCGTCTATGCCAACACCAAGCACGGCCCGGTACTGCTTGGCGCGATGTTCCAGATGAAGCACATCGGCCAGTTCGGCCCGGATCCAGGCGGCCCGCTTACGGCCTGGCACCAGCACGAGAACATCTGCGTCACGCCAATCGGGTTCGAGTTCAGCTTGATGACACCGTTTGCCACGTGCCCGCTTGGGTCGATTGATATCAGCGCGTCACCGATGCTCCACGTCTGGATCGTGGACAACCCGAAGGGCGGCCCGTTTGCAGTCGACATCGACGATGAGGTGGTGAAGAAGATTGATCGAAGCTAAGAGCTCCAGCCGCCCGGAGGCCGCTTTCGTCCTTCTCTTGATGCAAGCGATGCTGTGGACCATTGCCGGGCTATCCGCGATTCCGTTCGCGCTCGCAGGTGAGGTCTACATGCTCGGGCTCGGCATAGCCTCGCTCCTCCTCGCGCTCGGTACCTGCCTCCTCGCGATCGGTGTCCTGTGGCGCCGCCGCTCGGCTCGACGATGGGTGCTCCTGCTCGAGGTCGTGTGCCTGATCGGGTCGCTGCTGGTGCTGCTGCTGCCGATCGGGGCCAACCACGGCCCCGTCGCGTTGATGACGAACGTCGCCCTCCCGATCGCGGTGATCGTGCTGCTGCGTAAGCAGCAAGATGCGTTTCTCTAGGGTGGTTGGCTAGCCTCGGGCCGCCAGTCTTCCCCGCCGGGTGAGCGCTTCGTCCGCATCGTCGCTGGTGACGACCCGACGCCGAAAGTTCCTCAGCGCGAAGCGATCGCACGCCGTCTCGGCGGCCGAGGCCTTGCCCAGTACCTCGTGTAGGTACCAGTGCATCCACTCGTGGCAGTAGAGGAAGCGGAGGACGTCGCGGCGCCCGCGAAAGAAGACGGTCTCCGAGGCCCATGCGAAGCGCATGCCCCCGCCACGCTTGCGGCGGGCGGCGAAGATCACCGGCTCCTTGAAGGCCCGGAACGGGATCGGCACCTGGAGCACGATCCGGTGCTCTTCGAACTCGCACCGGGCCGCTAGATGGGGGTTCCAGCGGTAGCGCAGCGGCTTGATCACGACCTCGTAATCGCAGCGCGGAAGTCCCTCCAGGGCGCGTCTCGCCTGGGCGCTGCTGAACCCCGCCAGGTCGCTCCGAATGGCCACGGTCCGCACAGGTTACGCGTTCCAGCAGCCCGGACCCCGGCCAAAACCCGGCAAAACGCCGGCCGTCAGCGGCCCTTGCTGTGGCCTTTCTCCTTGTGCTCCTTCAGCACGGTCCGGGCGGCGACCTCCTTGGCCCTGCTGCCGTGGCGGCCATCCTTCCGTGCGGACTCCAGGATGTGCTCGTACTGGCGCTGCTCCTTGGGTCCGATTCCTCTGACGTGCTCTTTTCGAGGCATCACCAACCTCCCTTAATTGAACTGGTGGGATTCCCCCAATCGGGAAACGCCCCGGCACAGGAGGATTACTCGCGACGTCGCCTTTGCCGCTAGTTGATCTCGGGCACCACTCGCAGGTGCTGCTGAGGCCGGCGGCGCATGTGCAGGCGCACCACAGTCCCGTCCGGCAAGGACCGGATCTGGACGAGATCGCACAGCTGGTTCGCGAGCCACAGGCCACGTGGCGCCGAGCTGCTCGGTGCAGGTCGTTCGCGATCCACCAGAGGCCTGTCGAAGCGCCCCCTGTCGCGCACCTCGCACACCAGGGCCGAGTCCTCCTGCCACACGCGGAGCGTGCCGTTCCCGCCGCCGTGACGAATGCTGTTGGTGGCGACCTCGTTAAGGGCCGTGACGAGCTCGGCGGCGCGTGCCTCGATCCCGGCCGCTTGCGCGTGCCGAGCCACCATGGCGCGCACGGCCGCCAGGTCGTTCGGGCCGAAGGCCATCCGCCCGATTTCGGTCCCGGGCTCGGGCAGCGGCACGTCGAATGGAGCGCCTGAGGCTTCCAGCCCACGAAAGATATTGCTCGTTTGCACGTGGCTGTGCTCGGTCACGAATTCGTGACTCCGGCGAGCTTCTTCGATCACCGCCTCGTCGAGCTTCTCCGTGTCGTAAGGGCACAGAAGCCACCAGGGCTGGCCGTGCCCAAACGCGACGTTGAGCAGCGATTCGTGACGCTGGCACTCGATGAGCTCATCGGGAGAGCGCCCTTTCCAGATCGGCTCGCCGATCCCGCGCAGGCGCCGTCCGGTGCCGCCATGGCGGCTGACGAAATCGTGCCAGGCGGGAATGATGCGAGCAGGGTTAGCCCCAACCTCCGCCATGTCGGCGAAAAGCACAGCGTCGGCGTCATCACTCAGCGCGAGGCGAAGCATCTCGATCTTGTCCACCGATTCAACGACCAGCACCGGCTCACCGGCTCTCACGCCATCGCGGATGAAAGGGACTGTGCCCGCGACGAACTCGGCCCAGCCCGCGTACAGGAGGGCCTCATGGCGGAACTTTTCTGCGGACGGCGCTGGGAAAGTGCTCATCGCGCGCCCCTACAGTTGCAGATCTGCAGGTTCGGCAGGTCCGACCAACCGATCACATTCATCACCGTCTGCAGCAGGTCCGGCAGCCCGTGAAGCATCAGCCGGCCTGTCTGGCGGGCCTCCGCAGCATCGACCAGCGAGCGGATCCCGCTGATGTCGCAGAAGCTCAGCCCGCTCAGGTCGAGGTGGATGTCGGCGTCATCCATGGCGGCATTGCACAGTGACTCCGCGACGGCATGGGAGTTCGTTACGTCGATCTCACCCGCGAAGTAGAGTCCGATGGGCGCCTCAGTTCGCGTCACGACAAGGTGCTTGTCCGCGTACACAATCCCTCCTCCTCGCGCAGCTTCGAGCCGGTCGTCGATGCTGGAACCTCCCGCCGCCCAATAGTTCCACAAAAGGTCGGCAACTCCCATTCTTACTCTCAACAGGCCAGAGCCGTCAAGTACCCGGTTGCACCAAACCTACGCACCCAGAGTACCAAGGGCAGCAGGAGCGTTGAGATCAGTGGGGAGCCTGGCCTGCAAGGGCCGGGCTTTCCACCATTCTGGGCAGCGGAGGCTCTCCGCCGGTAGAGGCGCCGGTCGGAGCGTTGTCGTTCATGCATGAGGCGCACGATCACGCGCGCCCAACAGCGCGACAGGAAGAGCTCGGGCCAAGCCGCGCCACGCGGGGGTAACCATCCGTCCCTGGTCGACGCGTGGTGGGCTTCAGTTCTCGCGGGAGACGTATACGAGCCGCACCCGATCCACCGCGAGGTTCGAGTCCGGCTGCATCGCGGGCTTCTGCGCCTGTCCGGAGAGCTCGATTCAGCCCAAGACCGCGATGAGCTCGTCCGCCAGGCGCGCCAGCACATCGGTCATGGAATCGATCACGTGGACGTATCGAGTCTCCAACTGGCAAGCCGCCAGGAGAAGCCGGGGATCCTTGAGCAGACCCTGATCTCGGCGTTTCCGGGCAGGGAGGCGGCGGAGTATGCGCGCGATTTCGTGCTCAAGCACAGTCGCGTCGTGCCGAAGCAGAGCGAAATCATGGATGCCCGGAGCACGGACAAGCTCCGCCGTCTGCTGCCCGAGGATTTCGCGCGCCACACGAGAAAGGCAGTCGACTCCGGGCACGCGCTCCTGATTCTCCGGGTCGACGAAACGGAGGCCCTCAAGGTCCGCGAGCTGCTCGAAGAGGACACACGCAGCGAGTGGACGGTTGCGATGCCGCCGCAGCTGATCGAGGCCAGACCTTGATGGCAGAGATCACGCGCCGGACCAACCGGGCGCGCCGCACGGTGGCTTCGGCCCGCGAGGCGACCAGGGGCCGCCTGAGCTTCAAGGATGTCATGCGCACGGTCGGCCCGGGCGTGATCTCAGGCGGAGCCGACAACGACCCCGCGGGTATCGCGACCTATTCGATCGTCGGCGCGAGCGTCGGTTTCGCGCAGAACTGGCTGCTGTTCCTGTCGACCCCACTGCTGATCGCAGTGATGCAGATGTCCGCCAAGGTCGCCAACGTCACCAAGAGCGACCTCGCGAGCCTGCTGCGGACCACGTTCGGCGCTCGCGTCGCTTCGCCGGCCGTGGTGCTGATGGTCGTGGCCAATGTGATCACCATGGGCGCCGACCTGCTCGCGATGGGGGCCGCGGTCGAGTTGCTCACCGGCATCAAGCTCATCTACTGGATCGTCCCGATGGCCGCGCTCATGGCTGGCGTAACGATCTTTCTCGATTACAAGACGGTGAGCAAGTTCCTGCTCTGGCTCGTCGTGGTGTTCGCGACGTACATAGCGGCCGCCGTGCTGGCAAGGCCCGATTGGGGCGCCGTCCTTGCCAGCACGTTGTTGCCGCACATCTCGATGAGCCCCGACTACCTGTTGGGTGCGGTCGCGCTGCTCGGCACAACGATCACGCCATATCTGTTTTTCTGGCAGGCAAGTGGCGAGGTGGAAGAGAAGCGCGGGGTGCAATCGCTGAGTCGCACCAACATCGACATCGCCACCGGCATGGTCCTGTCGAACTTGATCGCTTTCTTCATCATCGTCGCGACGGGCGCGGTCCTCTTTTCGCATCACACACAGATCCGGACCGCCGCCGACGCGGCGCGCGCTCTCCAGCCTTTTGCCGGCCCTTACGCGACGGTCCTGTTCAGCGTCGGCGTGATCGGGGCGGGCTTGCTCGCGATTCCGGTGCTCGCGTCGTCCGCAGCCTTTGGCCTCGCGGGTCTGGCGGGCTGGCGAAGAGGACTCTGGCGCAATCCCAGGAACGCGCCGCAGTTCTATGTCGTGATCGGGTTGGCCTTCCTGGTCGCGATGGAGCTGGCCATCTCAGCGATCGACCCGATCAAGGCTCTGTTCTACTCCCAGGTGCTCGACGGACTGATCGCCCCAGTGCTGATCGTGCTGCTGGTCATCCTGACGTCGAGCCGCACGCTGATGGGCGACTTTGTCAACGGGGTGCCAACCAAGGTGTTGGGCTGGGCGGCGGCGGCGGTCATGATCCTGGCCGACGTTGCGTTGATCTACCAGGTCGCGACCAAAGGTCTTCCCTAGGCGTCTCCTGATTCAGCGCTCCTACCCGGGCATTCGCGGTCAGTAGAGGGACCGGTCGTGGGCGTTACTCCTATGAGCGGCGAAGGGCGTCCGGCAACCCGGACGGGCCGCTGATCATTCAAAGGAGGTTCGTCTTTTGGGAACTCTGTTGTTCATCGTGCTCGTCATCCTCGTGCTCGCGGTGCTGCTTGGCGCCGGCGGGTACAGCGTTCGACGTTACTGGAGCCCGGCGGGGTCGGAAGTGGTCGAGACAGACACGACCGGATCAGGCGCCGGTGCAGGGATTGCCGCCGCGATCCTGGCCCTTCTGGTGCTGATTCTCCTGTTCTTCGGCTTCACGCAGTGGAACTGGTTCAGCACTCGGTCGGGCGCTCCGGCCAGCAACCCGACAGTCACCAGCCCCGCGCCGACCACCAACAGCGGCGCCGGAACCGGCGGCACCAACGCCTCGCCCTCGGCGATGCCTTCGCCTTCGTAGGTCCCCCGGCTCGAAAGGAGGTAGATCAAGCGTGGTTGCGTTGATCGTTCTAATCCTGCTGCTGCTGCTCCTCGGTGGGGGCGGATTGCTGGCACCGGCGCTTCACATCCTCTGGATTCTGCTCGTCATCGGGCTGATCCTCTGGGTGCTCGGCTTCTTCATCCGCGGCGCCGAGGGTCGAGGTCGGTGGTACGGCTGGTAAAGACCTGACCGCAGTCTCAAAGGGCGCCTGCTCACGCGGGCGCCTCTGTTGTCTTCCATCGGTCCGACTAGACCGTCTCGCGCCTGACGCCTTAACGTTGCGGTGGTGCGTGGACTGCTCTTGTGGTGCGCCCAGAACCGATGGCTCGCGGCGCACGTTCCGCGGTGGGGATTCGCTCGCCGGGCGGTCAAGCGTTTCTTGCCTGGAGAGCAATTTGACGCAGCGCTGCAGGCCGCGGTCACCTTCAAAGGCCAGGGAATCGGATCCCTTTTCACGCGCCTCGGTGAAAACGTGAAGGACCTCTCCGAGGCGCGTGCCGTGGTCGAGCACTACGAGTCCGTGTTCGCGAAGTTGGTCGACAGCGACCTGGATGCGGAGGTTTCGGTCAAGCCGACTCAGCTCGGCCTCGACATCGACGCGAAGGCGGCATACGCCAACCTGGAGCGGTTGGCGCGTGCGGCGGCGAAGGCGAAGAGGTTCCTGTGGCTCGATATGGAGGGAAGCGTCTACACAGAGCCGACGCTCGATCTGTACAGGCGGCTGCGCGCGGAGCACCCGCGCATTGGGGTGGCGCTTCAGGCCTACCTCCACCGCACGGTGGACGACGCCGTCAAGCTGCTCCCTCTGAAGCCCGCCATCAGGCTCGTCAAAGGCGCGTACGCGGAGCCGGCCGACCGCGCCTACACCGCCAAAAGGGACGTTGACGCGAACTATCTCGCGCTGTGCGCTCTCATGCTGCCCGAGGTCAAGCGCGACAGGCTTCGCCTTGTGCTCGGCACACACGACGTCGGTCTGATCGCGCGTGCGTCAGGGTTCGGGCGGGCGCTGGGCTTAGAGCCCTCACAGATTGAGGTGAACATGCTCTATGGGATTCGCACCGACCAGCAGGTCCGGCTGGCGAAGGAGGGTTACGTCGTGAAGACCCTCATCGCGTACGGCGATGCCTGGTACACGTGGTATCTGCGCCGGCTCGCGGAACGCCCGGCCAACATGATGTTCGTCGCCCGCCAGCTGCTTCCGTGAACATCTAGCTCTTCATCAGGAAAACGTCGAACTCGATCGTGACCGCCGGGTCTACCGTCGTGAATGGCACCTGGGGAGGCGCCACCCCGTAGTCGGTCATGTTGATCGTCGTCTTGCCTGCGATCTCGATCTTGTCGCCGACCACCTGCGCAGTCGCAGCTACCGTGACGTCTTTGGTCACGCCGCGGACGGTGAGCTTGCCGGCCGCGCTGACATTCGCCGGCGAGCTGGTGACCGTGCCGGGTACCGACACAGTGGTGGCGATGAAAGTAGCGTTGGGAAACTGCTGGACGTTGAGCTGACGCGAAACGATCCCATCGCGCTGCGTGACATTGCGACCCACCACCGAGTCGACGCTCTGGAGGCTGCTCACGTCCGCAGACAACGTGATGCCGCTGACCTGGTAACCACTGGAATCGCCGCTCACCGTGAGGCCGCCGCTGACGTTTGATGTCCGGGCCACGGCATCGTGCTTGGAGGTCGCGCCCACGAAGAGCTCCTGCACCCGGTAGCCGGCACGCGAGCCGGTGGTGACCTTCCAGGTGCCTGCCAGCCCAGAGGAAACGGTGGCGGGACTTGGGCTCGCGCTCAGCCCGAGGGTTGAGGGCGAGGATCGCAGACTGGAGAAGAAGTACACATAGCCGCCCACGGCCGCAAGGGCGATGATGACGATGCCGGCTGCAGCCGCAACGATCAGGTTTCTTCGCATTTCAATCGGGACCTTTGCAAGTGGAGAGCCGGCATTTCACCGGCTCTCCAACGATACACCCACTCTACGGAATGGTGGGTACCTGGCCAGCGTTCTCTTGCGCCTCGCGCGCCGCGCTCTCGGTCGCTTCGTGAGCCGCGGTCTCGTTCGGCACGAACGTGCCGGACGGTGCCGTGCCCGGCGACGGGCTGGCGGCGGTGGTCGCTGCTGACGCAGCGATCGTCGTCGCGCCGTACATCACGGCGCCGACCACGCCCCCGATGAGCATCGACCCCGCGATGGCGGCCGCTGCCACGGACTTTCGAATACCGTTCATGTCTTTCTCCTCCTTCGTTGTTAATCGCTCCTCGGAGCGTCGAAACGAAGGCTGACGGCGCGGCCTCAGCGAGCCGTGTGAGAACTCTGTGAGTTTGCCGTGACCAGCGGAATGCAATTCACGCCCTGGAAAAAGAAAAAGGTCAGCGGCGGAGTCGCTGCCGCTGACCTTGCTTGACCCGACTTATCGGTTGCTCTGCTCCGCGGGTTCCGGCATCTCGCTCTCGTCTTGCTGCATGCCGTCGCCCAGCTCGGCCTTCGCGCTGTCGTCGCCCATAGGATGCGCCTGCTCTTGGTGGCCCTTCACCTCTTCAGAGTTGGCGAACTCCAGGTCGCATATATCGCACTTCACAACACAAGCCTCCTGTTCGAGGTTTGAAGCGCGGAAACCTTGCGGCTCAGGCGCCTCATCTCTACAACGCGACTGATTCCGTCCCTACTGATGCGCTTACGCGGCCTGGATGGCGGCCGGCGCGAGCCGAAGCTGTTTGGTCGCCGGCACGGACAGCGGGGTGACCGAACCCAGGTA
>DATNML010000178.1:0-2261 GCA_035602315.1 Candidatus Dormiibacterota bacterium
AAGGTCGCTTCCCCAAGCCACACCGCCACAACGAAGGCAATCGCCGGCCAGAGCCAAGCCGTTCTACCGGGCTGGCTTGTTCAGGAGATCACTCCGAAGTCGGTTCCGGCTTCGCGAATCCTGCAGGACGACATCATCCGCTCGGCAAGACCGGCGAATGGTCAGGCTGTGGCAGCCTGTCCCTCGGGAACCCATATCGTCGTCTGGTATTCGGCCAGGGCCACGAGCTGCGTGACCGACATCGTCAGCCACTTGGGGGGAAAATTCGTCGAGTAGGTCGTTCTGGGTCCGGAAAGGGGCAGGGTTTTCCTGCCCCTTTCCTTTCATGGTGCACAACTGGCGGGAACCGGCCTCGCGATCGTGTCCCGTTCGATTCCTCTCTCCCGGCTCCCGTCGACCTGCCAGGCTGTTTTGATATCGCCTATGGGCACCGACGACACGCTGGCCGCGCGCAAATCGGGGCAGAACCTGCGGCTGGCCGAGCTTCTGGCGGCGGTGTCGCTGGCGACGAACCTCGCCGACGACGCGCCGTTCGGCAGCGCTTTGCAAGATGCCGTCACGGTCGTTGCGTTTGCCGGGGAAGCTGGACTGGCGGCGGAAGACGTCAGTGACGCTTACTACCTGGCGCTGCTCTATCACGTGGGCTGCACGGCGGTTGTCTTAGCTCAGGCCCGGATTGCAGGCGGGGACGACGTAAGCTCGAGGCGCTGGTTCTCGGAGGCCGATTACGCCGACCGGCTGCAAATGCTCCGCTTGGCCGCAACGCGCGTGAGCAGGGAGTGGGGGCTTGGCGCTCGAGCACAGGGCGTCGCCGGCATGATCACGGCGCCAAAGGACTTCGTCGCCGATGCCATCGGAGGCATCTGCGAGGTTGGGGCGCGGTTCGGCGCGCGCCTGGGAGCAGGACCTCATATCACCGAGGCGCTCGAACATGCCTATGCGCGATGGGATGGCAAGGTGTTCCCTGCGTCTCCCAGCGGAGAGGCCATATCGCCTCTCGCCCGACTCGTCCACGTAGTTCATGTAGCGCATGCATTTCACCGAGCGGGTGGCCGAGATGCCGCGGACGAGGTCGTACGCACGCGCCGAGGCGGCGAGCTCGACCCCACGCTCTGCGACCTCTGGCTTGCGCACAGCGAGGAGCTTCTGCGGGGCGCTGGTCCGGACTCCATCTGGGAGGTCGCCCTGGACGCGGAACCCGAGCCTCGCCGCTTCGTCGCGCCGTCCCACATCGACGCCGTCACAGAGACCTTCGCCGACTTCGTGGACCTCAAAGCGTCGCACGCGGTCGCGCATTCGTCCCACGTCGCCGACCTGGCCTCAGCCGCCGGCGCCGGACTAGGACTGACCGAGAAGGAGGTCGCGACTCTGCGGCGCGCGGCGCAAGTCCACGATTTAGGAAACGTCAGCGTTCCGCATCGCATCCTGGTCAAGAAGGAGCCCATCGACCGCACCGAGCGTGACCGGATTCGCCTCCATCCGTATCACACCCACCGAGTCCTGTCGGTGAGCGAGTCTTTGCGCGAGATCGGTGCGGCGGCCGGCATGCACCACGAACGACCGGACGGCACGGGCTACCACCGGGGCCTTTCGGCAGCCGCCATCCCGCTCCCGGCACGCGTGCTCGCGGTGGCCGAGGCGTATCAATCGATGCGAGAGGATCGGCCCTGGCGAGGCGCCCTACCTGCCGGAAGAGCCGCGGACGAGCTTCGGCGCGAGGCGCGAGAAGGCCGGCTAGATCGCCGCTCGGTCGATGCGGTGCTCGACGCCGCCGGTCAAGGAGGGGCTCGCAGGCGCGCCGCGCGCAGCTGGCCCGCCGGCCTTACGGACCGCGAGGTCGACGTGCTGCGCCTGCTCGCCAGTGGCCGCTCCAACAAACAGACCGCGATCCAGCTCCACGTTTCCGAAGCGACGGTGCATACACATGTGATCAACGTGTACGGGAAAATCGGGTTGAACACGCGTGCCGGAGCCACACTGTTCGCCCTCGAGAACGATCTGATCCAGCTCTGATCGCTCGATAAATCGACCGAACGGTTGATGCTATTGCGGGTTGACCGCCCTAGTCTCGCCTCACGGCTCAGGCAGCAATTGAGCCGAATAAAAATCGGAGAGGAAAGAGACATGGAAGCCAGGGCAACGCTTCGCGGACCGAAAGTTTCCAGGACCCTCGTGGCCGGTGTCCTGGTCGTCGTCGCGCTTGGTGTGGGCGCAATGGGAGGCTACGTCGCGGCCAACCTCGGAGGCGGCAAGGTCGCTTC
>DATNML010000179.1:0-4389 GCA_035602315.1 Candidatus Dormiibacterota bacterium
CATCGCTCCACGATCGTCTTCGTCAACTCGAGGCGGATGGCCGAGCGCATCGCCGCCCGCGTCAACGAACTGGCCGGCGAGGAGCTGGTGCGCGCCCACCATGGATCGATCGCGCGCGAGCAGCGCATGCTCATCGAGGACCAGCTGAAGGCGGGCGTGGTCAAGGGCCTTGTCGCGACCTCGACGCTCGAGCTCGGCATCGACATGGGCGCTGTCGACCTCGTGCTGCAGGTCGAGGCGCCGCCCAGCGTCGCGGCGGGCATCCAGCGTGTTGGGCGCGCGGGCCACTCGGTAGGTGAGATCTCGCGCGGCGTGATCATCCCGAAGTTTCGCGGCGACCTGCTCGAGTCGGCGGCGGTCGTCGAGGGAATGCTCGAGGGCCGCATCGAATCGACCGTCGTGCCACGCAAGCCGCTCGACGTCCTCGCCCAGCAGATCGTTGCGATGTGCGCGATGGACGAGTGGAGCGTCGAAGACCTCGGTCGGGTCGTCCGGCGCGCCTATCCCTACAGCGACCTGGGACCGCGAGCCTTCGAGTCCGTGCTCGACATGCTCAGCGGCCGCTATCCGTCCGACGACTTCGCCGAGCTGAGGCCGCGGATCGTCTGGGATCGGGTCGCGGGAAAGCTGCGCGGCCGGGCAGGCGCTCAGCGCCTGGCGGTGACCAACCCCGGAACCATTCCGGATCGCGGCCTCTACACGGTGAACCTGGCCGACGACGGAAGGAGAGTCGGCGAGCTGGACGAGGAGATGGTCTACGAGACGCGCGTGGGCGAGAACTTTGTGCTTGGCGCTTCGACCTGGAGGATCGTGGAGATCACGCCGTCCCAGGTGATCGTCACGCCGGCGCCCGGCGAGCCTGGCAAGATCGCGTTCTGGAAAGCCGACACGCCGAGCCGGCCCGTCGAGCTGGGCGCTGCGCTGGGCAAGATGGTGCGGGAGCTGCGTGCTGCGGAGCCCAAGGCGGCTGAGAAGCGCCTACGTGAGCGGGCCGGCTTCGACGACCGCGCGATCAAGAACCTCCTCGCTTATCTAGATGACCAGGCGGCGGCCACCGGCGCGGTGCCCGACGACCGCACCATCGTGGTGGAGAGGTTTCGCGACGAGGTGGGCGACTGGCGCGTCTGCCTGCATACGCCGTTCGGAGGTCGCGTGCACGCGCCGCTCGCGCTCGCCCTCGAAGCGCGTCTGCAAGAAAAGCTGGGCGTAGATGCCCGCGCGCTCTGGACCGATGACGGGATCGCGATGCATCTGCCTGAGGTCGAGTCGCCGCCTTCCCTCGACGAGCTGATGCTGGACCCCGAAGAGGTCGAGCCGTTGGTGGCCGCGCAGCTGCCGGCCTCGGCGCTGTTCGCTGCGCGGTTCCGGGAGAACGCGGCCCGCTCGCTGCTCCTGCCGCGCCGCCGGCCTGGGGTGCGCACACCGCTCTGGCAGCAGCGCATGCGCAGCGCGGGACTGCTGCAGGTGGCCGGCCAGTATCCCGACTTCCCGATCCTCGCAGAGACGTGGCGCGAGGTGATGACGGATCACTTCGACATGCCGGCATTGCTGGGATTGCTTCGCGCCATCCGGTCGCGCGAGATCCGCGTGGTCGCGGTCGACACTGAGCGAGCTTCGCCGTTCGCCTCGTCCCTCCTCTTCTCTTATGTCGCGGAGTTCATGTACGCGGGCGACGCACCGCTCGCCGAGCGCCGGGCGCAAGCGCTCACGCTGGACCGCGAGCTGCTCGCGGAGCTGCTCGGCAGCGAAGACCTTCGCGAGCTGCTCGACCCCGCCGCCATCGCCGCCGTCGAGCTCGAGCTGCAAGGCCTCCTCCCCGAGCGCTTTCCGCGCGACCCGGACGAGGCGCACGACCTGCTCGTGCGGCTCGGCGACCTCACCGCGGACGAGGCGGCCGCGCGCGGCATCTCGGCGGACTGGCTTCGCGGGCTGGAGCGCGAGCGCCGGGCCGCAGCCGTTCGCCTCGCCGGTGAATCGCGCTGGATCGCGGCCGAGGACGCCGGCCGCTACCGAGAGGCAGTCGGAGCAAGCCTGCCCGTCGGCCTTCCCGACGTCTTCTTGAATCCGGGACCCGAGCCGCTTGACTCGCTCCTTCGCCGGTGGGCGCGCACGCATGTCCCGTTCGTCACCGCCGACCCGGCCGCGCGGTGGTTGCTGCCGGCGGCAGCGGTGGAGGCATCGCTCAACCGCCTGGCCGCGCACGGAGACGTCCTCGCCGGTGAATTTCGGAGGGCACGAGAAGGTCGCGAGTACTGCCACCCCGAGGTGCTGAAGGTCCTCCGGCGACGCTCCCTGGCCGCGCTGCGCCACGAGGTCGAGTCGGTTCCACCGGAAGCGGTGGCGCGTTTCCTGCCGGCCTGGCACGGAATCGGCGCGAAGGCCACCGGAGTCGACAGGCTGCTGGAGGTCGTGTTCCAGCTCCAGGGCGCAGCTCTGCCGGCGAGCGTGATCGAGCGCGATGTGATCGGCGCGCGCGTCGGCGCCTACAGCCGGCGCCTGCTCGATGAGCTCATCTCGATGGGCGAGGTGGTCTGGCTGGGACGTGGCTCGCTCGGTGCGAGCGATGGCAAAGTCGCCCTATACCTCCGCGGCGACGCCCCACGCCTGGTCCCCGAATCAGCCGACGTTCCCGATGGCGACGTCCATCTCCGGCTGAGGGAGCACCTCAAGTCCCGCGGCGCGAGCTTCTTCCGGGACCTCTACAACGCGTGCGGCGGCGGAGACGAGGACGTGATCCTCGACGCGTTGTGGGACCTCGTCTGGTCGGGTGAGGCCACCAACGACACGTTTGCACCGCTTCGGCTGCTGGGTCCGGTCGCGCGCCGGCCCACTGGACGGCCCCGGCTGCCGCGACTCACGCAGCCTCGAGCGGCGGGGCGCTGGTCGCTGGTGGCTGACCTCGTCGGGTCGGGAGCCTCCGCGACCGAGCGGCTGCACTCCGAGGCCGGGGTGCTGCTTCAGCGGTACGGCGTGCTGACGCGCGAAACGGTGGTCGCCGAAGGCTGGTCGGGCGGTTTCGCCGCGCTCTACCCGGTGCTGCGCGCGATGGAGGAGTCCGGCCGCATCCGGCGCGGCTATTTCGTCGAGGGGCTGGGCGGCTCGCAGTTCGCCCTCCCCGGCGCGGTGGACAGGCTCCGAGCGCTGCGTGATTCAGGCGGAGGCATCGTCGCGCTGGCCGCGACGGACCCCGCGAATGCCTACGGTTCGCTCTTACCGTGGCCTCGATCTGACGGGCGCATGGGCCGGACCGCCGGATCCTACATCGTGCTCGACGACGGGATCCTCAAGCTCTATCTCGAGCGGGGCGGGCGCTCGCTGCTCACCAACGGAGAGGTCCAGCCGGAGCACCTGCGCGCGCTGATCGGCATGGCGGTGCTGGCCGGCAGGGTGGAGGTGCAGCGGGTGGATGGAGTACAGGTCATGGACTCGCCGCTGAACGCGCTGCTCCGCCAGTCCGGCTTCACGTCCACCCACCGAGGCCTGGTCGCCTTCGCCGGTCGGGGTTAGCGATCGGGCGCTAGGTACGATTACCAGGCTCGGGGAGTAGCGCAGCTTGGTAGCGCACTAGTCTGGGGGACTAGTGGTCGGGGGTTCAAATCCCCCCTCCCCGACCAATTCAGGCAGAGCGCGTCATAGAGCACGAGTGATGCCGCGACTTCGCCGGCAGCGACGCTGGTGCCAGCTTCTTCCACGCGTTGAGCGATCGTGGCGAATGGCTGGACCGCGGGGTGCGGCTCGTCGGCCATGGCCGGACCGGCCAGGACCAACGCGGAACCGCCTCGATCAGCGCGATAGGCATGCCTCGCAGATCGAGTTCGAGGGTCTCACCCTGACTCCTCGATCGGACCCCGCGCGCGAGACGGATTTCGAGACCGTGTTGACACTGCGCATGAGACCGACCCTGGCGGATTCTGTGCCTGTTCGGTATCCAAATGAGTTTGAGGTGAAGAGATGCGGATAAGACTGGCGCTGAGTTCGATGAAAGGTCTAACTTCCCCTGTATGGCGGTGCGCCTCTCCGCTACTGCTTTTCTTCGTTGCCCTCGCGGTCGCCGGCTTGTTTCTCCAGCTCTATTCCGGCGGGGTCTCATCAATTGGCGGTGCTGTGTGGGTGCTGGCCTTGCTCACCGTCGCTCTCATCGTGACTGCCCGCGCCCCATCGGGTGACAGGCCTGGGCTTTTGAGCCGGATTTCGATCACTCTGCTCGGCGTTTATGTCGCAGGTCAAATGGCTTACTGGATCGTGTTCGACCATAGGTATCTGGCGACACTCGGGTGGCAGTCTCTCTTGCCGATCCTAGTGTTGGGCGCGCTGGTCACGGCGGGCTCGATCCAGGACAGAGGTAAACGGAAAGCCAGAGGATGAGCCCCCTCCCCGACCAATTTTGGG
>DATNML010000180.1:0-3685 GCA_035602315.1 Candidatus Dormiibacterota bacterium
CCGGCCACACGTGGGTCGGCGTTCAGCGCGGCACGCTGGGCGTCTCTGCCCGAGGCAAAGCGCCCATCTTCTACCAGGGCGGCGTGATCGGCCTGGTCTCGGTCGGCTTCCTCGAAACCACCGTTTTCAACCAGCTGCTCAACGAACTGCCCGGGTTCTCCGTAACCCTGCTGCTCGCGCTCGGGCTCGGCGTGGCGGGATCGATGCTGCTCGCCTCGCGCCTCAAGCGCCAGACGTTCGGCCTCGAGCCGTACGAGATCGCCGGCCTGCTCGAGGAGCGCGAAGCGAGCCTTCAGGGAATCCACGAGGGGGCGATCGCCACCGATCGTGACGGCACCATCACCCTGGCCAACGACGAGGCGCGCCGCCTGCTGTCGCTGCCGTCCGACTGCGTCGGCCGCAAGGTAACGCAGGTGCTTCCGCAGGGGCGGCTGCTGAAATTTCTTGCGGGCGGTTTGAACGACGAGGACGAGGTGCTGCTCGCCGGGGACCGGGTCCTGGTCGCGAGCCGGCGCGCGATTCGCGTGCGCGGACGCGAGATCGGCCACGTCGCCACCCTGCGCGACACGACCGAGCTCACCGGGCTTGCCCGCGGACTCGGCGTGGACAGCCTGACCGACGCGCTGCGCGCGCAAGCTCATGAGTTCGCGAACCGCCTGCACACGATCGCCGGACTGGTGCAGATGGGTCGCGCTGACGAAGCGATGAAGCTCATCGCTCAGACCTCGGGCATTCACCAAGAGCTCACCGAAGCGCTGCTCGAGCGGGTCGGAGACCCGGTGCTCGGCGCGCTGCTGCTCGCGAAAGCCGCCGTCGCCTCGGAACGCGGCATCGAGCTCCGGGTCGCCGACGACACGGTCATGACCCGAAGTGCGCTCGACAGTGAAGACCTCATCACTCTCCTGGGCAACCTGATCGACAACGCGCTTGACGCGGCGGCCGCCTCGAGCCACGACCGCTGGGTCAGCGTGTCCGTCACCGAGCAGCAGGGTGAGCTCTTGATCAAAGTCCACGACTCCGGCGCCGGCGTGCTGGAAAGCCTCGATGGCCAGATCTTCCAGGAAGGCTTCAGCACCAAATCCGGTCCCGGCCGCAAGCGCCGCGGATTCGGCCTTGCGCTCGTCCGCCAGGTCGCGCGCCGCAATGGAGGCGACGTGACCGTCGTCAATGACGGCGGCGCCGCGTTCACGGTCCGCCTCCCGCTCAAGGTGCCCGCAACAACGTGATCCGCACTCTTGTGGTGGACGACGACTACCGGGTCGCCGACGTTCACTGCGCATACGTCGAGCGCGTGAATGGTTTTGCGGTGGCGGGACGAGCACACAACGGCGCTGAGGCGCTGAAGGCCGTCGACGAGCTGCGGCCGGACCTGGTGCTGCTGGACATCTACCTGCCTGATATGTCCGGCCTGGACGTGCTGCAGCGGCTGCGCGAAGACGACCATCCTCCGGTCGACGTCATCTCGATCACCGCGGCGCGTGAGGTCGAGAGCCTCCGCGCGGCGATGCGCGGCGGCGTCGTCCACTACCTGATCAAGCCGTTTCTGTTCGCGACGTTTGAAGAGAAGCTCCTCTCCTACGCGGCCGCCCACGCACGCATGACGCGAATCGGCCAAGCGGAGCAAACCGACGTGGACCGGATCTTCGGCGCGCTGCGAAGTGCGCGCAACGAGCCGCTCCCGAAAGGACTGTCTGACTCGACGCTCGACCTGATCGTCCAGGCCCTGGGCCGGTCTCAGTCGGGACTCGCCGCCACGGCCGTGGCCGACGCGGCCGGCGTGAGCCGCGTCACCGCCCGCCGGTATCTCGACCACCTGTGCCAGCTGGGGAAAGCGGAGCTGACTATGCGTTACGGCGGGCCTGGCAGGCCCGAGCACCGCTACCGTCTGATGACCAACGTCGCCGTCGCGCGAGGGGAATAGCCGCGACCAGGAGCCGCTTCTGATTTGTGTGGCTCAGATGACCTCGCGCTCGATTCATGGGATCGAGCTGCCGCGCCTCGACGGGAAACTGGCCAAGCTGTCGGACTACGCCGGCAAGGTCGTGCTCGCCGTCAACGTCGCGTCGAAGTGCGGCTTGACTCCTCAGTACGCCGGCCTGCAGGCCCTGAACGACCGCTACTCGGAGCGTGGCTTCACGGTCCTCGGCTTTCCCAGCAACCAGTTCTTCAACCAGGAGCCCGGCTCGGCCGATCAGATCCAGGAGTTCTGCAGCCTGAATTACGGTGTCTCCTTTCCGCTCTTCGCCAAGCTCGACGTCAAGGGCAGCCATCAGCACCCGCTGTACGAGATCCTGACCGAGTTTCCGGATGACTCCGGAAAGGCGGGCAACGTCGGCTGGAACTTCGAGAAGTTCCTGGTCGGCCGCGACGGCCGCGTCGTACGACGCTTTCGCTCCAAGGTCGTGCCGGAAGACCCGAAACTCGTCGAAGCCATCGAGTCGCTCCTCTAGGTCGCCGTCATAAGACGGCTTCGTTGTCAGGACCGCGCGCGAGTCGCTGAAATAGATCCAGCCGCGGAGGGACCGCCAGCAGGTTTCCGTCATCGGTCTTGACGAGCTGCCACTGCCCCTCGTGGACCATCCAGTGATGCCGATAACAGAGCAGCACCAGGTTCAACATGTCCGTCGTGCCACCTTTGATCCAGTGCACCAGATGATGTCCTGAGGTCCACGTCGCTGGCCGTTCGCAGCCCGGCCACCGGCAGCCCTTGTCGCGCACGTTCAGCGCGCGCTTTTGCGCCGGCATGATCACTCGCTTCGAGCGGCCGACATCGATCACCGCGGAGTCGGACCCGAGGAGGACTCGCGTTACGGTGCAGTCGCAGGCCAGCCGCTCGACCGCCTTGGCCGAGATCGGGAGTGAGAACTCGAGGTCGGCCGCAGGCGCATCCATGCGCTGAACCAGCGTCTCGAGGCTGGTTGTGACCTGCAGGTGGGGACGCACGCTGCCGCGTTGGGGCACCAGGGCGTTGTCCAGCGAGCGGCTGGCCAGCTCGACCACTGCGTCGGCAACCCGGCGGTCGCGCTTGCGGTCGTCGTCCTTTCCATTGCGCCGGGCAAGGGGCTCGAACGCAGTGCGGAGCACGGCTGCGCCTTCGGGATCGAGGATCCCGCGCACCCAGACCATGCCGCCCTCGCCGGTCTTGAACGTCAGAGAGCGAGCCTCCACGCGCTGCGCCTCTGCTTCCGCGTAACCCTCGGGGTCGGCGGCATGGCGCATGTGGTGACAGAAGTCGATGAAGCGGCCGACGCTCAGCTCGCGCGCCTTGTCGAGCAACGGCGTCTCGTCGAAGGGCTTGTTGGTCCCCGTCTCCTCGATCGCCGCCGCCGTGCGCGCGATGTGCGCTAGGTGCGCGAAACCGATCTGGCCTTCGAGCATGCTCTGGTGACTCTCGGGCACGGTCCTCAGCTGCTCGCCGACTGCCACCCGGTCGGCGGCTGCGCCGGCGGTCAGGTGGCAGTTCATCCGCATCCAGTGGATGGGTGAGACGAAGCCCTGCTCGTCATAGTGATCGGTAGAGGCAAAGGCCGCGGCGGCCTCGGAGACCTTGAGCGAAATTCGGTCGCCCGCCCGCTGCAAACGCCGAAGAAAGGTCGCCAGATCCGTCCCGCCCTCGGGTAGCGCCTGCGCGCAGAGTCGATCCACCGCAGCCTCCAACAGCTCGAGCTCACCAGGCTGGGTGACC
>DATNML010000181.1:0-5964 GCA_035602315.1 Candidatus Dormiibacterota bacterium
CCAGCGCCAGAAACCGCCGAGCGACCCGGTGAGGAGCAGGGCAAGCGCGCCGGCGGCGAGCCCGGCCACAATCCCGCCGGCGAACAATGCGGCGGCGCGCCGGCGATTGCCCGCGGGCTCGAGCCAGAGGATGCCGGCCACCGCCAGCAGCACGTCGACCGCGGCCACCTGACGGAACGCGCCGGCCGCGACCAGCAGCAGCCCCGACCACAGCCACTGGCGCCGCAGCATTAACAGGACGGACGCGACCAGCGGCAGCATCATGAAGAGCTCGGTGTTCGTGGCGAGCAGGCGCGGGTTGCCGGCCGCGGTCAGGATGCCGTAAAAGAGCGCCGCCAGGAGCCCCGTTCGAACTCCGCCGAGATCGCGGCCGATGACGAACAGCAGCAAGCAGGTCGCCAAAATCACGGCGAGGCCCACTGCGTGGACGGCGGTCATCTGATAGGTGCCGGCGGCCTGGAATGTCGCCGCGTAAACCCAGAAGATCCCGGGCGGCTTGTTGTCCACGCCCCCGGCTCCGTACAGCGGCGCGCCGGTGTTCATCAGCGCCGCGATCGACGCGTAGATGGCTTCGTCCCCGTCGAGCAGCCGGTGCGCGAACGCCGGCAGATGCGCGAACGCAACGGTGACCCCGATGAGCCCCGCCCACAGCGCGATCTGCCTCGGGCGGCTCATCGAGCCCTGACTATAGTCAAGCGGTGCTCAAGGCCCGCCGAACGTGGTCGTGGCTTGCGCTGGTCGTGGTCGTGGTTGCGCTCGGGCTCGACCTCTGGAACCGGGTGGAAGCCATCGGCATCGACTTCCACACTTACCTGGCAGCCTCGGTCGTGGGCCTGCATCAGGGATGGCCGCACATCTACGACCAGTCGCTGGTCGCGGTGGTCCAGAAGCAGCTTGTGCCCAGCCTGTGGTCGCAGCCGTTCTTGAGCCCGCCGATGGTGGCGTGGCTGACCGCCCCGCTCACGGTTTTCCCTTTCTGGGTCGCGTATGCCATCTGGGCGGTGCTCATGTTCTTTTCTCTCGCTGCCGCTTTGACGTGGGCGGGTGTGAGCACAGGCACCCTGCGCTGGATCGCGGTCCTCGCGGCGCTCACGCCCTGGTGGGTGCTGCATGCCGTGAACCTGGGACAGGTCGTTCCTTTGGTCGCGGCGGGAGTGGTCGTGGGGTGGCGCCTCCTGCGTGACAAGAAAGAGATCGCGGCGGGCGTGGCGCTGTCACTGATCTTCCTCAAACCCAACACGGCGATCCTCGTGCCGGTCGCTCTGCTCGCGGCCCGACGGTATCGCGCCTTCGCGTCGTGGCTCGGGGTGGGTGCAGTCCTGGCGCTCATTGCGTTGCTGCTGCTCGGCACGCAGGGGATCTCCGCCTACGTCAATCAGCTGCGCGCTCCCCTCCCGGGCGGCGCCGACTCGCTGACCATTCACGGCGCTGTCGGTGCGACCGGAGTTGTAGCCACTGGCTTGCGCCTGCTGATCGTGGGCGCTGTGCTGGCCGCCGCTTTCAAGCTTCGCGAGTCGCCAGGCCTGGTGATTCCGGTTGGCATCGTGGGTTCGCTGCTCGTGTCGCCGTACCTCCATGCGTCGGACCTGTGCCTGCTGTCCGCGGCGGCGTGGATGGTCTGGGAGGAGCGACCGGGTCTGGCCTGGACCGCGGCGCTCGTGGCGGGATGGGTCCTCGCGAGCCCATTCCTCTTCCTCGCGAAGCTGAGCCCGGACTTGAATCGATGGCCCTGGCTCGAGCTTGTGCTGCTTGTCGCCCTGGTTGTCATCGCATGGCGGCCCTTTACAGGCGCGGCTGACTTGAGGACACGGGCACCCGCATAATCAGGACGCCCGCGCCATTCCAGGGGAACCCATTGCCACTCGACATCCACGAAATCAACGGACCACTGCGGGTGCTCGCCGGACCCGGCACCGGCAAGACGCATTTGCTGGTCGACCTGTACGAGCAGGCCGTGCGTGAGCGCCTGGCCGGCCGCGCCGAGATCCTGGTGCTCACGTTCTCGAAAAGCGCCGCGGGGGAGATCTCGCGGCGCATCGACGAGCGCCTTCAGGACGAGTACGGCGAAGCGTGGATCTCGACGTTCCACAGCTTCTGCGACCGCCTCCTGCGCGAGCACTCCCCAAATCGCGAGCGCCTGCTGCTCAACGGCTTCCAGGAGTGGCTCGTCATGCGACGCGTGCTTGGCGAGCTGGATTCGTCGGTGCTCGGATCGCTGGAGGGAGTGCGCTGGTCGGACGCATTCGCGCGCGACGTCCTGACCTTTGTCGCGCTGATGAAGCAGAACCTCGTCCATCCATCCGCGCTCCTGCTCGCGGCAGAGGCGAGCGCAAGCGAGAGGCTTCGCGTGCTGGCGTCGGCCTACCAGGCGTACCAGCTGCGCCTGCAGAACGGGAGCCTGCTCGACTTTCGCGACCTCATCTCTGGAGCGATCGAGCTCCTACAGTCCAACGCGCCGCTGCGCGAGATGCTGAGGGCGCGGTTTCGCCTGATCCTGGTCGACGAGTTCCAGGACGTCGACCCGGCCCAGTTCGAGCTGCTGCAGCTGGTCGCGCCTCCCGAGGCGCATCCGCGTCTCGTTGTTGTCGGCGACCCGGACCAGTCGATCTATGGGTTCCGCGGTACGGTTCCACGCCTGCTCAGCCGCGACTTCGCCGCGGTCTATGGAAGCGCGACACAGCGTCTCGACGAGGTCCGCCGGTCCTCGCAGGACGCGCTCGACGCCGGCGAGCGCCTGCTGGCGGCGACGCACCCAGGCCGCGAGCCGCGGCGCCTGCACTCGGTGGTCACGCCCGCGGCGCCCGCGGTCGTAGTAGCCCGCGAGCGCGACCCCGTCGATGAGGCCTTTTTCGTCGCCCGCGAGATCAAACGGCTCCATGCCGAGGCCGGGCGCGCGCAGGGCGCACATTCAGAAAAGTCGGGACTCCGGCACAGCGACTTTGCGATCCTCCTCCGCAGCACGACCTCGTTCGGCGGCCCATTCGAGGAGGCGCTTCGCGCGCTCGGCCTGCCGTACGAGGTCCGAGGATCAGGCGCCACCGCGCGCAACGAAGTCGTGCGCTTTCTCGTCGGCTACCTGGAATCACTGCGCCGCCCGGACGACCCCGACGCGTTCGAAGGCGCTCTCGCCTCCAGCCTCGGCGGAGTCGGAGCGAGGACTCTCGGCCGGCTGCGCGCGAATGCGCGCGAGCGGGGCCGGCCGCTGCTCCGCGTGATGCGCCGCCTGATGTACGCGCTGGCGGCTCGCGACCCACAGCGTTATCCGCTGCCGTGGGGCGGCGAGGCGCCGGTGCCTGAACCCGGGCAAGAAAGACCTGAGCCAGATTTCATGGCCTTTCTGTCCGACGCAGAGCTGAATGACCTGCACGCTGCGATGGTCGCGCGTCACAAGCTGCTGGATCGCGCGTCACATCTCACGCTGGCCGGCCTTGCCTATTCAGTCCTGATCGAGGACGGCGCGATGCGGCGGCTCATCGACCTCGAACTCCCCGACGAGCAGCGCGATGAGGCGATCGCCGACCTCCGCGCCGCGATCGAAGGCCTGGAAGCGATCGAGGTCGTTCACGAGCGATTGCTCGGCTCGCGACCAAAGCTGGCCGACATCACGGGCTCGCTGGTGACCCTCCTCGCCGCGGCGGCGGACGACAGCGAGGCTGCGCCCGGCCGGCGCGACGCGGTGCAGGTGATGACGGTCCACCAGGCGAAGGGCCTCGAGTTCGAGGTCGTTTTCTGCTCCGGCTTCGCTCACGGCCTGTTCCCCCTGCCTGTGCGACCTCACCCGCTGCTGGACCCTGACGACCGCGCGTGGCTCGAGGGATTCAAGGTCGGCTTCATGCCGTCGTGGCCTTCCGACCCGGATGGCCACCTTGCCGAGGAGGCGCGCCTCGCGTACGTCGCGATGACGCGCGCGCGGCGGAGGCTCTATGTCACGTACGCGGACGCGTACCTACGACAGGCAGGGCCGTCGGTCTTCCTGGACATGGCGGCACCCGATGCGGAGTCGAGGTCGTACACGCGCGGCTCATCGCGTCTCCAGCCGTCCGACGTGCTGATGCCCCGCGAGGCCGAGGTGCTGCTCGCTGCACACCGGTCGGCGCTCGAACAAATGGGTGGTTTGGGAGTTCCGGCGCGGGCCGCGGCGCTCGGCCTGGACGTCGCGTTCCTCACGAGCCCGGATTCGGGCGAACCGTTCGAGTCGTTCGGCCCAGGTCGCAATCCCACTTCGGTGCAGATCGATCACTTCAGCCCGACGACGCTCAACGACTACCTCAAGTGCCCACGCCTCTACTGGTACAACCACCACCCAGGCCTGGTCGAGGAGCCGCGCTCGGTCGCCATGGAGCGGGGCGGCTTTCTCCACAAGGTGCTTGAGGACTTCCACGCCCACGAGAGCGAGTGGCGGCCGCTCGACGGCGACCATCAAAAGGAATGGCTCGAGACCGCGCTCCAGAGCCACCTCGAGAGCTACCTCGCGCACATGGAGGGCGTGCTCGATCGCAAGCGCGAAGAGCGCCAGGTCCGAGCGGTGCTCACCAACTACATCAAGTTCGTTACAGGCATGCAGCTCATCCGCAGGCTGCGTACCGTCGCGATCGAACGCCGGTTCAGCCTGCAGCTCGATGGCTCGGAGATCGTTGGCAAGATCGACCGCGTCAACGATGTCGGCGACGGCGAAGTGGAGGTCGTCGACTACAAGACCGGCTCGGGCAAACCGATGAAGTACGCCTATGAGGCGTACTTCGGACCCGAGCTGTACGACGTGCAGCTCGCCCTCTATTACATCGCGTGCAGGGAGGGCTTCGACGAGGAAGGCAAGCCGCTCGGCTTTACGCCGAGGTTCCTCTCTCTCTATTACCCGAAGGACTGGGTCTGGGGCGGCATGCGGCAGGACATCTTCAGCGTCGGCCGTGGCGCGGGTCTCAAGGAATATCGCGAGAAGCTCTTGACGGAAGAAGACCTGGACCGCAGCCGCGCCATCGTCGTGGAGGCGATCGGCCGGATCAAGGCAGGCCACTTCGAGCCCGCGCCGAGGGAGCTGGCGGGGACGTGCGTGACTCGTTTCGGCAGCTGCCCGCATGCGGCTGTGTGTCCGTATGGAGGCGCGCCACCGGAATGAGCATCCTCCGTCTTCCGAGCACGGTCTCGCTCAGCCCTGAGCAGGCAGCTGCCGCGCACGCCGGGCCGCCGGGCGCGTTTCTCATCGCCGCCGGACCCGGGACCGGAAAGACGTTCACCGCCACCGAGCGCTTCTGCTGGCTCGTCGAGCAGGGGGTCGCGCCGAATCAGATCCTCACGGTCACGTTCAACGACCGCGCCGCGGAGGAGCTCAGGCAGCGGATCTCCCGGGAGCTCGGAGCACGGCGGCCGGAGCTCGGTCCCGAGGTCCTCGACGGGGCCTGGATCGGCACATTCCACGGCACGTGCGCGCGGCTGCTTGACGAGTTCGCGTACCTGGTCGGCGCGCCGCGTGAGCTCCGCGTGCTCGACGAGACGGGGCAGCGCCTGTTCGAGCAGCAGCTCATCGCCCGCCTGCGCAGCGGCGCCGCGGCCCCGTTTGATCCGGACTCGTTCTCCGCTTTGACCGTCGAGGACCTGGACGACCTGCTGCGCTCGGGCTTGCGGTTCCTGCTCAAGCTCAAGGGCCGCGGCATCACCCCAGACCGTTTTTATCAGCGCGCGCTTGAGCTCCAAACTCCCTCTCCCCCTTCAGGGGAGAGGGTCAGGGAGAGGGGCCCGGGAAATAACGGTCTCGACCCCACGCTGGCGGAGCGCGAAGCCATCGAGGTGCTCTTCACCGTCTACAAGACGTACGAGGACTCGCTCCGGGCCGGTGGTCTGCGCGATTTCGACGATCTCATCCTCGAGGTGATCGACGCGCTCGAGCGCGTGCCGGAGTTTCGCCGCCGCTGCCGCGAGCGCTTCCGCTATCTGCTGGTCGACGAGTTCCAGGACACGAACCGAATT
>DATNML010000182.1:0-4609 GCA_035602315.1 Candidatus Dormiibacterota bacterium
AGGGCAGGCCGCGGCGGGAAGCACTCTGACCGCGACCTGCGGGGGTACCGTAACTTAACAGCGACGTTAAGTCTAGTTTCGCGTTCTGACATGGCGTTTGAAGCCGCGCCGTATTCTGAAACGATCGTTACAACCCCCTCACAGGAACGTCCCCAAGTGTTTTGCTCTACAGTGGTGCACCGTGGCTGACGGGCATTCGAATCTTCCTCGTGCGGATCAGCCAGGTGGAAAACCGCCGCGAAGACGCCTCCCAGGAGTGACGCTTAGGCCTGGGGCGGTCAAGCAAGCTCGACAGGAGTCCGGCCTCAGCCTGGCCCAGGTCGGCAAGGGCCATGTGACGGCTCCGGCGATCTATCTGGTTGAGACCGGGCGCACGCGGCCCTCCTTGCCCACGCTCGAGCACATTGCCCGACGGACAGGCAAGCCGGTCGAGTTTTTCCTGGCCGATCCCGGAGGCACGACAGATACGAGCCAGGCCGCGCTCGCCGATCTGGAAACGATGGTCGGCGACGGTCGATTCACCGAAGCGATCGCGTTGGGCGAGTCGATGCTCGACCTGGGGACTTCCGCGCATCGACTGGGCAGGATCCGGTATTTCGTCGCCATGGCCTACATACAGGCGGGCCAGACGGAGCGGGCGGAGGGTCTCCTTGCTCAAGCGCATGCTCACTTCGAGGCCATCAATGACGGGGTGATGCTGGCGGAGTGCATGGGCGCGGAGGCGTCGCTCGCCTATCTGAATCAGCGGCCGGACGCCCTGGAGCTGGCTGAAAAGGCGCTTGCGGTCTGCCGCGGCCTCCAGCCGATACCTCTTCCGACAGAGGCGCGGCTGCTCGGTATCGTCGCCACGGCGCATGTGGCGAACCTCGATTGGGATCGGGCAGTCGAGATTTATGGGGAGGCGATCCAGGCCGGCGGATCGTTCGTCGACCTGAGGCTCATGGCGAGGATGTACAGGGGTCTCTCATCTGCGTACAAAGAGCTGGGGCAGATGGACACGGCGACCAGGTACGCGACCCGATCGGTCGCCCTACTTGAAGTGCTGCGTGATCGAGTGGCGCTTGCCCGCTCCGAGAACAACCTCGGCCTCATCCTCATGGCTCGCGGTGACCTTGCCAGCGCCAGGGAACACCTCAACCGCTCGCTCGACCTTAGCGACGAGACCGATCTCCAGATGGGCCGCAGCTATATGCTGCTCAGCCTCTGCGAGCTCTGTCTACAGGAGAACAACCTCGACCGGGCCGGTGAGTTCGCTCGGGAGGCCCTGACCCTTGCCGAGCGGCTCCACGAAGGTGCCAACGCCTCCGAGGCTCACATGTGGCTCGGGCGCATCGCCGACAAGCAGGGCGACCCCGAGCTGACCGATCAAGAGTTCAACCTGGCCATCCAGGGCCTGGAGCAGCTGGGCAGGCAAGAACGGCTCTTTCAGACGCACGGCATCTACGCCGAGATCCTCGAGCGGCGCGGCGACGTGAGCCGCGCATACGTGCACATGAAGAAGGCGCTGCAGGCCAGCCGGCCGACCCTGCTGCGGAAGCACAACGGAGAGCGCGCCACCTCAGCCTGAGGCGCTGGTCCTCCGTGATAACGTAGTTTTCGCCGCCCGGGCGGTTACTACAGAGGTCCAGGGGAGGTTTTCCGGCTGGCGAAAACGCTGCGCAACTCGAAGGCTTCCACCCTGACCGCGGAAAGGATCGTCGCCGACTATCGCCTGGCCTACAGCAGCCGGCGGGCGAGCATCAGCGGTCGCGCCGAGGTGCTGCGCGGCAATGCCACCTTCGGGATCTTCGGCGATGGCAAAGAGGTCGCGCAGCTCGCGATGGCCAAGACGTTCCTGCCTGGTGACTGGCGTGCCGGCTACTACCGCGACCAGACTTTCATGTGGGCCACGCGGATGTCGAACGTCCGCTCATTCTTCGCCCAGCTCTACGGCGACCCAAGCGTCGAAGCGGACCCCGCTTCCGGCGGCCGCCAGATGGGAAACCATTTCGCTACGCGATTTCTCGACGACCACGGAGCATTCGCCCGGCAGATCGAGATGCTGAACTCAAGCGCCGACGTCTCGAACATAGCGGGTTGGATGCCTCGGCTCCTTGGACTGGCATATGCCTCCAAGCTCTATCGAGAGAACCCCGAGCTCAAGCCCGTGCAGGATGGATTCTCGGTCAGTGGGAACGAGGTCGCCTTTGGGACCATCGGCGACGCGGCGACGAGCGAAGGACTTTTCTGGGAGGCGATCAACGCGACGGGCGTCCTCCAGGTGCCTCTTGCCATGTCCGTGTGGGACGACGGATATGGCATCTCGGTTCCGATCACGGCCGAGACCACGAAAGCATCGATCTCGGATGTCCTGCGTGGTATGACGCCTGACGATCGGCCGGGCGTCGACATCTACGTGGTTCCGGGTTGGGACTACCCGGCGCTGGTGGAAGCGTACGCAACCGGGATCGAGAAGGTGAGGCGCGAGCACAAACCCGCCCTGTTCCACATCACGGAGCTGACCCAGCCTCAGGGGCACTCGACGAGCGGAAGCCACGAGCGATACAAGTCAAAAGAGCGCCTACGTTTCGAGAACGAGTTCGATTGCGTCAAGCGAATGCGGGACTGGATCATCGAGTCCGGGTTCGCGAGCGAGTCGCAGCTCGAAGGGTGGGAGGCGGCCGACAAAGAAGCGGTCGAGGCGGCTCGGGACCTCGCCTGGGAGGCTTTCCAGGCGCCGATCCGCGCAGAGCGCGATCGAGCGGTCGCGATCCTGAAGCGGGTCGACATGCCGGAGGTCTCAGAGATCACAAGCGCAATGGATGAAGCGGGCAAGGTGACGCGGTCGCTCATCCTGTCAAGCGCGACACGGGCACTGCATAGGCTGCGCGGCATCGAATCGCCGGAGCGAACCGAGCTGGCGGGGTTCGTCGACGAGTACCGGCGCGAGAACGGCGAACGTTACAACTCCCACCTTTACAGCCGGTCTGGCGAATCGCCCTTGAACGTCGCGGTCGTGCCCGCCGCGTTCTCCGACAAGTCGCCGACGGTAGATGGAAGGCAGGTGCTGCTGCGCAACTTCGACGCCAACTTCGCCCGCGACCCGCGCCTCTTCGTGATCGGTGAGGACGTGGGGCGGCTGGGGGATGTGAACCTGGTCTTCGAGGGCCTGCAGGCCAAGTACGGGCCGCTGAGGCTCACCGACACCGGTATTCGAGAGGCGACCATCTTGGGCCAGGCGATCGGGTCGGCCATGCGAGGACTGCGGCCGATCTGCGACATCCAGTACCTCGACTACTTCCTTTATGCGTTGGAGACGGCCGCCGACGACCTTGCCTCGCTGCACTGGCGCACAGTGGGCGGCCAGAAGGCGCCCGTGATCATCCGCACCAAAGGCCACCGGCTGGTCGGAATCTGGCACTCGGGTTCGCCCATGGCCGTGTTGCTGAATGCGCTGCAGGGTGTCTACGTCGCGGTGCCGCGCAACATGACTCAGGCGGCCGGCTTCTACAACACCCTGTTTCGCGGCGATAACCCAGGGGTCGTGATCGAGGTGCTGAACGGCTACCGGCTCAAGGAGCGGGTTCCGGACAACCTGGGTGAGTTCACCGTCCCGCTCGGTATGCCCGAGCGGTTGCGGGAAGGGAGCGACGCCACGGTCGTCACGTACGGCGCGCTGTGTGGCATCGCGCTCGATGCCGCCCGAACGCTCGAGGAGCTGGGCGTGTCCTGCGAGGTGATCGACGTGCAGACGCTGAACCCGTTTGACGTCAATCACACGATCGTGCGCTCGATCGAGAAGACGCACGCGCTGATCTGTCTGGATGAAGACGTCCCTGGCGGGGCGTCCGCATTCATGCTGCAGCAGATCCTCGAGGTTCAGAACGGCTGGTGGCACCTGGACGCGGGGCCACGCACGCTGGCCGCTTCGGCCAACCGGCCGGCCTACGGTCCGGACGGGGACTACTTCACCAAGCCGAACCGCGAGAGCATCGTGGCCACCGTGTACGAGCTTGTGCGTGAGCGTCAGCCCTGGAGATTTCCCTCCCTCGAATCCTGACTAGGTCAGCTCCCCCGGTAGGTACTCCATCACCGCCAGCACCGGGGCGCGGTTGAGCAGCGAGACTCCCTCCAACAGGTAGCCCACGTAGCCGGCCGCGCCTCCGATCGGCTGCGGCGGGATCATGCGTTTCGGCGGTCTTGCCTCCCGCACCGGGGCTTTGTCGCCCAGGCCGGCCAGGCTTCGCGCCTTGCGAATCGCAGCGTCCAGGCCGCCCAGCTCGTCCACCAGCTTCCGCTCGAAGGCCTGCCGGCCTGTCCAAACGCGGCCCGCAGCGATCGAGTGGACTTCTTCCGGAGTCATCTTCCGCGCCTTGGCGACCAGAGCCACGAAAAACGAATAAGCACGATCGATCTGGCCTTTCAAGATCTCCCTCTCCTCATCGGTGAAGGGCTTCTCGTCGCTGTCGATGGTCACGTGTCGCCCGAACGCGATCGTCTCGCGGTTGAACATGAGCTTGGACCACATCCCGCCGGTCACGATCTTCCCGGTCAGCACCCCAATCGAGCCGGTGAGCGCGCCGGGGCGGGCGACGATCCAGTGACCCGCCATCGAGACCGAATAGCCGCC
>DATNML010000183.1:0-20983 GCA_035602315.1 Candidatus Dormiibacterota bacterium
TCGGACCGAGATCACCTATTTGAGGAGTTCCGGCAGCTCGATTCGAGCCTGGCGCGGCAGCAGCATGGGACCGGGCTCGGACTCGCGCTCACCAAGCGCTTCGTCGAGCTCCACGGAGGCCGCATCACTTTCGTCAGCGAGATGGGGAAGGGCAGCGTGTTCACCCTGACCCTGCCGCTCGTGGCGCATGTGGTGCACCCGGTAGCCGCCGCCTAAGCGGGTGCATCGTCCAACGGGTTGCTCTAGCGCGGCCTGGGCGACCGGGCTTCGCCCGGTCGCGACTTTGTCACTCGCTCTCCTGGCGTTGCGGGGCTTCAGCTTCCTAAAACAAGTTCATCGATATACCGGAAATGGGAGCAGCCGCGCGCGAAGCGCCCGGCGATGAGGGAAAACCATCCGGGTTTTCCTTCATAAGTTCTTCAGCCGCACCTCAAGAATTCGAGCGGTTTACGGTGCAGTCGATCGATGCCGGTCTTGGTGACACGCACCATCTCCCCAATCTGAACGCCCATGCGTTGATCCTCGGTGACCACGTTCGGCTGTAGGACGACCAGCATGTTCTCGCGGTACGTGAACTCCTGAGGTTTGCCCTGTGTCGTCCGTCGCGTGCGCAGGTACGGCGCGTATACGCCGCCCACCGCCATATGGACCAGGTCGTCGCAGATCGTGTAGCCGGCCTGATGAATGTCCTCGCCGATATCCAGGACCTCGTCGGACGTGGTGCCGTCGTGGAGCCTGCTCGCTAATCGGTTGAACACCGTCACCGCGACCTCGTGCATTCGCAAATATTCCGGGGTCGGATCAGCCGCAACGGCGAAGCACCGCAGCACCTGGCCCCAGTATCCATGGTGCATCGCGCTCAGCTCCGTGAGGATCACGTCGCCCTGGACCAGGCGGCGCGATGACTGAACCTGCGACGGCACGCACAGCGCGGGCGAGCTCATCGGCGTGGTTCCGATGTAGTGGATGTGCGTGCGGCCGCCCAGCGGGTAATAGGCGCCCTGCACGATCGCGGCCAGGTCATGCTCCGAAAGACCGGGCCGCGCCTGCGCGGCCAGGGCCTCGATCGCGAGATCGCTGAGCTCGGCGCCGCGGCGGGCCCACACGATCTCTTCGTCACTCTTGACGAGGCGCTGACGAGTCAACAAGGGCTGGACGTCAACCAGCTCCGCCCTGGGGCAAAGCCGCCGCAGGGTCGACCACCGCGTGTGGGTGAGCGGACCGGCGATCCCGATCCGCGCGGCTCTCAGGCCTCGCCTGGCAAGCTCGGCGGCGGCCGTTTCGGCGACGTCGTCCCCGGCCCATCGGACGTCTTCCACGATCGAGACCGCCCGAGCCGTCGCCACATGGTTGGCGTAGTGCACCCACAGGACCTTGTCGACCTTTTCGACCCTTTCATTTGTGGCGGTGACCAGCAGCATGCCTTCGAAGGCGACGGCGTGGTTGGTGAGGTACTGGATCTCGTTATGCGCGGAACGATTTCCGTAGAGCAGCATCGCCTGGAGGGAGCTCGACTCCATGACCTCCCGCAGCGATTCGTCACGCCGCGCGAACTCCGCATTCGAAAAACGCGGATATGGCGGAGCGTTATTCACCCAGGCGTTCGGCCAGCCAGTCAGCCATCAACGGCCGGTACTTGTACGCGATGTTGTTGCAGACGTGATTCCCATCTGGGTACATGACGAGCGTCGCGTTGCCCGCCTCGCGGGCGATGCGCTCGGCCTGCGCCGGCGGGAAGAGCCGGTCCTTCGCGCCATGGATCACCAGCATCGGCTGGGTGACCCGGCCCAGCACACCCTCGAGGTTGAGCGTGTAAGCCATGCGCTTGGCCTGGGCTTCATCGGCAGACTTCGTGTAGAAGATGTAACCGCCCTTGGTGAGCGGGTTCAGCGCTTCCCAGCAATCGCCGAGGTTGTACGGCCCGGCCAGCGCGACCAAGGCGCGCAGGCGCCGCTCGTAAGCAGCTGCCCTCGGGCCGTAGATCGCACCCATGCTGATTCCCATCAGGCCGACGCGGTCCAGGTCGACGCCCAGCTCGCCGCCGGCGAGCTGATCGAGGAGTGGGGTGATCACCGTCTCCCAGTTCGGCCGGACGGCGAAATGAACGGAGTTTTCCGACTGGCCGGGACCGTCCATCGTCAGCGTCGCCAAGCCACGGCGAAGGAAGTCCTCTTCGATCGCGAAGAGCTCCTCCTTGGACGAGTCGAGACCCGGCACGATGAGGACGAGCGGAGGGCGGCTCACGGCGCGTGGTCGACGCAGGTTGGCGGGGATGAAGCGGCCCTCGAAAGGTATCTCCAGCCGCTCCGCCGGCGGATCGAGATGGGGGAGAGCCTCCCGGTAGACGGAGACGGAGCGATCCCGCAGCTCGCCGTGGGCCTGGAGGTCCTCGAACCACAGGAACTTGCCCAGGTGGTAGCACCACGAGGCCCGCTGAAATGCCTGGGCCGCGGAAAGGTCGCGCCCGCGCTTCAGGGCCTCCCGGCCCAGCGCCTCGTGCATCTCGCCGACGGCCAGCCAGTTCGGGCCCCAGTCCTTCCACTCGGTGGTTTTCGCAACGGTGTCATCGAAGTCGTTGACGTCTATCCCGTTGGCCACGAATCGTGGCCGCCAGTGGTGTGCCGCGACCTGCACGCGGTTGGCCGTCTCAGGCGCGCTCACGACTGGGCGGCGTCCTTGCGCGCGATCGCCTCATTCAGGCTCGACCCCAGATCTTTCAGCAGCACCTCGGCGCAGTTGCGGCCCGGCAGGCCGGACACCGAGCCGCCGGGGTGCGTGCACGCGCCGTTCTGGTAGAGGCCCGAGACCGGCGTGCGGTACGTCGACCATCCTTCGACGGGCCGGAAGTAGCCGCTCTGCTCAGGAGAGTTGGCCCCGCCGTGACACGAGCCGCGCCAGTTGGCCGGGTTTCTGCGCTCGAGGTCCAGCGGGCTGTTCACATGCTCACCCAGCACGATGCGCCGCGAGAGGTTCGGAGAGAGGCGCGCGAGTCGCTCGAACAGCTGCTGCGAAACCCCGTGCTTGATCTCGTCCCAGTGCTGGGGGCCTTCGGCCAGCTCGTAAGGAAGAAAGCTGACGACCTTGAACGTATGCCGGCCCGAGGGCGCGCGAGACGGATCGATCACGCTTGGCGTGAGCGCCAGAAATACAGGCTCCTTCAGGTCGACGTGGCCGGATCGGTAGGCGTGCAGCATCGCGTCGTAGGCCTCCAGTGACTCGAGCGCGCCCACCGTGACGCTCGGCTCTGCGCCGTGGGCGGTGTTGAAGAGAGGAGCTTCACTCAGCGCGTAGTGCGTTGCGAACATCGTGAGATTCGGCTGCCAGCGCGCGACGCCGGCGCGATACGCGTCCGGAAGATGCTCCTCGCCGACCAGGCCGCCCAGGTGCTTGACGTGGATCGTCGAGACGATCGCCTGGCTCGCTTCATACGTTGAACCGTCCGCGGTCTGCACCCCGGTTGCGCGCCCACCTTCGACGGCGATCCGCACGATCGCCTTCGAGGTCAGGATCGTGCCGCCGCACTCTTCGATGATGCGGGCCAGGGCCAGGGGCAGCCGGATCGAGCCGCCCTCGGGCAGGATCCAGCTGAAGCGCTGCCGGCCCGCGACGAGGGAGAAGGCCATGAGTCCCGTCTCTACTTCGTCGAGCGGGTGGAGGGTCATGAACGCGATCCACGCAAAGAAGGCGCGGACATGCTCGTCGCGGAAGCGCTGCTTGATGACGTCGAGCGCGCTGGCGCGGCGGATGCCGAGCATCTGGTCGCCGAGCGCGCTCTGCAGAGCAGCCGCGTCGACCTCGGCCGGCGGGCGCGGAGCCGCTGACCGCTCCGCGTTGACCACCGGCGCCATCAGCTCCCAGTCGGCCAGCAGCTCGCGGTATGCCTTTGCATCCGGACCCGAGAAGCGCGCCAGCTCCTCGCAGGTGCGGTCCAGGTCGCGCCACATCGTGATGGATGCGCCGTCGACAAACGGCATTGTGAAAACCGGGTCGGGATGAAGGTAGTGCAGCCCGTACCGATCAAGCTCCAGTTCGTCGTTGCGCATCAGCGGGTTGCTCTGGATGAGGTTGTGCGCGGTCGCGCATGGGTCGTGGACGAAGCCCGGCAGGGTCATTTCCTCGCACGTGGTGTTGCCGCCGATGCGGGCGGCGCCCTCCAGCACCAGCACGTGGAAGCCTGCGCGCGCCGCGTACGCGGCGGTGACCAGGTTGTTGTGACCTGCTCCGGCAAAGATGATGTCGTAGGTGTTGCCGCGGTCGCTACCAGCGCTCACGCGGTGGCTCCCAGGTAGAGCCGCCCGATCTCCGGGTTGTTGAGCACCTCGAGGCCGGGGCCTTCGAGGCGCACCCGGCCGGTCTCCATGACGACGCCGTGCGTGGCGATGCCCAGCCCAGAGCGCGCGTTCTGCTCCACCAGGAGCAGCGTGCGTCCGGCCCGGTTCATCTCCTTGACGTTGTTGAAAACAAGTGATCGGGTCTTGGGGTCCAGGCCCATCGAGGGCTCGTCCAGGATGAGCAGCGCCGGGTCGAGCATCAGAGCTCGCGCGAACTCCACGATCTTCTGCTGGCCTCCGGACAGCGAGGCAGCCGGCTCGTGCCGGCGCTCGCCGACGAGCGGGAACGTCTCGCACACCTCCGCCAGCCTCCGCTCCACCAGCCGCCGGTCACGGACCGTGTAAGCCCCGAGGCGGACGTTCTCCCAGACGGTCATCGTCGGAAAAAGGCTCCGCTCCTGGGGCACCTGCACGATGCCCCGGCCGAGAATCGCGCGCGGGCTCCGCCCGGCCAACGACTCGCCGCGAAAGAGGACCGTCCCTGCTGTCGGCCGGAGCAGGCCGCTGATCACGCGCAGCACGGTGGACTTGCCGGCGCCGTTAGGCCCCACGATGCAGGTAAGGCTTCCCTGCTCGACGCTCAGGTCGAGGCCCTGCAGGATGTCGCCACCGCCGTACCCGGCTCGGACTCCCGCCAGCTCCAAAAAGGCGCCCACCTCAGGCCCCCAGGTAGGCGTCGAGCACGGCCGGATCTTTCCGCACCGCCTCGGGGCTGCCGCTTGCGATCGTCCGGCCCTGGTGCAGGACGACGACCTCGGTGCACAGGTTCATGACGAAGCTCATGTTGTGCTCGACGAGGAGGAAGGTGATCCCGCGTTCGTTCAGGCGGCGGATGCGGTCGGCGATCCGCTCGAGCAGCGCAGGGTTGACTCCTCCGGCGGGCTCATCCAGCAGAACGAGCTCCGGCTCCGCCATCATCACCGCGCCCAGCTCGAGCAGCTTGCGCTGCCCGTATGACAGCGCGCCACCGAGCGAGTTGGCGACGTGCGAGATCTCCAGGAATCCCAGCATCTCCATCGCGCGAGTCTTCTCGTGACCCCAGTCGGCGCGAGAGAACAAGGCTCGCAGGCCCTTGCGCCGCACCGGGACGAGCATGTTCTCCAGCGCCGTGAGGCGCGGGAAGATGCGGGCGAGCTGGAATGTGCGGCCGATACCGAGCGCGTAGATGCGGTCCGGCCCCAAACCATCGATCGGCTTCGACTTGAACGTGACCTTTCCTTTGTCTTTGGGGATGAAGCCTGTGACCAGGTTGAAGACGGTGGTCTTGCCCGAGCCGTTGGGTCCGATGAGGCCGGTGATGCTCCCTGCCGCCACCTCCAGCGAGCAGTCGTCGACGGCGACCACGCCGCCGAAACGCTTGTACAGGCCGTCGATCTGAAGCAGGCTCATGGCGTTACGACCCTTGGTGGCGCCGACGGGCCGGCCCGCGCCCTCCAGCGGTCGATCGCCTCTGTCAGGGACGGGACGATACCGCGCGGCAGCAGCAAGATCACGCCCAGGAAGACCGCGGAGTAGAGGACGAGATACAGCCGGCTCGCCCCGTAGTTGTATGCGAGCCAGAGCTGCAGCGGTTCGAGGATGAGGGCTCCGAGGACCGGTCCGCTCAGGGTGCCAAGCCCACCGAGAAACACCATCAGCACCATCGAGATACCGATCAGCGGATCGACCACGAACTGTGGGTAGATGTAGGTCACGTAGTAGCCGTACACGCCGCCGATCATGCCGACGAACGCCGCGCTCACGACGAACGCGGTCAGCTTGAAGGCTCGGGTCGGGACGCCGACAGCGAGGGCCTTGTCCTCGTCGTCGCGAATGGCCAGCAGGCCCAGCCCGAACTTCGAGCGCCGGATACGCCAGGAGACGGCCAGGGCGAGCGTCGCGAGGATGAGCATCGCGTAGTAGAACGGGGTGTTGAAATAGTCGCCGCCCCACCGTGGATATGGGAAGGTCATTCCTCCGCCACCACCGGTCAGTCCGACGAGGTTTTCGGCGAGCAGCTGCAGCATGAACATGAACGCGATGGTCACGATCACGAAAGTGGCAGCCCGCGTGCGCAGCGCGAACCAGCCGATCCCCAGGGCGAGCACCGCCGTCGCCAGGCCGGCGACCGGCACGAACAGAAAGGGCGTGTAGCCGGCCGCGATGTGGAGGTGGGCGAGGAGCAGGGCGAGCGTGTAAGAGCCGAACCCGAAGAAGGCGGCATGGCCGAGCGAGATGTAGCCGGTGTAGCCGCCCATGATGTTCCAGGCCGTCGCGAGTCCGATGTACATCACAGTGAAGACGGCGATGTTGGTCGTGGCCGGGTCGGGGGCGATGGCCGGGAGCACCAGCGCGATCGCGAACAGCGCGACGAGGCCGGCAACCTTCAGGAACCTGGCCTGCGGGATCGCTCTCATATCCGCTCTCGCACGCGAACCCCGTAGAGGCCCTGCGGGCGGATTAGCAGGACCCCGATCAGGATGATGAAGAACACGAAGCTCGCCCACACCGGCGAGATCACGACCGATGTGATGTCTTCGGACACCAGCATGATCAGCGCGGCGATAATGGCGCCTCGCAGGCTGCCGAGGCCACCAAGCACGATGATCGTGAGCAGTCTGGAGATCAGGTCGTAGTGGCTCCCCGGGTTGAACGCGTTCGTGATCCCAAACACGACACCGCCTGCCGCGGCGGTCGCCATGCCGATGCCGAACGCAACTGCGGACACACGATCGACGTCAATGCCAATTAGCTGCGCGGCCGTGCGGTTGAGCATGGTGGCGCGGATCGAGGCGCCGAACGTGGTGCGATAAAGCACCAGAAACATCGCGCCCAGGATGGCAATACAGAGCACGAAGCCGAAGACATATACGTACGTGATGCGGAAGTCGCCGATCGGAAAGCTTGCGTTCTCGTACCACGCCCGAAGCTGGACGTAGTTGGTGCTGAAGATGTAGCCAAGCAGCCCCTCGATGCCCAGGGCCAGCGCGTATGTCACGAGCACGGAAAGCGCCTCGCGGTCGGTTTTGAGCGGTCGGATGAACACGACCTGCAGCGCCACTCCCAGCAGGAACATGGCCGGCATCGTGATCACCAGCGTCAGGAACGGGTCCATGCCGAGGCGTCGCGATGCCGCGAAGCTCAGGTAGGCACCCAGCACGACCAGGGCGCCGTGGCCGACGTTGATGATGCGCATCACACCGAAGATCAACGTCAGGCCGGACGCCATGAGAGCATAGACGCCGCCGGTCAGCACACCAAGCACTGCCGCTTCGAGGGCCAGGGTCACAGCGTTCTTAAATTAGTCGCGTTCACTTCCCCGCTAGCGGGGAAGTACCCGGCGAAGCCGGGGGAAGGGGAGGTGGAGTCCGGACGGCACTCTTACTGCCAGTTCTTCTTGGGATACTCAGGCGGCGCGGCGGCGATGGTGGACGGGTAGACGAACATCGCGCTGCCACCCTGCCACTGCTCGATGTACACCCCGACTCCACCCTGCGGCTTGCCCGTCGCATCAAACGACATCGGCCCCTGAATCGTGTTGTAGGTGCCGCTGTGCAGGGTGTTGATGAGCGTCGTGTTGTCGATGCTGCCGGCCTTGGTCGCGGCCTGCTCCACGACTTGACCCACGCTGTAGGCCTCCGCCGCGTCGGCGCTGATGTCCGCGGCGGTGCCGCCGTACTTGGCGATGAATTCCTTGACGAAGACGTCGTTGCCGTACGCCTTGGCGGCCGTCGTCCAGCCGGCGGGAACCATGATGCCCTCGGTGTTGGAGCCGAGCTTGTCCGAGAACTGCGACCCCTGGTCGGGTCCGGTCGTCTCGATGATGGTCTTCGGGTTGAACTGCTGCTGGATGAAGGTCTTGGCAAACGCGACCGCATCTGGAAGCTGGGTACCGAGGATGACGGCGTCAGCCTTCGTGCTGGCGACCTGAAGCGCGATCGGCGTGAAGTCGGTCGTCTCGGCTGGATACACGTGGTAGTAGGCCGTCTTCATGCCGGCGGCCTCCAGCAGGCTCTTGGCCTTGTCGACCTGGGGCTGCGTGAAGGGGTCGTCCTGAGTAGCGTATGCGACGCTCGCCGGTCGCTGCCCTGAGGGCAGCGCAAGCAGCCACTTCGTATAGCTGACGAGGTTGTCCTCGACCGCCGCGGGCTGCACGAAAAAGACGCTCTTCAGGCCGCGGTCGAAGACGTGCGGCCCGCCGCCTGCCGGCTCAGGGAATGCATAGCCGTAGCGGTCTACGACAGTTGAGGCAGGGATGGTGAGGAGGCTCGAGAACGGGCCGAATACGAGCGCGACCTTGTCCACGGTGATCAGGTTCTGGTAGTTGGTCACCACCTGCTGCGTGCTGCTGGCGTCGTCGACGTACTTCATCGTGACTTTGTGGCCCGCCAGGCCGCCTCGCGAGTTGACGTCCGCCATCCACAGGTCGTAACCCTGCTCCAGCGCCTTGCCGTCGCCCGAGAAGTCTCCGCTCAGCGAGACGGAAACGCCGATCGTGATGGGCGCGCCCTGGACGGTGGGGGTGGCACTACCTCCGCACGCCGCTGTCAGACCGAGAGTCGCCACTACGGCCGCCATCAAGCGTCTGCGCATGCTCGCTCCCCCTACTTCACAGGCTGGCGCCGGCAAAAAAATCGATTGTCCTGAACAAACGATTGCCCTATGGTATTCACGGGTGGAACGAATGTCAATCAGAGCTTTGACGCCGTGCCGACCACACTAAAAGAGCTGGCGGCGCGCGCCAAGGTGCACCCGTCGACGATCTCGCGGGTGGTGAACCAGGACCCAGGACTGCGCATTGCGGCCGCGACCAGGATGCGCATCGAGGCGCTGCTTCGCGAGACCGAGTACCGGCCGAACGGCGTCGCTCGCGGACTCAAGCTGCGCCAGACGATGGTGCTCGCCGTCGTCATCCCCGACATCACCAACCCGTTTTTCGGCGGCCTCTTCCGGGGCATCGAAGATGGCGCAGCCCCGCGCGGCTACCAGGTCCTGCTGTGCAACACGGACGGAAGCCCAGACCGCCAGCGCGCTCACCTGCACAGCCTGATCGCCCGCCGCGTGGATGGGGTAATCCTCGCGAGCTCGTTCCTTAAGGACCCGGCCGTGCAGTGGCTGCGCCACCAGCGCATCCCCTACGTGCTCGTGAATCGGTTCAGCGATGAGGGCCTGGACCCATTCGTCGGATCGGATGACGTGACCGGGTCGCGCCTCGCCACGCAGCACCTGATCAGCCTCGGCCACGTTCGAATCGGGCACCTGGCGGGCCAGCCCACGGTGAGCACAGGAGTGCTGCGACGCCGCGGGTTCCAGGCTGCGATGGCAGAGGCGGGGTTGCCGGCAAGGCCGGAGCTCCAGGTCGAGTCAGGCTTCGTCGAGGAGGGCGGGATCCGCGGCACGGAACGGCTGCTGGCCATGAGCCAGCCGCCGACCGCTGTCTTCGCGGTGACGGACATGGTGGCGGTCGGCGTGTACACCGCGGCTCGGCGCATGGGTCTGCGGGTTCCGGAGGACATCGCCGTCATCGGGTACAACGACATCCCGCTGGCCGGCCGCCTGATCCCCGGGTTGACCACCGTTCACGTGCCGATCCACGAATTTGGGAGCGCCGCGGCGCGTGTACTGCTCGAGCAGATCGAGACCGGTCATGTCACGCCGAGGCAGGTCGTGTACGCGCCGCAGCTCGGGGTGCGCGGTTCGACCGTGGCGGGTGCGGACAAGAGGAACGTCGCCCACTTCGCCACTAACGGTCGGGGCGAATAGGCTATGGGGGAGCGCAAACGTTTGCACGAAAGTCAAAATCGCAAGCTCGGTTGGATCGGGACGGGCCGCATGGGATACGCGCTGGCCACCCGCCTGCTGCAGGGCGGCTGCGACGTGACCGTGTATAACCGCACGCGGGCCAAGGCCGAACCCCTGGCCAAGCTCGGGGCGCGCATCGTCGACCGGCCCGCGGAGCTCGCCGACCGAGACATCGTCGTGGTGTCGGTCGCCGACTCGCCGGACTTCGTGTCGGTGATGACCGGACCCGACGGCCTCCTGTCCAACGGGGGCCCGGTGCCACGTGTCGTCGTCGACACGTCGACGGTCTCGATCAACGTCTCGAAGGAGATCCGTGCGCAAGGCGAGCGCCTCGGCAGCGCCTTGCTCGCGGCCCCCGTAAGCGGCAACGCAAAGGTGGCGAAGGCAGGCAAGCTGACAATCGCGGTCTCGGGATCACGTGAAGCCTTTGACCTCTCACTGCCCTACCTACAGATGCTCGGGACCAGCGTGGTCTACGTCGGTGAGGGCGAGAGCGCGCGGCTGGTCAAGATCTGCCACAACCTCGTGCTTGGGGTGGTCACGCAGATCATGGCCGAGACGACGGTCCTGGCTGAGCGCGGCGGAATCTCTCGCGCCGCCTATCTCGAGTTCCTCAATGGGAGCGTGATGGGCTCCACCTTCAGCCGCTACAAGACACCCGCGTTCGTCAACCTCGACTTCACGCCGACCTTCACGGGTCACCTGCTGCGCAAGGACTTCGAGCTGGGCCTCGCCGAGGGACGCCAGCTGAACGTCCCGATGCCTGTCTCGGCGCTGGTCCACCAGATCGTGATGAACCTCATCGGCAATGGCATGGGCGAGCTCGACTTCGCCAGCCTGCTCGAGCTCGAGGCGCGTGCGGCGAACCTGAAGCTCGAGCCCGATCCACGCCAGGTTTCCGACGGCCTGGGCGACCGGCCGTGACCGTGGTCAACGGCAGCCAGTCGCTCGCGATGTACCGCAGCATGCTGCGCATCCGCCTGTTCGAGGAGCAGGTCAACGAGCTGTACACCAGCGCCAAGATGCCCGGGCTCGCACACCTATATATAGGTGAGGAGGGGGTCGCGGTGGGCGTGTGCTCCGCACTGCGAGACGACGACTACATCACCAGCACGCATCGCGGTCACGGCCACTGCCTTGCCAAGGGTGCCAGCGTGGACAGGATGTTTGCGGAGCTCCTGGGCAAGGAGGCCGGCTACTGCAGGGGGAAGGGCGGCTCGATGCACATCGCCGACCAGGAGAAGGGCAATCTCGGCGCCAACGCAATTGTCGCGGGAAGCGTCGGCATCGCGACGGGGGCGGCTCTCTCGGCGAAAAAGCGCGGCACCGACCAGGTCGCGGCCTGCTTCTTCGGTGAGGGAGCCCTCGGCCAGGGCATCGTGTACGAGTGCATGAACATGGCCGCGCTGTGGAAGCTCCCCGTCGTTTACGTATGCGAGAACAACATGTACAACGAGTACACGCACTACCTGGAAACCACAGCCGGCGACATCGCCCTGCGCGCGCCCGCGTTCGGCATCCCGTTCCACGAGGCGGACGGCCAGGATGTGCGCAGCGTCTATGAGAGCGCCCGCGCCGCGGTCGAGCGGGCGCGGTCGGGCGAGGGACCGTCGTTCCTGCTCTATCGCACGTACCGCCAGCACGGGCACCACGTGGGCGACGTCGATCGCGCTTACTACCGCTCTAAGGATGAGGAGAAGAGCTGGAAGGAGCGCGACCCGCTGAAGATCCTGGCCCAGTCGATGCTCGCGGAGGGCGCCGCGGACGCCGTTACCTTCGATCGCCTGGAGGAAGAGGTGCGCACCGAGATATTAGAGGGCGTCAGGTTCGCGCTCGAGGCGCCCTATCCGGGCCCTGAAGAGGTGCTCATGCACGTTTATTCTTCATGAGCAGGCTGGCGCGGCATGAACCGGCGGTCGCCGAGCGCCGGCTGAGCATGGCCGAGGCGGTGCGTGAGGCGCTGGCGCAAGAGATGCGCCGCGACGATCGCGTCTTCGTCATGGGGGAAGACGTCGCCGAGGCGGGCACGCCGTTCAAGGTCCTGAGCGGGCTGGTCCAGGAGTTCGGGCCCGAGCGCGTGATGGACACGCCGATCTCCGAGCCGGGCTTCACCGGCATCGGCCTCGGCGCGGCGCTGACGGGGATGCGGCCGGTCGTCGACATCATGTTCGGGGACTTCCTTTTTCTCGCCCTCGACCAGATCGCGAACCAGGCGGCCAAGGTTCACTACATGTCCGGCGGCAAGCTGAAGGCGCCGATCGTGATCCGCACCACGATGGGCGCCACGAGGCGGTCCGCGGCGCAGCACAGCCAGAGCCTGCATGCTCTGGTCAGCCACATTCCAGGCTTGAAGGTGGCGCTTCCCTCGACGCCGTACGACGCCAAAGGCCTGATGAAAACCGCGATCCGGGACGACAACCCGGTCGTCATCTTCGAGGACAAGATGATGTACACGGTGAAGGGGCCCGTGCCCGAGGACGATTACACGATCCCCTTCGGGCAGGCTGACGTGAAGCGGTCGGGCGAAGACATCACGCTGGTCGCCACGAGCAGCATGGTGTACGTGGCGCTCGCCGCGGCCGACCTGCTCGCCAAGGAGGGTATCTCGGCCGAGGTGATCGACCCGCGCACGACCGTCCCGCTCGACGTTGAAACCCTGGTGGGCTCCGCGATGAAGACCGGCCATGCCATCGTGATCGACGAGGGCTACCAGAGCTACGGCGTGACAGCCGAGATCGCCTCGGTCATTTCCGACGGAGCGTTTTACCAGCTCGACGCGCCGGTGAAGCGCATGGGAGCGATGGACGTGCCGATTCCTTTCTCGCCGGCGCTCGAAGACCTCACCGTACCCACCGCCGAGAAGGTGGCCGAGCTGGCCGTCAAGCTGTGTCGAAAGGGGAGCTGACCATGGGACTCAAGACTTCCGGGCGGATGGCTGTCGATTGGGAGGAAAGGGTCAACTTCGACCGGCTCCGTCGCGAGCGGCTCGAGCGCGCGACCAAAGAGCTGGCCGGCTCGGAGCTGGGCGCCCTGCTGTGCTTCGACATGAACAACATCCGCTACCTGACGGCAACGCAGATCGGAACCTGGGCTTACGACAAGCTGATCCGGTTTGCTCTGCTGCCGCGCGGGGACGAGCCGATCCTGTGGGATTTCGGTTCCGCTGCCAGGCATCACCAGCTCTATTGCCCCTGGTTGGGCGAGCGATCGAGGGCCGGCCTCTCAACTTTCCGCGGCTCGATCGCCCCTGAAGCTGGTCGCGCAGAGGACGTCGCGCAGAAGATCAAGGTGGAGCTCGATGCGCGCGGGCTGCTCGGTGAGCCCTTGGGCATCGACATCGTCGAACCCCCAGTCCTGTTCGCGCTGCAGAAGGCAGGAGTCCAGGTGGTGGACGGCCAGCAGGTGATGCAGCGCGCGCGGATGATCAAAACCGAGGACGAGATCACCCTGCTCAACCAGTCGTGCGCCATGGTGGACGCTGCGTACGACGAGCTTTATGGCGCGATGAAGCCGGGCTTCCGCGAGAACGACTGCGTGGCGCTGGTCGCCAACAGCCTCTACACGCAGGGTTCGGAGTTCGTCGAGGGCGTCAACGCCATCTCAGGCGAGCGCTGCAGCCCCCACCCGCACAACTTCTCGGACCGCGCGCTGAGACCCGGCGACCCCGCGTACTTCGACGTGCTGCACTCGTTCAACGGATACCGCACCTGCTACTACAGGACGTTCGCAATCGGCAGCGCCTCGCGCGCGATGGTCGACGCTTACAAGCGCTGCCGCGATTATCTGGATCAGGCCATCGCGCTGGTCAAGCCGGGGGCGACGACCGCCGAGGTGACGAGCGTTTTTCCGAAGGCTCAGGAGTTCGGCTTCGCGAACGAGGAGCAGGCATTCGCGCTTCAGCTCGGACATGGAGTCGGCCTGTCGATCTGGGAGAAGCCGGTTTTCTCGCGGCTGGTCTCGCTGGACCACTCCGAGGTGATTGAGGAGAACATGGTCTTCGCGCTGGAGACGTTCTGGCCCGCGTCGGATGGCTGGTCGGCGGCGAGGATCGAGGAGCAGCTGGTCGTGACGAAGGACGGCGCCGAGATCATCACGCGCTTTCCGGCCGAGGAGCTCCTGGTCGCCGGCAAGCGCTACTACACGGCGGGTGGCCGGCTGCCGACCACTCGCGAGACGCAGTCGAACCTCAACCGGGACGGATACAACCCGGTCGCCGAGGCGGCAAAGCGCGAAGGCGCCCGGGCCAAGAAACCAATTCAGTTGTCGCAGAACTAGTTGCCGGCTGAGGTCGTCATGCCGGCGTTGGGCCTTGCCCAGGAGACCGGCAAGCTCGTCCGCTGGCTGAAGCGCGACGGAGAGCACGTGGAGAAAGGCGAGCCATTGATGGAGGTCGAGACCGACAAGGCGACGGTCGAGGTCGAGTCACCCGCCAGCGGTACGTTGACCGCGATCACGGCGGCGGAGGGAGACGACATCAAGGTTGGGCACTCGATCGCGACCATCCTTGGGCCGGGCGAAACAGCGCCAGCTCCCCGCGCGGTCTCGACCGTCCGCGCTCCCGCGTCGCCCAAAGCGCGGCGGCTGGCGGAGGCGCGTGGCGTCGACCTCGCGAAGGTGACGGGAAGCGGGCCTGCCGGCGCGATCCTGGAGGAGGACATTCTGCAGGCTGGCGAAAGCGGCCCGAGCGAGTCACCCCTGTGGCGCGCGATATCCGACAACGTGACGCGCAGCTGGAAGCAGGCGCCGCACTTTTTCGTCTTCCGCGAGGTCGACGCAAGCGCGCTTGTCGAGGACCGCCGCCAAGGCCCCAACCACGTGACCTACACAGACCTCCTCTTGAGGAGTGTGGCGGCGGCCCTGGTCAAACATCCGCGTATGAACAGCGAGGCGAAGGACGTCAACATCGGCGTTGCGGTCGCCGTGCCGGACGGCTTGTTCGTGCCGGTGATTCACGGCGTCGATGGTCTCTCCGTCGAAGACATCGCGACTCGGCGGCACGAGGTGGTGGAGCGCGTGAGAGGCGGGCGCCTGCGGTCGGCGGACGTGACAGGCGGCACATTCACCGTCAGCAACCTCGGCATGTACGGCGTCGATCTATTCACCGCCATCCTCACCGAGGGTCAGGCCGGCATCCTGGCCGTCGGCCGGATCGCGGACAGGGTCGTCGCCCAAAAAGGCGCCGCGGTGGTCCGGCCCACGATGCTCGTGAGCCTGAGCTGCGACCACCGCCGCGTCGACGGCGCCCGGGCGGCCGAGTTCATGCAGACGCTGGTCGGGCTGATCGAACAGCCCGCGGGATAGAAGGACCTAGACGGGCAGCTTCGCCACGCTGACGCGCCGTGCGAGGAGCATGGACATCACGCGCTCAGACGCGCCGGGGTCGCCGCTGGTCCAGAACCGCTCGCTCCCGTCGGCGCCTTGCGGCTCTGCAAGCTTGCCTTCCTCCAGCACTCGCTCGAGCTGCCGGGCGACGGCTGCGCCGGTGTCCACGAGAGTCACACCATCGCCCGCGATCTCAGCGAACAAAGGGCGCAGGAAAACGTAGTGCGTTGACCCGAGCACGATCGTGTCCGCGCCCTCGTCGAGCAGCGGCCTCACGTAACGCTCGACCAGCAGTCGAAGGTCTGGGCCGTCGAGGTCAGCCGCCTCGACGTGCTCCACGAGGCCCGGCGCGGGGACGCTGATCACTCGGATGTTCCGGCCGAACCGATCGAGCAGCGAAGCCATCCGGTCCGAGGCGCTCATCGTGGCGGTGACGATGACGCCCACCACACCGGACTGCGTCGCAGCAGCGGCGGGCTTGATGCCCGGCTCCATCGCTATGACAGGTACTTTGAGCCTGGCGCGGAGCGCCTCGGCCGAGGCAGCCGTCCCCGTGTTGGAGCCGATCACGATCGCCTTCGCATCCTGCCCGACCAGAAAGTCCGCGATCTCTAACCCGCGCCTCCGAACGTACTCAACCGGCTTGTCGCCCCAGGGTGCGTGCACCGAGTCCGCGACGTAGACGATGGATTCGGAGGGCAGTGCAGCCCGAATGTCGCGCAGCACCGACAGCCCGCCGACGCCGGAGTCGAAGATCCCTATCGGACGGCTGCTCACGAGGACTTACGAACGGGTGCGAGCCACGCCTCAGGAAACGGACCGACCGGATTGGAGCCGCACGGCTTCGTCTTTGCGGTAAGCCGCGATGCCGAGCGTTGCCGCTTTCCCGATCTCGGCAGCAGCCTTCCAGTGTCGCATCGCCGTTCCGACATCGCCGCGATCTTCCAACATCTGCGCATAGTCCATGTGGCAGTCGCGCAGGTGGTTTGCGGCCTCGAGCTCGCCGAGCATCTGGATGGCCTCACGGAAGTGATCGTCCGCCGCCTGCAGGTTGCCTACCCGCTCTTCCAGTTGCCCGAGGATGCTGTGTACCTCGGCGAGCACGATTCGCTCGCCGACCGACCGTCCGACCTCTGCTGCCCGCTCGAGGTACTCGCGAGCTTCGCTCACGCGACCCTTTCGCAGGCTGACCTCGCCCAGGTTGCTCAGTACGAAACCGCGACCGCGCCGATCCATGTGGAGCTCCTCGGCTCCGGCCAGGGCCGTGAGGAAATGGTGCTCAGCCGAGTCAAGCTGACCTTCATGCATGAGCAGGGAACCGATGTCGTTCTCGACGCGGTAGACAGCACTCAGGTCTGACTCGATCGAGTAGAGCGCGAGCGCCTTCTCGAGGTGCTTGCGGGCCAGGGTAGGGTGCTCCAGCTGCGTATACGTAACACCCAGACCGTGGTGCATCTTGGCCAGCTGAAGAAGGTCCTTGACCGCGCTGGCGGCCTCCGCGGCAGCCTCGTAATGGCTGATCGCCAGAGCCCACGACCGGGCTACGACGTACATGCCGGCAAGGTGACCCAGGATTCTCGCCTCCATCTGTTTCGGGCGGGGTTCGTACTTCCGGCAGCGCTCGAGGGCCTGGTTCGCCAGGCCGATTGCACGCGCGTCCTCCAGCAGCCCCCAGGCGCTCGCCTCCCAATCAAGGGCATCGACCGCCGACCACTCGTCGCCATATTGCTCGAAATAGGCCCGCGCTCCAGGCAGATGCTTCAACGCCTCAACCGGCTGCACCAGCCGGCAGTAGGCCTGGCCGAGGTAGAGATGGACGAACGCCGCGCATTCATTGGTCCAGCCCTTCTCGAGCAGGCTCAGGCCGAGTGAGACGACGGCTTCGAAGTCGCGAGCCGAGGTCAGCTGCTCCAGCTTGTGGAGCTCGTCGTGCGCTCGGGTCAGCTCGGGATTGGCGTCTGGGAGCAAGAAGAATTCGATCGGCTTTCGAGTTTGCCGGGCGATCAGCCGGAGCGTTTCGAGGGACGGCTTGGTCCGCCCGTTCTCGATGTGATGAACCGCCGTGCGGCTCACCTGGTCGGCTGCCACCTGGGCGAGGCTGAGCTTGGCTTCCGACCTTGCCTGACGAACCGAACCCTCGCGGATGGCGATCCCTTTGCGCCGGCCGTGATATTTGCTGTCGAGCATGGCGGTGAGCATAGCGCCGCCACGCTCGACAGGTCACGAATAAATTAACGGATGGCTTTACGGGGTGGGTCCGATCGCGCTCGCCGACACCGATACGATCGAAAGGGCGACGGCAAGGGCCGTCAACACGACTGAGTAGAACAACTTGCGCATGGCATATGCCTCCTAGAAGAAGTGATGGCGCGAGTGTCCTTTGAGTTGACACCGCTGTCAACTCAAACCAGCCCAGATCGGGGTCGGCGTGCGCCCGGTTGCCTGGCTACAAGATCAAGGCAGGCCGGAAACTGGGCTTAAGTGGCCTCTATACGCTCTTCGACCAGCTCTCCGTTCTCAGGCTCGAGCAGGCTGTCCACCCCCGGGACCACAGGCGCCTTGAGCAGCGCCTCGCAGATCTTGCGGAGGGTGTCGTGGGTCACCTTCCGGCCCCGCCTCGCTCCAGAGATGGTCGAGGGACTGCAGCCGGACGCGTTGGCGAGGTCGGTTGCGCTCCACCCGCGGCGGGCGAGCTCGCGGTCGAGCCGAGCCGGATTGATGCGTGCACCCATCGGGATCGATTCCCATTACTGGAGCTGGTTACATGCTCCGCGACCCTGAGAGCCTGCAGGGGTATCCTTCCGACGCGAGTGCGCACCCTGCGACTCTCGGAGCGTCAGTGGAGGGTCTACCTCGCCATCTGGCTGGTGGCGGTGGCCGCGGTCGTCGGCGTCGCCGCTGGCCTGGTCGCCCCAAGGCTGCTGGCTAGACCAGCGCCGAAAGTCCTGGTCGGCGACATCGTGATGAATCCCGCGGTGCCGGCGCCCGATTTCACATTGCGCGATCAGCAGGGCTCGACCGTCTCGCTGGCTCAAATTCGCGGACACGTCACTGCGCTCACCTTCCTCGACACCCAGTGCCTGAACCTGTGCCCGCTCCAGGCGAGCCTGCTCGGCATCGTGCAGTCCGACCTGGGCCGCAGCCAGCCCCTCACCGTGGTGGTGATCAGCGTGCGACCCGAGGCCGATACTCCTGCCGCTATCGCGACCTTCGCGGCAACGCACGGTCTCAAGGCGCCGTACTACTGGCTTAACGGTCCTCGAACAGAGCTGGCCGCGGTGTGGAACAGCTACGGAATCACAGTGGTGCCTGCCACCGGAGACCTGGCCCACTCCTCGGTGATCTATCTCATCGACCGCGGCGGATTTGAGCGCGTCGCCTTCGCGGACGTGCCTCAGTCGAGTTGGGTCGAAGGTGATGTGAGACTGCTGCAGCAGAGCTGAGCGCCTAGGCGCGATCGCAGGCCAGAGTTCGGGCAAATTCGGACAATTGCGCAAAAATTTGTTCATTTACAAGCCACTGCGAGGCTGATATGTTCGGCCCAGCTTGGAAGTCCAACGCGTCCCGAGAGTGGGCGCGCGCCTCGTCGTCGTCCTGCTGGCGACGGCAGCGTTGGCCGCTCTGGTGGCCGGATTTGTGATCGGCTTTGCGCTCCGATTCCCAGAGCCGCTGGCCGCCACCCCGGCGCAGGCCGGACCGGGCTTCAGCGTCCAGCTCGAAACAGTGGCAGCCGTTGGTACAGCCATCGAAAACCCACGGCCTGACGATCCGCATCCCACCTGGGTCGGGTATCTGCCGACGACGACGTTGACGGTTCCGGCCAACTCGCTGATCACGATCACCATCCACCAGGAGGACACCCCATCGGGGCTGAGGAACCCTTACTGGGCGACGGCCAGGGGAATCGAAGGCGGCACCTTTCACATGACTTACTTCGACGACAAAGGCAATCCTCAGGAAGGCGACTTCAGCGCGATCACCGATCCCGCCAATGCGGCCCACACGTTTGCGATTCCTGACCTCGGCGTCTTCGTTCCGCTCGAGGGCGTGAACGCCAACGCGCCGCCCAACAGCATGAACGTGATCAGCTTTTCATTCCGGACGGGCGCGCCCGGTGTGTTTCACTGGCAGTGTTTCGTGCCCTGCGGGTCGGGCACGATCTACGGCAACGGAGGACCCATGCAGACGCTGGGCTATATGGGCGGTTTCCTTGTCGTCCAGTAGCAGGTGAGGAGCCCGAACCGCACCCACGCCCCGCGCCTTTTGGTCGCATGGGCCGTCCTCAGCGTGATCGGCATCGTGGCCGTGATGCAGATCCAGTTTCCGCCGGGCGACCAATCACGCCAGGCCGCCGATCAGTCATCGCTGCTGTCGCTGATGGCGGTGCTGTCGACCCCGGTTTTCGTCGGTGTGGTCCTCTTCCTTATCTATGCGGCCTTGGCGTTCCGGCGCGGGAAGGTCCTGGAGGACGGTCCGCCCAGCTACGGAAACATCAGGGTCCAGGTGGCGTGGATCGCAATCACCGCTGTGGTGGTCTTCTTCCTGGCCGGCATTGGCATCACCCAGCTGGCCAGCGCGTCGAGCTCAACCGACTTCAGCGGCACTCAACTCGGTACGTCATCGCCGGTTGGGGGCGCCGGTCAGGCGCTCCAGGTACAGGTCATCGGCCAGCAGTGGTATTTCACGTACCGCTACCCCGACTTCGGAGGGGTCGAGTCGCTGCACCTGGTCCTTCCGGTGGACGCCAACGTCGAGATCCACGTGACCTCGACCGACATCCTCCACTCCTTCTGGGCCTACCAGCTCGGGGTCAAGGCTGACGCGAACCCGGGAGTCGACAACATCGCCTATGTCACCACCACGCACACAGGATCGTTCACGGTCCGGTGCGCGGAGCTCTGCGGCATCTGGCACGGCAACATGTCTGACACCTCCGGCAAGGTCGTGAGCCAGTCCGACTTCGCAACCTGGGTCGCCCAGCTCCAGAAAGATGAGAAGGACACGCCTGTGCCGCCCTATGCCCCCGCGTATTTCCCCAGCCCGCGAGTCAAGGGGAGCTGAGCATGGCGACTGAGCTGGCCGGCGGCGAAGGTCCGGGGATCATCCACTCCAGCGAGAGTCGGATCGTAATCCCGACCAACATCCTGACTGCGATCCTGCTCGCGGCAGCGGGTTACTGGGCGGGCGTCCAGCTAGGTGAAGGCTTCAAGCTGAACGACGGCCACAACACCGGCGTGCTGTTGGGCTATAGCTTCGCGACGATCATGTTTCTCGTTGGCATCGGCTTCGCGAGCTACCCGCTCGCCCGGCTGTTCGGCTGGCGCGTGACGCCGCAGCCGGCCGGCGACGACCATAAGGGCGTCTGGCGATACTTCAACCTCAGCCTCGACCACAAGGTGATCGGCGTGCAGTACCTCGTGGCGATGCTGATGGCGATGCTGTTCGGGGGCATAGGCGCCATGCTCGTGCGCACCAACCTGCTGGACCCAACGGCACCCATCTTCCCGCCAGACAAGTACCTGACCCTGGTCAGCATGCACAGCGTGATG
>DATNML010000184.1:0-2236 GCA_035602315.1 Candidatus Dormiibacterota bacterium
AACGACGGATCCGGTCCCTAACGAGGGGCCGGATTCTTTTTAGCTCTCCGCGGTGACGGTGAGCTCCAGCTGGTAGATCGGCTGCGGCTGGTTGGCTCCCTTCAGCAGCATTGGCTCGTAATCGGCCACCTCGAAACCGGCGGGCACCAGTGCGCGCGTGCTCTCCGACATCAGCACCTTGGCAGGCCGCACCTTGGACAGGTACGAGCTGTTGTTGACCGGCACTCCGATGAGGGTGAACTCCATGCGGAGCTGGGACCCGACGTGACCCGCGACCACCTCGCCCGTGTCGAGCCCGATGCCGACCGAGATCCCAGGCCTACCCGTATCGACCAGCTCGCGGTTGAGGCGATCGATCTCGCTGATCATCCCGCGAGCCGCCTTGAGCGCCTGCGCCGCGTGGTCTTTCATGGGGTTTGGGGCGCCGAACACCACGAGCATGCCGTCGCCCTGGAACTTGTCGATGTTGCCACCATGTGCGAGCACGACGTCGATCATGCGGCTGAAGTAGTCGTTGAGAAAGTGCACGAGCTCTCTGGCGTCCATGCTCTGTGACAGCGTCGAGAATCCCGCAATGTCGGAGTTCAGCATCGTCACCTCGCGGCGCTCACCCAGAAGGAAGGGCGACTTGCGATCGGAGCGCGCGAGCACATAGTCGGTCACCTGCTTGTTCACGTGGAGCTCAAACAGCCGGCGCAGATATTCCGAGTGCTCGTACTGGCGTGCGTTGTCGATGGCGATGGCGGCGAGGTCGGAGATCGCCTGCAGGAACTCCTTGTCCTTCTCTTCGAAGATCGCCGCCTGGAACGGGTTGTCGACGTAGACGGCGCCGATCACCTTGCCTTTCGTGACCAGCGGCACCGCGATGATCGATCGCAAGTTCTGCAGGATCACCGACTGCTGGCCCTTGAACCTGTCGTCGAGGCTGGCGTCGGTGGTCACCACCGCCTGACCGATCTGGACCACCTGCTCGATCACGGTCTTCGAGCCTAGGAATAGGCCGATCTTCTCGGGGTCGGCTTCGCCGCTGGACATCTTCACGGACATCGTGTTGGTGACCGGGTCGACCAGCACGATGAAGCCGCGGGACGCCTTCATCAGGGTGATGACCCTGTCCATGACCTTGCCCAGAACGACATCCAGCTCGAGTGAGGAGCTGAGATCGCGTGCCAGCTCGTACAGGAGGTGATCGCGCATGCCGAAATCGACTTCTCGGGCCAAGGGCACGGAGAGTGTAACGGCGAAGGCGGCGATATCAGGCGCCATCCCTCCCCCCTTCAGGGGGGAGGGGTGAGGGGAGAGTGGCAGGGAAGAAGAGCTTGAATGGCAGCCGGTAAACTCGAACTCCCATGTCCACCGACGGATCACCCATGCCCACGGTCGAGGCCCTCCTGGAGCGCCTGAATCCTCCCCAGCAGGAGGCTGTCACGCATGGCGAAGGGCCGCTCTTGATCTTCGCCGGCGCCGGGAGCGGCAAAACTCGCGTGCTCACCGCGCGCATCGCGTACCTGATCGCCACTCATCGCGTGTGGCCGGATCGGCTGCTCGCCGTGACCTTCACCAACAAGGCCGCGAAGGAGATGCGCGCCCGCGTCGAAAACCTGGTCGGCGAAGACGGACAGAAGATGTGGGTTGGCACCTTTCACTCGACGGCGGTCAAGATCCTGCGGCGCGAAGCTTCGCGCATCGGGATCGTGCCGAGCTTCGTCATTTTCGACGAGGACGACACTCGCGCGGCGCTGAGGCGCGTCCTCGACGAACTTCGTCTGGATCCGAAGCGCTACCCGGTCGGCGCGTTGAGCAACGCCATCTCCCAGGCCAAGAACGAGCTGAAGGGACCCAACGAGTATCCGAACCGCAGCTACGCCGACGAGATCGTGCGCCGCGTCTACGAGTCATACCAGGAGGTCCTGCGCCGGTCAGGAGGCCTGGACTTCGACGACCTGATCATGAAGCTGGTCGAGCTTTTCAACACCGATGAGGAAGCGCTTGCCAAATGGCGCGACCGCTTCCGGCACGTGCTCGTCGACGAGTACCAGGACACGAACCGGGCGCAGTACGTGCTCGTCAATCAGCTCGCCCAGGAGCACCGCAACGTGGTCGTCGTCGGCGACGACGACCAGTCGATCTATCGGTTTCGCGGCGCCGACGTCCGCAACATCCTCGACTTCCGCAAGGACTATCCCGACGCGCATGTCGTGCGCCTGGAGCAGAACTACCGCTCGAGCCAGGCCAT
>DATNML010000185.1:0-3820 GCA_035602315.1 Candidatus Dormiibacterota bacterium
GCCATGCCCACTACCTCACAGCTGATCCGATCCGGCCGCAAGCCGCTGGTGAAGAAGACGAAGGCACCGGCGCTGCAAGGCTCACCGCAGAGGCGGGGCGTCTGCGTGCGTGTCTATACCACCACCCCCAAGAAGCCGAACTCGGCGCTCCGGAAGGTTGCCCGCGTGCGCTTGACCTCCCGCCAGGAGGTCACCGCCTATATCCCCGGCATCGGCCACAACCTCCAGGAGCACTCGGTGGTCCTGATCCGCGGCGGCCGCGTCAAGGACCTCCCCGGTGTCCGGTACCACGTGGTTCGCGGCACCCTCGACACGGCCGGCGCCAAGGGGCGCAAGCAGAGCCGCTCGAAGTACGGCGCCAAGCGCGAAAAGGCTAAGAAGGCCTAAACATGCCGCGGCGTCCCCGAATTCACAAGCATGTCATCCTGCCCGACCCCGTGTACACACACGAGGGCGTAGCTAAGTTCGTCAACGTCGTGATGCAGCGGGGCAAGCGGAGCACGGCCGAGAAGGTCGTGTACGGCTCCCTGGACCGCATCCGGAAGGTAGCCAAAAAGGACCCGATCGAGGTCTTCGACGCCGCCCTCAAGAACGCCACGCCGGTGCTCGAGGTCAAGCCGCGCCGGATCGGTGGCGCCACCTACCAGGTGCCGGTCGAGATCAAGCCGGAACGGCGCTCTGCCCTGGCTCGCCGCTGGATCGTCCGATTCGCCCGGGCCCGATCTGGGAAAAGTATGCAAGAGAAGCTCGCCGGGGAACTGATGGACGCCGCCAACGGGGTCGGTGCGACCATCAAGCGCCGCGAAGAGACGCACAAGATGGCTGAGAGCAACAAGGCTTTCAGTCACTTCAGGTATTAGGAATTGGCAGAAACAAAAATGGCTCGGACTTACGCACTCGACAAGGTACGGAACATCGGCATCATGGCCCACATCGATGCCGGGAAGACGACCACGACCGAACGCATCCTCTTCTATGCAGGCCGGATCCACAAGATGGGTGAGGTGCACGACGGCGCCGCCACCATGGACTGGATGGTCCAGGAGCAGGAGCGAGGGATCACGATCACCTCGGCGGCCACGGTCGCCAACTGGCGGGGCCACCGGATCAACATTATCGACACACCCGGACACGTAGACTTTACGGTCGAGGTCGAGCGCAGCCTGCGCGTCCTCGACGGTGCCGTCGCGGTCTTCGACGCCGTTGCCGGGGTCGAGCCGCAGTCGGAGACCGTCTGGCGGCAGGCCGACCGCTACGAGGTGCCCCGGATCGCCTTCATCAACAAGATGGACCGCATGGGCGCCGATTTCTTCGCGTCCTGGAAGTCGATCCGCGAGCGGCTGGGCGCCAACGCCGTTCCGATCCAGCTGCCGATCGGCAGCGAGGAGAAGTTCGAGGGCGTCGTCGACCTTATTAATAAGGTCGCGATCACCTATACGGACGACCTGGGGACGACGATCGAGACCGAAGAGGTCCCGGCCGAGATGAAGGAGCAAGTCGAGCTCTACCACAAGCAGCTGCTCGAGGCGGTCGCCGAGTTCGACGACGTCCTGCTGCAGAAGTACCTGGACGACAAACCGATCACCGGCCCCGAGATCGTGGCCGCCATCCGCAAGGGCACCATCGCCAACCGGTTCGTGCCGGTGCTCGCGGGCGCGGCGCTGCGCAACCGGGGGGTGCAGCCGATGCTGGACGCCATCGTGGACTTCCTGCCCTCGCCGGTGGACAAGCTCGGCGTGGAGGGGATCAACCCCAAGAGCAACGTGACCGAACGGCGCAAGCCGGCCGACAACCAGCCCTTCGCCGGGCTCGCGTTCAAGATCGCGACCGATCCCTACGTCGGCAAGCTGACCTTCTTCCGTGTCTACGCGGGCACCCTGAAGTCCGGCTCCTACGTCTGGAACGCGACCCGCGGCACCAAGGAGCGCGTCGGCCGCATCCTCCAGATGCACGCCAACCACCGCGAGGAGATTCCGGAGGTCTACGCCGGCGATATCGCCGCGGCCATCGGCCTCAAGCAGACGACGACGGGCGACACCCTGGCGGACGAGGACAATCCGATCCTGCTCGAGTCGATCGTCTTCCCCGACCCGGTCATCAGCGTGGCGATCGAGCCGCGCACCAAGGTGGACCAGGAGAAGATGGGCCAGGCGCTGGCCAAGCTCGCTGAGGAAGACCCGACCTTCAAGGTCCGGACCGACGAGGACACCGCCCAGACCATCATCTCCGGGATGGGCGAGCTACACCTCGAGATCATCGTCGACCGCATGCTGCGCGAGTTTGCCGTCGACGCCAACGTCGGCAAGCCGCAGGTTGCCTACCGCGAGACGATCAAGCGCAAGGCGCACGGCGTCGGCCGCTTCATCCGGCAGTCGGGCGGCCGCGGCCAGTACGGCCACGCCGAGATCAACATCGAGCCGAACGAGGCCGGCAAGGGTTTCGAGTTCGTCAACAAGGTGGTCGGCGGCTCGATCCCGAAGGAGTACCACTCCGCGGTCGAGAAGGGCATCATCGAGGCGCTCAACAGCGGCGTGCTGGCGGGCTTCCCGGTGGTCGACGTCAAGGCGACCCTGGTCGACGGCTCGTACCACGAGGTCGACTCCAACGAGATGGCGTTCACCATCGCCGGTTCGATGGCGGCCAAGGACGGCATGCACAAAGGTCAGCCGACGCTGCTCGAGCCGATCATGAAGGTCGAGGTCGTCATGCCCGAGGAGTTCATGGGTGAGATCCTCGGGGACCTGTCCTCGCGGCGCGGCCAGATCCTTGGCATGGAAGGCCGGGCCACGATGCAAGTGGTACGCGCCTATGTGCCGCTGGGCAACATGTTCGGTTATGCGACCGACTTGCGGTCCAAGACCCAGGGCCGCGCGGTCTACAGCATGGAGTTTCATCACTATCAAGAAGTCCCGAAGTCGATCGCGGAAGAGATCGTTGCGAAGTCGAGAGCTTAAGGAGGATTCCGAGAAGGAGTAACAATGGCGAAGAAGAAGTACGAGCGCACCAAGCCGCACGTGAACGTGGGAACCATCGGTCACATCGACCACGGCAAGACCACGCTGACCGCGGCCATCACGAAGGTTCTGTCAAAGAAGGGATTCGCTGAATTCCGCTCCTTCGATTCGATCGACAATGCCCCCGAGGAGAAGGCTCGCGGCATCACGATCGCGACCGCCCATGTCGAATACGAAACCGAGAAGCGGCACTATGCGCACGTCGACTGCCCGGGCCATGCGGACTACATCAAGAACATGATCACCGGCGCCGCCCAGATGGACGGCGCGATCCTGGTCGTCGCGGCGACCGATGGCCCGATGCCCCAGACCCGCGAGCACATCCTGCTGGCGCGCCAGGTCGGCGTGCCGCGGATCGTCGTCGCCCTCAACAAGGTCGACGCCGTCGACGATCCCGAGATCCTTGAGCTCGTCGAGCTCGAGGTCCGCGAACTGCTCTCGAAGTACGAGTTCCCGGGCGAAGACATCCCCGTCGTCAAGGTCTCGGCGCTCAAGGCGCTCGAGGGCGACCCCCAGTGGGAAGACTCGATCACCAAGCTGATGGACGCGGTCGACAGCTACATCCCGGTGCCGGAGCGCGCTCTGGACAAGCCGTTCATGATGCCGATCGAAGATGTCTTTTCGATCGAAGGTCGTGGCACGGTGGTCACCGGCCGGATCGAGCGCGGCCAGGTCAAGGTGAACGAGGAAGTCGAGATGGTCGGCATCAACGACACCCGCAAGACGGTCGTGACCGGCGTCGAGATGTTCCACAAGCTGCTGGATTCCGGCCAGGCCGGCGACAACGTCGGCTGCCTGCTGCGCGG
>DATNML010000186.1:0-20600 GCA_035602315.1 Candidatus Dormiibacterota bacterium
CCTGGCCGGCGAGCTGCGATGGCCCCGCGCCGCGGCGGCCGTGCTGGGCGTCGCTTATGCGGCGATCAACATGACGCTCGCCATCGACCTGCGGTCGGCCGCGTTCGGAGCGCTGCTGGTGGCGGCCTACCTGACCGTGGAGCGAATGTCGGTGCGGCCCGATCCGATTCCGCTCGGCGAGCTCACCTGGAGCGGGCCTCGCCCTCGTCGCGTCATCGTGCTGCCCGCGTATCGCGCCGCGAAGACCCTGATGGAGGTGGTCGGCGACATCCCCCGAGGCCACGCCGACCGGATTCTTCTCGTCGACGATGCAAGCGCCGATGCGACTGTCAGCGTCGCCACAGCGCTAAGGCTCGACGTGATCCGGCACGACCGCAACCTGGGCTATGGCGGGAATCAGAAGACCTGTTACCGCCAGGCATTGATGATGGGTGCGGACGTCGTGGTCATGCTGCATCCCGACGGTCAGTACGACCCGGCGATCATTCCAAACCTGTGCCGCGTCGTCGAGGCCGGCGAGGCCGACATCGTGCTGGGCTCGCGCTGGCTCGGCCTGGACCCCGCCAAGGCCGGCATGCCCTGGTGGAAGCGCATCGGGAATCGCTTTTTGACCTCGGCCGAGAATCGCGTGCTCGGCCTGCACCTGTCGGAGTTCCACACCGGCTACCGCGCCTACTCGCGCCGCTTTCTTGAAGCGATTCCATTTCTCGAGAACAGCAACGACTTCGTCTTCGACACGCAGGTCCTCATCCAGGCGGCCGCCTTCGGGTTCAAGATCGGCGAGGTCCCCGCGATCGGCAAGTATCACGAGGACGCAAGCTCGATCAGCTTCACCACCTCGACCGTGTACGGGTTGAAGACCCTGGCCGCGCTTACCAGGTATGTCAGCCATCGGGCCGGCTTCAGGTGCTCGTGGCTGACTCCGGCGTCAGATGCCCACAAACAGTCGCTTGCGGTAGGCCAGGTAGCCCACGACGGCTAGGTTCAGCAGCAGCGCTCCGACCTTGAACAGCGTCACGTGGCGGATCACCTCATAGATCTCATACGGGATCAACAAGCCCGTCGCGATCACCGTCAGGTACTCGGCCCAGCGGCGACGCATCGCCAGGCCCACACCCTCGGTGCCTTCGAGCAGCGCGTACGCGATGGCGGCAATTGCCACCACGTTGACGTGGCTGAAGTTTCCGATGAGGACGAGCAGGCGCAGCAGCAGCTGGACGATGAGCCCGTGCCCGGCTGCGAGGTTCAGCGGGTCCTGGGCGTACTCCGCCCAGATGGCGAGCCATCCCTTCTCACCGGCCACCAGGAGGCCGATCGCGAGCGCGATGAGCACGATCGCCTTGACGATGCGCTCGACGATGATGACCTTGATAAATGCGTCGTGCTCACCGCCCATCCGTCCGAGCTCGGCCCAGAGGCGCGCCAAATAGTGCGGCCGGCTTGAGGTCGCCTGCTTCATCGAGGTTTAGTCGGCTGAGTGTTCGCGGTGCTCCCGGAACAGCATCACTCGGCAGTTGGCGTTCTTCAGGACGTAGGGCACCGTCTTGCCCATGTTGAACTCGCCAAACCGCCTCTTGTACGGCAAGCCCATCACGATGAGGTCCGCGCCCCACTCGACTGCCTCGTCCACGAGCGCGGGGCCCGTGTCGCGCGCCTGCACCAGCTCGGTCTCGACGGGCAGCTGAAACTGCGCGGCGAGCTGCTCCACCTCGTCCAGGATCTTCTCCCCTCGCTCGACGACCTCGTCCAGCACCGCGCCGAGCGGCAGCGACCGGTTCACCTCGATGATGTGAACGCCGTAGAGGCGTCCGCCGTGTGGGTCGGTCATCCGGCAGGCCAACCGGACTGTCTCGGCGTCGATGCCCTGGCCGCCCACGGCGACCAGCACCTTCTGCGAGGTCGTCGAGTGTGAGTGGTCGGCGGCCATCAGTGCTGCGGTCCTCGTCGGATCCGCCGGATCAGCACGTACGCCGCAAACCCCCAGGTCAGCACGACCGTCGCGGCGGCAATCCCCCGCGAGCTAGAGTCAAGGCCCGGGTGGCCGGCCAGGTAGACCACCACCCACAGGCCGAGTCCGAGCGCCATGACACCCATGAACGTGAATGGGAAGCGCACGCGTCCAAATCCTAACAAGCCCGGCCAGAGGCGCCGCGAGGGCGTCCCTATAATCAACCACCTTGAAGCTGCTGATCGTAGGGTGTGGGCGAGTTGGGTCGCAGATCGCCGCGGACATGGACCGGACCGGCCACGAGGTGGTCATCATCGACCGCGACCCCAACCAGTTCTCTCGAGCCGCCTCTAGGGGGGTTCTGACGTCCGATTTCAAGGGTGATCAGGTGGTCGGCAACGGAACCGACGCCGACGTGCTGCGGCGGGCCGGCATCGAGGACGCGGACGGATTTGTCGCGGTGACGGAGGGCGACAACCGCAATATCATGGCCGCGCAGGTCGCCAAGCACGTCTTCAAGGTTCCGCGCGTCGTAGCCCGCATCTACGACCCGGAGCGTGCCGAGGCGTACGAAAAGCTCGGCCTCCACACGATCTGTCCGACCATCGAGGGCGCCAAGCACATCGAGAAGACCTTGCTGGAAAGCCACTAGGTGCCCGACGCATGTACGTGATCGTCGTCGGCGGTGGGACGGTCGGTTACTACCTGTCTCGTGACCTGCTCGAGCGAGGCCACGAGGTCACCCTCATCGAGAGGGACTCGAGGCGAGCCGACTGGCTGGAGACTCAGCTCGGCAGCATCGTCATGCGCGGCGATGGATGCGAGGTGAAGTTTCTTTCTCAGACCGGCATCGAGCGCGCGGACGCGATGCTTGCGGTCACCGCCGACGACGAGGACAATCTCATCGCTCTACAGATGGCGAAAAAACACTTCCGGGTCAAGAAGACCATCGCGCGAGTCAACAATCCATCCAACGTCGAAATCTTCAAGATGCTTGGGGTCGACGACGCGGTGTCGGCAACCGATGTCCTGCTCGGAGCTCTGGAGCCCCCGATCACGAGCTAAGAGAAAAAGGACCGCCCACATGGAGCGGTCCTTTTACAAAATCCTGACTACGAAGACTTGCCGATCCTGTAGATCTTGGTGCCGCAGATTGGGCACGTTCCCACCGTCGCCGGCTTGCCGTTCTTCATCGTGATCGGCTGAGGGTCCTTCATCTCGACCTTCTTCTTGTCCTTCAGACAGTAGCCTTCCATTTTTCACTCCAATAAATCTGAGATCCGAAAACAGGACAAACCGCTCAGAACGAGCGGCCCCTTTTGGGTTATGAGGCCTTGCCGATCTTGTAGATCTTGGTGCCGCAGTTCGGGCATGTCCCGACTGTTGCCGGCTTGCCGTTCTTCATCGTGATCGGCTGAGGGTCTTTCATCTCGACCTTTTTCTTGTCCTTCAAACAGTAGCCTTCCAACTAGTCACCGTCCTTATACGAGATTCCGTTTCTGGGTCGGATTGGCCCATTCTAGGGGCCGGTCTTTGCCCAATACAACCCCAATTCAAACTGAATTCAGCGCCAGGGCCTCAAAACGACCCAAAAATCGACATGAATCGGGCCTCGAATGCCGTCTTCGAATCGTCGCCGAAAAGCACGAACCGGACCTCGTCAGGCGTCCATCCATTGATCAATGCGCCATGCAGACTTGCCGCCATCACCTGCGCGCATGCGTCCATTGGAAAGCCGGCGATGCCCGTACCCACCGCAGGGATCGCGATGCTGCGCACGCTGTGCGCGCGCGCCAAACGAAAGACATTGTCCATCGAAGACTTCAGTGATTGCGCGGTCGTGCGTCCGCCAAGCGCCATGCTCGCCGCATGAATCACGTGATGGGCGGGTAGATTTCCCGCGCCGGTGATCGCGGCCTCGCCGACTTTCACCGGGCCATGCGCATCGCACTCTTGCTGGATCGCCAGACCGCCGCGCCGGCGGATCGCACCGGCAACACCGCCCCCGAGCACGAGGTCACTGTTCGCTGCATTGACGATGGCGTCGACTTCCTGCTCGACCAGGTCGCCATCGAGGATCACGATTCGCGGCGTATGCGTGCCTCGACCTCGGCCACCCGCTCGTCCAGTTCTTTACGTGTTGCTTTTGCGAGGCCCTTGACACCAATCGATGAGATGGTGATCGACGCGCAGGCCACGCCCCAGACGAGCGCATCCTGCAGTCCGCCCGGTTCTCCGCCGGTGCTCAACCATCGCGCCAGCATTCCACCTGCCAGCGCATCGCCCGCACCCGTGGTGTCGAGGACCGGCCGGTCGGTTAGAGCAGGGACCTGTAGGACGCCGTACTCCGTGTACGCCGCGATGCCGAGCGGCCCCAGTTTGAGTACAAGACCTTTCAGCCACCACTGCCGGCGGAACTCATTAGGATCTTTGCCGCCGAGCGCGGCGAACTCCTCCTGATTGCAGAAGAACCAACCCGCCCGGCGCAGGACGTTCCGCGCATCAGGGGCCATTGCCTGGACATACGACAGCATCGCGTCGGCGCCGAGCAGCTCGGCCCCGCCCAGCAGCTGCATCAGCTGCGCCTGGCGGTCCGGCCGCATTGAGCCCACAAACGCCCAGTCCGCGAAAGTCGCCGGCACCGCGGGCGCCCAGCTGTCATAGATGTCGTCGGTGCTGCCGAGATGGACGTTGGTTCCGTGCTCCTGGCGTGCCCGCCAGCGATATGTGGGCGCTTCGAGGATCTGTAGCAGCTCGGTGTCGATGGGGTGGCCGCTGAAAACCTGCAACAGGCGCTTCACACCGTCCGCGCCGACTGGAGCGACCACCTTGACCGGGACGATCAGGCTCGCGGCAAGCGCAAAGTACACGGCCGAGCCCCCGAGCGTTTCGTGGACTCTCCCAAACGGACCGTCGCGCGTGTCCAGCGCCACCGAACCGGCGACCAGGAGCTGCCGAGCACCGTCAGGCACGGCGACCCGTACCACTGCTCGTGGTGACGACGTGGCGCGCATGGCGAAGCTTCTCCAGGAAGTCCTGCGGGCTCGCGTAGTCCTCGATCTCCATCCAGCTCCTTCCTAGCTCGCTAGCGGCGTGGGCGTCCGAACCCGTCGCACCGACTTTGCCGAGGTCAGCCGCGAATCGCGTGGCAGCCTGGTTTTCGGCCGGCTCGCACCACGCGTTGTAAGTCTCGATGATGTCAATCCGGTCCGCGAGCTCGACGATCCGCTCGGCCCGAAAGTTGGCTCGGTGGCGATCGAACGGGTGCGGGATATAAGTCAACCCACCCATATCGTGCACCAGGTCCATCACGTCCTCAGGCGGGAGGAATGGAGGCATCCGGCGGGTGATGAACAATCCGATCACCTCACCCTCACGCGTTTTGGCTTCCTCGCCGACGATGGTCAGCTCAGGCGCCAGCCTGGCCAGCTCGCGCGCGCCGTCGATGGTGTTGTGATCGGTGAGCGCGATGCGGTCGAGGCCGATCTCGGCGCAGCGTCGAATCAATTCTTCCAGCGAGCTCTGTCCGTCGTGCGAGAAGTTGGAGTGAAGGTGAAGGTCGACCCGCACCCGTGAAAAATACGCTACTGGATAGCGGCTTCTCTGAGCATTCGCTCGCGGGCGCGAGCAAACAACGGGATCACCTCTGCCGGACCGCGGCTCTTGCAGGCCTGCGTCATCAGGGCAGCCTGCGCGTCGTAGATGATCTCCATCACCTGCTCAGGGCGTCGCTCGCGGCCCAGGCGTGCGGGCAGCTCCACATGAGCTTGCCGGAGCACGACCATCAACCTCGCGACCAGCCAGCCGGGCACGATGCGAATTTCCTGGACCAGGCACTCTTCGACCCAGAAGAGCAGCTCATCGGACTCTTGCAGCAGGCGGCGCGGCGTCATCGCGCGCTTCCTCCGGCGATGCCAGCGCATGTCGCGGTCCTGGTCTTCAATCGTCTGTTGAAGCATGGGTCGCAACCCACTATATCAGCGGGTCACCGCAGTTCTGGGCCTTGTCGGGTAACACAATGTTCGCCATCCGCCGGCAGCCGGCACTAGGTGAACTTGCCGGTCGAATGTCCACTCGCGCCACTGCTGGCGGACCCGATAACGCATCACCATTCGCGCCACGTTGCTGTACGTGCGCTGGTGTGCTTGGTCGGTCCACCCCTCGAGCACCTTGACGTTCACCACCTGCATGTCGAGCAGCTCGACGTCGTCATCCAGCCGAGGCATTTCCCTGATGAAGGCATCGCGCCCGCCCCATGCGCGCTGCGCATCTTCAGCGAGCATCTCCCACATCTCGTCGAACTTCCCCTCAGCGTGCAGCCGCATGAAGCGCATCTCAAAAGTCGCGGGCGCGATCGAGGTGGGCGGAGGTGGCCGCAGCGGTTCGATTGGTGGCGGCATCGCGGCGATCGCGCCTGCCATCCCGGTGCCTAGAGAGGCGCTGACGAAGCGTCCGAAGTCGTCCGCCGGCCACGTGGTGAACTGGCCCGCGAGGCGCGTAAGCACCGATTCGACAGCCGGTGTGCGGCGGATCCTGCGTAGAAGCCTATTGACCATTGGCGCTAGATGTTGTGTGATGTCCCCAGACTGTATACAGAATGTGGATAACTCGCAACCCCTGGCGTCCAGTCGCCTGTCGCCGAAGTCGGCGGATCAAGGGTCGCGGTACGGGTTGCGGTCATCCACGGCGGTGGGAAGGAAAGTGGGTGATGTCGATCCTCACCCGGCGCGTGATGCGGTGATCCGGATCGGTGTGTCGGCCTGGCGGGTGGCTCCCCGGACTCAGCCGGCTGCGATGCGGCGCACGATCGCGGCCACCTCGGCCAGCGGGACGCCCACGGGGCAGGCTGACGCCGCCGCCTCGAGGTCAGGCCCGTCACCTTCGAAGTCGGTGGACGCCTCGCCCAAGCGCGAGTAGAGGCGGATGTAGGACGACGCCAGGTCGGGCAGCCGCGTCTTGCCCATGCGTCCCGCTGCGAGCGCGCACAGACCGCAGTTGATGCAGCCGATGAGATGGGGGTGCCGTTCCCGCTCCGCCGGCAGCAATGCGCGAATGCCGTCCGCCCCATATGTTTCGAACAGCTCTTGCAGCTGCGAGGGCGGACGCGTGAGCCGGCGGCGCGTCAGGTGTATGCCGTAAGCCCATGCGAGCTTGGCGAGCGAGTCTGCCCGTCCCATCAGTGACTGCTCACTTAGTTGAGCAGCCCGCGCATCGCGCCCTGCGCGAGCTCTTCCTGAGCCCAACCCGCATGGCCGAGTACGGGAGCTCGGCCCAGCCACGCGCCCCGCACAAACTCGCGCACCGCTGCGAAACGCTGTGACGCACTCCATCCGAGCTCGGCGCCGATGACCTCAGCAGCGCGCATCACGCAGGCGGCGCCCGCACATGGACCCGCGGCCAGGCCCACGCGTCGAAACGCGTCGGCCAGGGTGCGCACCTGCTCGTGGCGCGCCGCATATGCGAGCTCGGCTTCAGTCATCGGTTCGCAGCGGCACACGAGCCTGCCGGCGCGCGCGCCGTCAAGTACTTTTTCGGCGCGAGATCCGTGCCGGCTCTGCAGCTTGATCACTGCGAGCGCGGGTATGCCGCAGCGGCGGGCGAGCTCGGATGGCGGTTCCATGTCCGATTCGTTTCCGGGCAAAGGCGTCGTCGCGGTGGCGCACTTCGCCTGATTGCCGAGCTTGCGGCACACCGCGTCAGAGGTCTGTTCGGCCATCAAGCGATACATCGACAGCTTGCCGCCGGCGATGCTGACAAAGCCTTCAACACCTTCGGTCGCATGGTCGATCACCTCATATCGCCGCGACAGCTCGTCCTCGTAGCGACGCCATTTGTAAAGCGTCGGACGCACACCCGTCGTCACGCGCACCGGCCGGTAGGACCTGATGGATGGGAAGACCCGCTCGAACGCCTGCAGCAGGTAGTCGACCTCATCCTCGAGGACATCCACTGAGTCGAGGTCGCCGTAGAAGTCGTCATCGGTGGTGCCCAGCAGGGTGAAGCCGCCGTGCGACACCATGATCAGGTCCCGGCCGTCGATCGACTCGGTGAGGATCGAGAAGTTCGAGATCCGATGCGGATAAACGATGTGGATGCCTTTGGCGGGCCGCAGCTGCACCTCGACGCCGGCCAGCTTGCTGACCTGGGGAGACCATGGGCCGGTGGCATTGACGACGACTCGCGCTCTGGCCTCGGTCACGGCGCCGTCGGACGCGCGGTAGCGCACCCCGATCACCTTGCCCCCATCCCGAATCAGGTCGACGACCCTGGTGTGGTTCAAGGCACGCGCCCCGTGAGCGACCGCATCCTCGACGTTCGCGTACACGAGCCGGTGTGGGTCGATTCCCCACTCTTCGTTAGTCACGGCGCCAATCACGTCGGGCGAGAGCCCGGGCTCGGCCTGCCGCGCCTCTTCTGCGGTGAGCCGCTTGTGAGGATGGGCTTTCTTAAGGGGCTGGAAACGGTCGTAGACCTCCATAAAGGTCTCCACCCGCTCGATGTTGTGCCGGGCATCCGGAAGCACCGGGGCGAGAAAGACGACCCGATACACGAGGTTGCGAGCGATCGACACGATGAACCCGGCGTCCTGGGTCGAGAGCCGCGTGGTGTCCCAGTCGAACTCGAGGTAGCGAGGCCCGCCGTGGATCATCCAGCTGGATCCGCCGGTGGTTCCGGCACCCCAATCGCCCTTCTCCAACAGCAGCACGGAAAGCCCGCGCAAGGAAAGGTCGCGCGCGATGCCGGCGCCGGTCACGCCTCCGCCGATCACACAGACGTCGTGATCGCTGGCCGGACTCACGAAGCCGATACTAGCTTCGGAGGCTAGCTCGACGCCTCATGCTGCTTCTGGAAGTCCTCGATGATGGCCTTGGCCAGGTGCGCAGGCATCTCGTCGTAGTGCGAGAACTTCATCTGGAAGCTGCCCCTGCCCTGCGTGATCGACCGTAGGTCGAGCGCGAAGCGCAGCATCTCGTGCTCCGGCACCGTGGCCCGCACCCTCTCGTAGCCGTCGTCCGGCTCGGTCCCGAGGATCTTGCCCCGGCGGCCGTTGATGTCGGACATGATGGCGCCGAGGTTCTTCTCGGGCACCCGGATGTCCGCCTCGACCACCGGCTCCAGCAACACGGGCCCGGCGTCGAGCGCGCCTTTGCGGATGGCCATCGAGCCTGCGATCTGGAATGCCATGTCGTTGGAGTCGACCTGGTGGAACTTGCCATCAGTGAGGGTCACCTTGACGTCGACCATCGGGTATCCGGCGACCACGCCCTTGGCCATGTTGTCGACGATCCCTCTCTGCACCGAGGCCCGGAAGTTTTGTGGGATCGCTCCCCCGAAGATCTTGTCCTCCCACACGAAGCCTTCGCCTCTTTTGGTCGGGCCGACCTCGATTGTGCAGACCCCGTACTGGCCGTGGCCGCCGGACTGCTTGACATGCCGGCCCTCGGCCCGGCTGTGGCCGGAAACGGTCTCGCGATAGGCGACGCGCGGGACCTCCGTCGTCGCCTCGACGCCGTACTTGCGCTTCAGCTTCTCGAGCGTGACGTCCAGGTGGACGTCCCCGAGGCCCGCGATGATGAGCTGCTTCGTTTCCTCGACGCGTTCGACGTGCAGCGTCGGATCCTCTTCGCTCAGGCGCGCAAGGCCGCTCGATATCTTCTCCTCGTCGCCTCGCGCTTTCGGAGTGATGGCGACGCTGTAGGCGGGCCCCGGCAGATCGAGCGGTGGCAGCGGGCCTCCGTCCTTCATGCCCAGCGTGTCACCTGTGAGCGTGTGCGCGAGCTTGGTGGCCGCGCCGATGTCGCCGGCCCGCACCTCGGCCGTCGCGACGTGGTCCTTGCCGCGCGGAAAGAAGATCTGCGCGAGCCTCTCCTCACCGCCCCGGCTCAAATTGGGCAGGTGCGCGTCGGCCTTGACGGTGCCGGCCACGACCTTGAAGTAGCTGACGCGCCCGAACTGGTCGCCGCCGGTGCTGAAGACGAAGGCCTTCACAGGCTTGTCCGGCTCCGCCGCCGGCGGTGGCATCAACTCGGCGATCGTGGACATCAACGTTCGAACTCCGAGCAGCTTGGTCGCCGAGCAGCACACCACCGGCGCGATCACCCCGGCCAGGATTCCCTCCCGCAGCCCGCGCTGGATCTCCTCCTCGCTCAGCGTTCCGGCATCGAGGTATTTCTCGAGCAGCGAGTCGTCGCTCTCCGCAGCCGCTTCAATGAGCTGACCCCGGTGCTGATCGACAAGCTTCTGCATGTCGTCCGGGATGGGAACCTCGCTGCCCTTGCCGTCCGGAGTCGTCACGAACGCCTTGAGGTGCAGCAGGTCGACGATGCCGCGAAAGTCCTGCTCCGAACCGATGGGCAGGTGCAGTGGAAATGGGCGCGGCGAGAGCTGGTCGCGCATGGCGGCGACCGCGCCGTAGAAGTCGGAGTTCTCTTTGTCCAGCTTGTTGACCACCACGATCCGGGGCTTTTTCGTTTTGTTGCAGTGCTCCCACGCGACCTCGGTGCCGACCGCCAGCTGCGGCCCGGCTCCGACCACTACGACCGCGCCGTCGGCCACCCGGAGCCCGCTCAGCACCTGGCCGGCGAAGTCGAAGAACCCCGGCGCGTCAAGGATGTTGATCTTGTAGCCGTTGTGCTCGGCGAAGGCCACGCCGAGGTTGATCGAGATCTTGCGCTTCTGTTCCTCGGGCTCGAAGTCGGTCGTCGCCGTCGCCTGGTCCGGGGAGCCCATGCGGGCGATCGTCCCCGACGCGAACAGCATGGCCTCCGCGAGCATGGTCTTGCCGTCGTGCGAGTGGCCCAGGAGGACCACGTTTCTGATCTTGTCCGGAGCGTACTCAGTCGCCATCCAACCCCCCAGCTCTCCTTGCTGCAGGCACCCACGGTCAAGTCTAAGGCGCGATTAAGAACGGGTTGGCTTGGGTATCATCAAACACCTATGGTCAAGAGGACGGCTTCCGTCGAAGAGGTGCTTGCCGCCGTCGAGGCTGCCCGCGACAAGGTTATGGCCGACGAGGTGAAGTCACTCACCAAGCTCGGCATTCCCAAGGCGATGGCTTACCAGATGATCGCCAGCAGGTTCCACCAGAAGGTGGGGAACCAGGAAGAGGCCGAGCCCGATCCGTTTGAGGGCAATGCCACGTCCTGGGAAGAAATCGGCTAAGCACGCCTCGGCGGGGTGAATCGGGCCGCCCGGCTCGCCCGTCTGCTGCGCATCCTCTCAGTCGTCATCGCTGAGCCCGGTCTCAACCCTCTCGAGCTGGCCGAACGCGCCGGCGTCTCCGAACGTACCCTGCGCCGCGACCTCGTGCAGCTCCGCGGTCTCGGCTACGAGGTCGCGTATACCGGGGGCTACGAGGTGCAGGAGAAGCTGAACCTCGAGGGCCGCACGGGCCACCGCTCGCTCGGCAAGGTGTACGAGCAGCACCTCGAGCTCGTGCGCAAGCAGCTGCCCAAGCGCGTGGCCGCGCGGGTCACCGAGGAGGTCGATTCCGCTGCGCCGGCCGCCCTGGCGATCCTGTTTGCCACCGCGATCGAACGCCACATCAAGAAGACACCATGAAGCCGATCGTTCTCATCCCAAGCGGACACGGTGACGCCGACTTCATCCATGCGACGGGTTTCGAGGTCGAAACCGCCCTTTACATCCGCTTTGGCGAGGGAGACGACGTGCTGGTCGCGAGCCCGCTCGAGATCGATCGCGCCAGGGTCCAAAGCAAAGCGGTCAGGAAGCTGACGCTCGAGGAGGCCGGGTTCGAAGATGCCGGTCCTTATGCCTCCTATGCCCGGCTCGCGGCCAAGCTGCTTCGCCAGCGCGAATCTAAGGCCGCGCGGGTGTCGCCAAGGCTGGAGGCAGGCTATCTCGAGGAGCTGCGAGCAGCGGGGCTCGACGTCGAAATCGACCTGGACCTCTTCCGCGTCGAGCGCCGCCACAAGTCTCCCGAGGAAGCCAGCCTGATCGAAGCCGCGCAGCGCGCCGGGGAAGCGGCGGTGGTCGAGGTCGTGAGCCAGCTCGCGCAGGCGGACATCCGGGATGGGATCCTGTGGCTCGACGACAGCCCTCTCACCACTGAGCGACTGTTTGCGCGCGCGTCGCTGCTGCTTGGCGAGATGGGCTTCACATGCCCGGACATGATCATCGCCGGCTCTCCCGAGTCCGCGATGCCGCACTACCGGGGCGAGGGGCAGATCCGGGCAGGCGCGCCGGTCGTCATCGACATCTTTCCCGGCGGCCGGACCAGCCACTACCACGGCGACATCACGCGCACCGTCGTGGTGGGCGAGATCCCGGACGATGTCCGTCGCATGCACGCGGCGGTGCTGCAGGCGCTCGACGCGGGGATCGAATCCATCCGGCCGGGGGCTTCGGGTCGAGACGTTCACTACGCGGTGTGCCACGTCCTGGTCGACCGCGGCTTCGGCACCACGACCAAGGGCTTCGAGGGCCCGGATGGAGTTGCCAAGATGACGCACTCCACCGGCCATGGCGTCGGCCTTGACGTCCACGAGGAACCCAGGCTGCGCGCACCGGACGAGAACCCTCTGCTCGAGGGCGACGTAGTGACGGTGGAGCCCGGTCTCTATCTGCGGGGACTGGGCGGTGTGCGCATCGAGGACACAGGCATGGTCGCCGGGGACGGGTTCAAGAACTTCACCACCCTCACTCGCAGCCTGGATCCCCGCGATTACTTGTAAAGTAACGCTTTACAGTGCCGAAAGACGAAACGCTCGGGGATCGCATCCGCCGTGTGCGGCATGAACGGGGAATGAGCCTCGCACGTGTCAGCGGTGAGGACTTCAGCCGGGCTTTTCTGCACCAGGTCGAGCACGGGCAGAGCCAGCCTTCGACTCGCGTGCTCCGAGTGATCGCCGGGCGTCTTGGGACTGAGGTCGACTACCTGCTCGAAGGACGCCTTCCCGGCGTCGAGCGCGAGCTGGCGCTCGAGAAGGCTCGCGTTCTCCTCGCCACCGGTGATGCCAGCCGGGCGCTGGCCGCGCTGGGCGCGGCCGTGGAATCCACCGAATGGCCGCTGGGCACCGATGCGCGCCTGTGCCAAGCCGAGGCGCTCGTAGCGCTCGGTGGCGAAACGGAGGCCAAGGAAATCCTGGCCCGCGAGAAGGAATTGATCAAAGCGCATGGCGACCGCCACCGGATGCAGCGACTTCGCTCGGTCGAAAAAGGTCAGCGCTTCGGCTTTGACTCGGACCCGGTCAAGACTCACCTGCGGCTGGCCGACCGGGCGCAGCGCGCAGCGAACAGCCAGGACGCGCTCGAGCACTACCGTGCGGCGCGGGTTCTCTTAGAGGCGATTAAAGCCCGCTCGGGAACGTGAAAGTAGGCGGCGGGGTCACCGTGGGCGGTGTGATCTCCAGCGTGATCACCTCGTGGTTTTTGAGGACGATCGCTTTCGGGTCGCCGGTGTAGAGCACGGGGTCCTTCCCTTCCTCTTTGACATAGACGACAAGCTTGTCTCCCGGGCCCAGAGTCAGGGTCGACACATGTGTGGCGTCAAGTGGCTGCGGCGTTCCCTTGGACGCGGCCCACACGGCGAAGAACTGGCCGAGGGTGAATGTCTGGTTTGCGGGAGATTCGATGTGTATGACGCCGGCAGATTCAGCGTGGACGTGCAGCCAGTAGAAACAGGTGCTCAGGCGGCCTGCATCGCTGGGGATGTTCAGCGGTGTGCCGTGATAGAGGATCTGCAGCGCGGCGTGGTAGTGGACCTGCGTGTGCTCGAGCTGGTCGCAAGGGATGTTGGCCGCGGTCGGCGGCGGCGGAGTGGGCCGGTTGTTGACGACGGTGTAGATGATGACCCCGATCGCGAACGCCAGCAGGATTCCGGCGACGGCGATCGGGAGCAGCGGAATGTCGCGCCCCTTCTGGACCTTGACCGGCGGACGCCGGCCGCCTTTCCCTGTGCGCACTCCAGCCTTGGTTTTCGTTGCCATGACCTACGGTAGAATACCGACCTACCCTTTCTGGCTTCGGCCGGTGGGCTAGTCGCCACCGATCGACTGAAGCCTGAACCCATAGGAAGGAGGTCCCCTTGAGGGAATACGAGGTTCTGTACATCGTCCGCGCCGACCTGGATGACGACAAGGTCCAGGATGCGGTGAAGCGGGTCAACACGCTGATCGAAAGATCGGGCGGCGCCGTCGAGCGCACCAACCTCTGGGGCAAGCGCAAGCTAGCCTACGAGGTCAAGCACCAGAAGGAGGGCTCGTACGTCCTCCAGGACTTTCAGTTCGACCCCGGGAGGGTGCCTGAGCTCGAGGCTGCCTTGAAGATCACCGAGGAAGTGCTGAGGCATCTCATCGTGCGCAAGCCCGAGAAGGCTGCGGTCGCGACGGTAGTCGCGCCACCGCCTGCGGAGGTAGTCCTGGAGCCCATTGCAGTGGAATCGGAAGCAGTAGTTCCGGCGGCTCGTGCGGATCAGGAGGAGTCTTAAATGTCAAACCTGAATAAAGCGATGCTCATCGGCCGGCTCACCAAGGACCCGGAGATGCGTTACACGCCAAGCGGGACGGCGGTGACCAACTTCAGCATCGCCACCAACCGGTGGTCGAGCGGCCCGGACGGCGAGAAGAAGGAGTTCACCGACTACCACAACATCGTCGCGTACCCGATCGGCAAGCGAAACCTGGCCGAGACCGTCGCGCAGTACACGCGCAAGGGTGCGCTGGTCTACGTCGAGGGCCGCATCCAGACCCGATCCTGGGAGGGCCAGGACGGCCAGAAGCGCCGGGTCACCGAGATCATCGCCAACGACGTGCAGTTTCTCGAGCCGAGGGGAGCCGGCGGCGGCGGCGGCAGTGCAAGCACCTCCGGAGTGCCGGCCCGCAGCGGCGGCGGCGCGGCCCACGACGACATCCCCGCTCCGGACGACGCGCCACGCGACGTCGACCCGGACGAAATACCTTTCTAGGAGTCATTGATGGCAGTCAACCGTCCACAACGTGAATCAGGCGGCGGCAGCGGCGGAGGCGGACCGAGAGGTCAGAAGCGCCAGCACCGCAAGGTCTGCAGCTTCTGCGTCGAGAAGGTCAGCTACATCGACTACAAGGAGATCTCGCGCCTGCGGCGATTTGTGAGCGACCGCGGCAAGATCCTTCCGCGTCGCGTCACCGGCACGTGCGCCCGGCACCAGCGACCGCTGACGACCGCGCTCGAGCGCGCGCGCGCGATCGCGCTTCTCCCGTACACGACCGAGCAGCACTAAGGGCACGGCCATGACCTTCCAGACGCAGCTGCGGATCCCCGGCCCGACGCCGCTTCCCGAGCGCGTCGTGCGCAGCATGAACCGGCCGATGATCGACCACCGCGGCCCCGAGTTCGCCGCGATCCTGTCGGAGATCACGACCGGCGCCAAGCGCGTGTTCAAGACGTCGAACGATCTACTGCTGTTGACCAGCTCCGGGACCGGGGGTCTTGAGTCGGCAGTTGCCAACCTGGTCTCGCCCGGAGATGAGGTGGTCGTCGCCCTGTGCGGCAACTTTGGCGAACGATTTGCCGCGCTGGCGTCTGCGTATGGGGCGGACGTCGTGCGCCTCGAAGTCGAATGGGGCCAACCTGTCGAGCCCGACGACCTGGCGCGGGTGCTCGAGAGCCACCCGAAGTCCAAGGTCGTCCTGCTCACACATAACGAGACGTCGACCGGGCTCACGAACCCACTTCGCCAGCTCGCTCGCGTGGCGCGCGACGCGGGAAAGATCGTGGTGGTCGACGGCGTGAGCTCGATCAGCTCGATTGACATCGAGACCGACGCGTGGGGCATCGATGTCGCGGTCAGCGGTTCGCAAAAGGGTTGGATGGCGCCGCCCGGAATCGCGCTCGTCAGCGTGAGCGAGCGCGCATGGGCGCAGCAGGCGACGGCGAGGTCACCGCGCTTTTACTTCGACTGGAAAGAGGCGAAGACATGGGCCGAGAAGGGGATGACCCCGTTCACGCCCGCAGTCGGCGTGGCATTCGCCCTCCAGGAAGGCCTGCATATGCTGGAGGAAGAGGGCCTGGACAACGTCTATGCACGGCATGCGCGGCTGGCGCGCGCGACGCAGGCCGGCCTCGTGGCATTGGGCTTCCAGCTGTACGCGCGCGAGGGATACCGCTCGAACACCGTGACCTCCGCGGTGCCGCCCCCCGGCCTCGATGTCGCCGCCTTCCGCAAGCTGCTCGACACCAGGTACGGAGTCGTAATCGCAGGCGGCCAGGCCAAGATGGCCGGCAAGATGATCCGGGTCGGACACCTCGGCGCGGTCGCGGACGGTGACGTGGTCCAGGTGCTCTGGGCCATCGAGCAGGCGTTGGAGGAGCTGGACGTCGCGCCCGCGGACGGGCGCGCGGTGGCAGCACTCACGTCTTCGTTCCAGGGCGTCGCCGCCGCGGCACGGTAGTGCCCCGGATCCTGGTCGCCGACCCGCTGGCCGAGGACGGGCTGGAACGGCTGCGCCGGGCGGGAGAGGTGACCGTGGTCAGCAAGCTGTTGGAGGCGGAGCTGATCGAGCGGATTCCGGACTTCGACGCACTGGTGGTCCGGAGCGAGACGCGTGTCACCGCCCTTGTTCTCGAAGCCGGGCGAAAGCTCCGCGTAGTCGGGCGGGCGGGCGTTGGGGTGGACAACATCGATGTTCCCGCGGCCACGCTCAAGGGCATTCTGGTGGTCAACGCGCCGCGCGGCAACATCATCGCCGCCGCCGAGCACACTATTGCGCTGCTCTTCTCGCTCGCGCGCTGGGTGCCGCAGGCCGACGCGTCGGTCAAGCGCGGAGAGTGGACTCGCGCGAAGTTCATCGGCACCGAGGTCCGCGGCAAGACCCTCGGGGTGATCGGGCTTGGCAACGTCGGCTCCGAGGTCGCCAAGCGCGCGCATGGGCTCGAGATGGAGGTCGTCGCCTACGATCCGGTCGTCTCGGTCGAGCGGGCGGAGCTGTTCAACGTCGAGCTGGTGAGCCTGAACGAGCTGCTCGAGCGCGCGGACTTTGTCACCGTACATGTGCCGTTGGTCGACGCCAACCGGAACCTGCTCGGCGCCTCGGAGCTGGCGCTGATGAAGCCCGGTGCTCGCCTGATCAACACCGCTCGTGGCGGCATCATCGACGAAGCTGCGCTTTTCGACGCCTTGAAAGCCGGACGCCTCGCGGCCGCCGCCTCGGACGTGTTCGTGACCGAGCCGCCCGGCAATCACCCGTTGCTGGCGCTGCCCAACTTCATCGCGACTCCGCACATAGGAGCTTCGACGATCGAAGCGCAGGTCTCGGTCGCGTTTGATGTGGCCGAAGAGGTGGCCGCGGTGCTCGCAGGTGATCTTCCGCGGTTCGCGGTCAACGCCCCCGCGATGCCCCCGGAAGAGCTTGCCTACCTCCGGCCCTTCGCCGACCTCACCCAGCGCCTGGCGGCTCTGCACACGCAGCTCTTCGCCGGCCGGGTCAGCTCGATCGAGCTCGACTTCGAGGGCGAGCTCGCCGAGCACGACGTCAACCTCCTCGTCGCGGCCGCCATCAAAGGAGTGCTGCAGCCGTTCACCGAAGATCGCATCAACGCCGTCAACGCGCGCTTGATCGCGTCGAGCCGCGGCGTGAAGCTGGTCGAGCGGCGGAGCCCGGCGCACGGCAGCTACGCGAGCCTGGTCACCGTCCGCATGGGCGGCCACGAGCTGGCCGGCACCGTCCTGATGGGTGAGCCGCGCGCCATCCGCATCGATTCCTTTCGCGTCGACCTGGTTCCAGAAGGTCGCTTCCTGGTCAGCCGGCACGACGATCGACCAGGCGTCGTGGGACGCGTGGGCACGATCCTCGGCGAGCACGACGTCAACATCGCCAGCATGCAGGTTGGCCGCGATGCGCCCCGTGGCAACGCGATGATGATCCTGGCCGTCGACGACCGCGTCGCGACTGACGTGCTGGCCAAGCTGCGCGACGTGCCGGGGATGTCCGACCTGCGCTACGTCGAGCTCGGCGACCAAACCGATCGCTGACGTTCGCGCCCTGCCAGGTCTCCGGTACCACCTGGCCCGCGCCGGGGATCCGAGCTCGCTGGTGGCGCCTCCTTACGACGTCATCCCTGACTCCGACCTGGCCCGTTACGAGGCGCGTTCGCCCTACAACGTGGTCCGCCTGACCCGACCGGGCCGAGACTACGAGCGAGCCGCCCGCACCTTCGACGAATGGCTGGACAACGGCATCCTGGAGCCCGACCCCCCGTCGATGTACTTGCACGAGGTCCGGTTCGGCGGAAGGCGCCGGCGGGACCTGATCGCGGCCCTCCGGCTCCAGCCCTACGAGGACCGGGTTGTGCTGCCTCACGAGCGAACGCACAGCGGGCCGAAGGAGGACCGCCTGGCGCTGCTGCGGGCAACTAAGGCCAGCCTGGAGCCGCTGTGGTTCGTGTACGAGGGGCGCGGGAGCGCCCTACCTCAGATCACCGAGGTGGTCAGCAGGCGCGAGCCGGCGGTCAAGTTCACGGGCTCCGAGGGCACCGAGCACCGGCTGTGGGTCATCTCCGACCCTGCGCTTCACGCCGCGATACAGGCCGCGCTCCGATCGCTATCGGTCCTGATTGCGGACGGCCACCACCGCTACGAGACGGCGCTGGCCCACGCCGAAGAGGTGGGGGGCGCCGCGGCCGCGGCTTCGCGCTTCACCCTGGCGCTGCTGACCGACCTCGACGACCCCGGCCTGGAGGTGCTGCCGACCCACCGGGTGCTGAAGGCGGGGGTGGCGGTTACGGGGGGCGAGGAAAAGGCGTCGCTCGAGGACACGCTGGCGGCCATTCGCGGCCAGGTTGCCGCGGGGGCCTACCGGGACCACCGCTTCCAGGTGCTTCCCCTGGAAGGGGAGATGGCCGTGGTGGAGCTGCACCGCCAGGTGATCGATAACATCCTGGGCAAGCGGAAGCCGGAAGACTTCCTTCTGTACACCCGCGACCCGGCGGAGGCCGTGCGGTGGGTGGATGAAGGGGTGGGTTCGGCGGCCTTCTTCCTGGATGCGCCAGACCTGCGCCGGGTTTTGAAGCTGGCTCAAGAAGGGAAGACTCTTCCTCAGAAGAGCACCTACTTCCATCCCAAACCGCCCTCCGGGATGGTGTTGTTCAAGCTCGATCCAGATCGACGTTTATAGTTAGGAACCCAAACAAGAAATGCCAACCTACGGTTACCGCTGCAGCAATTGCGGCCACCAGTTCGAGATCGTCCAGAGGATCACCGAAGAGCCGCTGAAGACGTGCCCCAAGTGTCAGGGCAAGCTGTCCAAGATGCTGTATCCGGTTGGAATCAGCTTCAAGGGCAGCGGGTTCTATACCACTGACTACAAGGCATCCGGCGAGAGCTCTGAAGGGTCCTCGAGCAACGGCGTCGCGCCTGGCAAGGAAGGGAGCTCGGAAAGCAAGCCGGAGACCAAGTCGGAGTCAAAGCCGGAGACCAAATCAGAGTCGAAGCCTGACGCGAAGCCACAGTCCAAATCAGATTCCAAGACGGAGAAAGCTTCCTAAATGGGAAACATCCAAGCGGTCACCGACAGCGAGTTCGAGAGCGCAGTACTCAAGTCCGAGATTCCCGTGCTCGTCGACTTCTGGGCGACGTGGTGCGGCCCGTGCCGGATGATCGCACCCATCGTCGAGCAGATCCATGGCGAGCTGGGCGACAAGGTCAAGATCCTGAAGATGGACATCGACGAGAACCCGGCGACCCCGATGTCACTCGGCATCATGTCCATCCCGACGGTGATCATCTTCAAAGATGGCAAGCCGGCGGAGCGAACGGTCGGCTACCGGCCGAACATGAAGGGCGACCTGAAAGCCAAGCTCGAAGCGCTGATCACGCCAGCGGTTTAGCGCCGCGGCGCCATCCTCCACCATCGTCCAGTTACGCCGCGCGCGTCGTTAATGTAGCTGGGCTGGGGATGTACGGGGGCTGGTGCCTCCCGCGGTCTTCAAAACCGTCTGAAGGGCGCTGTTGAGGTGTCCTTGGTGGGTTCGATTCCCATCCATCCCCGCCAGCTTTCGGCGTATTGACAGCCAAGATGACAGCCACAGCAGCGGACGTCCGCGAACCATAGCGGACCGCGCTGGACGGCAAATCCGGTGGCGAGTCCGAATCGGGGAGCATGGGATTAAGAGGAGATTGACCGTCCTAGTCTGGACGTGTCAGGGGATGCCAGGGAGTGTCTCACGTACTTGGTGGTCTGACGCGTTCATGTCACGGCGTGTCCCAGCGCGCCACGGAATGCCCTGAGTAAGCTGTCAGATAAGCTGTCAAGCGCTCGCAGGCACACGGCCCCCAGGCGGACGCTCCCGGGTTCAGCTCGTCTTGGTTCAGCCCGACGGGCATTTATTTCCGCAGGCCGACAGGCAGAGGGGTCATTGGACTGTAGTTTGGATGACGGTCCAGCTGTGCCCGCCGTCTGTTGTCTTAAGAAGTTGGGAGCCGGTCGCCCAGAATCCATCACTGGCGTCAACGAAGTCAAGGCTCGATGGCTGGAGGACATTTAGTGGTGGTGGAGGAAGATTGGCGTTGACTAGGGTCCAGGTCCTTCCGCCGTTGCCCGTGTGGTAAAGCCGCGCACTTACGAGTGCCCAACCCTCGTTGGGGCTGATGAAGTCCACGGCGTCGATGCTCCACTGCGGCGTCCACAATGGGAGCGTGCGGGTGCTCCATGTGGTG
>DATNML010000187.1:0-2733 GCA_035602315.1 Candidatus Dormiibacterota bacterium
TGGTGCAGCGGCGCGTCGCTGCTACAGTCAGCTACAACCATGAAGACGGTGATGCCGACTGATCCACCGATCAATCAGGCGCCGCCCGATCTCGATCCGTCGCGCGACCTGCCGCGTGGCTTCCACGAGTTTCTGCTTCCCCTGCACCGGGCCTTCACGCCGCGCCAGCAGGAGCTCGCCGCCAGGCGTCGTCAGGTGCTCGCGGAGGCCCATCACGGGCACCTCCCCACCCACCTCCCGCCCTCGGAGGCGACCTCCGGCAGCTGGAAGGTCTCGCTCCCCGGGTGGTGCCAGGATCAGCGCAACCAGATGACCGGCCCTGCCGACGATGCCGAGCTGGTCGTCAAGATGCTCAATTCTGGGGCACCGGGCGTGATGCTGGACCTGGAAGATTCGGTGGCCAACGCCTGGCCCAACATCACGAGCGGAATCGCCAACATCATCGCGGCGCTTCGCAGCGAGCTGACCTACCACGACAAGAAACGCGATCGCGAAGTGTCGATCAACGAGAGCAAGACGGTGACCTACACGCGGCCGCGTGGCCTCCACCTCGAGCAGGCCGGCGTTATCAAGGGGGAGCGCATGGCTGCGCCCCTGTTCGATGTGGCGATGGTCGCCTACCAGGTCGACCCGGCGCGACTGCGGCATCCCCTCTCGATCTATATCCCGAAGTCGGAGTCCGCCGACGAGGCACTCTGGTGGCGAGACCTGTTCCGAGCCATCGCGCAGGCGCGGGGTTGGCCCCAGGACTACATCAAATGCATGGCGCTGGTGGAGTCACACCCGATGGCCTACCAAATGGAAGAGTTCGCTTACAACCTGCGCGAGCACATGATGGGCCTCAACCTGGGCCGCTGGGACTACATGGCCAGCCTGATCGACTTCACGCTGGCTGATCCGACCTGGGTGCTCCCCGATCGCAACACCATCCCCCACGACGTCGCCTTCTTCCAGGCGGTGCGCGAGGTCATGCCCGAGGTCTGCCACAAGCGCGGCATGCTGGCGATCGGCGGCATGACGGCGCTCTATCCGAGCCGCGAGGATGCGGAGCTCAACACCCGCGCCCTCAAGGTACTGGAGCAGGACAAGAAGAACGAGGCGAACAGCCTGATGGATGGCGCCTGGACCGGGCACCCCGACCAGAATGAGATCGCCGTCAACCAGTTCCCTTATCCAAATCAGATGAATGCCCGGCGCAAGGACGCCGACATTCACCTCGACCTGCGACCCAGCCCGCAGGGCGTCGGCAAGCGAACGCTCGATGGAACCCGGGCGGCGGTGCGCACCGTCATTCGCTACCGCAACGGCGTGCTGAACGGGAAGGGCGCCAGCTTGCTGGACGGCTACATGGAAGACCTGGCGACCGACCGCATCTACCGCTACATGATTGCCCAGCGGACCCTTCACCAGGTCACGGTGCCCGACGCCGACGACCGCGCGGTCACCCACTCGCCCGAGCTGGTGTCGGAGTTGTTCGATGAGGAGCTCGACCGCCTGCTGCGCGAGACGACGAAGAACGGCGACGCCTCATCAGCGGATTCGTATCGCAAAGCCCGCGAACAGAGCGAAGGGATGATCCTCGGCGTCCTCGAGGCGCAAGGACTTTCGATCCGCTAGCAGCAATTCCCCCCCCACTTAGATGGGAGGGTGTCCCTCGGCCGGGGGTGCTAGCAGGCTTTCTGGCACGTGAAAAGGTCTGAAAATAGCTACTTGAGGGGAGTGCCCTATGGTTCTGCCGAGGTCGGAGCGGTGAAGCGGATCCGTTGGCGAAGCATCCTATGGCTTGCCGGGCTGGTGCTGGCCACGCTGGACCTGGCCTTTGCCGGTTACGTCCTCGTTCGGACGCCCGCCGGTGTCCCGCCGGGCCAGCGGCCGGGCCTTCTCGATGCCGCCCTGCTTTTCGGCTGCCTGGAATTCCTTGTCGTCGGTTTCATCATCGCGCGACGCCAGCCCAGGAACGTGATCGGCTGGCTGCTCCTCGCGATCGGCCTCCTTCTTCCGATCTCGAACACCGGTAATTACTACCCGGCCGACGCACACTACGCGCCGGCCGCATTTCCCGCTGCCGACTTCATATCCACCACCGGGTTGGTGCTCGGTCAGTTAGTGCTGGGCTTTCTCATCACCAGCTTCCTCATCTTCCCCAACGGTCGCCCCCTTTCCCGACGGTGGATCCCTTTCGTGGCCATGGGCGTAGTGGGCAGTTTGTTGTCAACCGTCGCGGCGATCATTGACCCCCGATCGGTAGGCTCCGGGAACACCCCCGCGACGGCGGTTCCGCTCGCTGCCGGGCTCGAGAGCATCGCCTGGATCGGGCTGTTGCTAACCGGCGCTGCTGGCGTGGCGTCGATGTTGATCCGCTACAGACGCGGCACGATCGAAGTCAGGCAGCAGCTTCGATGGATCTTCGTCGGCGTGTTCGCGGCGGTCGCGGGCCTGTGGATTGCGACGGCCCTCAACGCGTTCGCCATCCCGCTCTTGATCGTGGCCGTTGTTCTGCCGGCCACGATCGGCTTCGCGGTCCTCAAGTACCGCCTCTACGACGTCGACATTGTCATCAACCGCACCGTCGTCTATGGCGCGCTGGCGATCATGATCGCCCTGTTCTACGTCGCCGTGGTGGTTGGGATCGGCTCGATCGTCGGCCGTGGCACGGGCGCCAATCTCATTCTTTCGCTCGTCGCCACGGCTGTCGTCGCACTCGCATTCCAGCCGGCGCGCGAACGCCTGCAG
>DATNML010000188.1:0-16185 GCA_035602315.1 Candidatus Dormiibacterota bacterium
ATCGGCGCCGACCGCGACATTCCCGCTCCTGACGTCAACACCGACGGCCAGACGATGGCCTGGATCATGGACACGCTGTCGATGCACCTCGGCTACTCGGCGCCGGCATCGGTGACCGGCAAGCCGATCGAGGTGGGCGGATCGCTGGGCCGCATCGAGGCCACCGGTCGCGGCGTGACGATCTGCGCGATGGCGGCGCTGGAACACCTGAGCCGCCAGCCTCACCAGACCCGCGTCGCAGTGCAGGGCTTCGGCAACGTCGGCAGCATCAGCGCGAAGCTGCTCGAGGAGTCGGGCTGCACCGTCGTCGCGGTGTCGGAGGACTACGGCGGCATCTACAACCCGCTTGGCCTTTCGATCAAGCGCGTGCTCGAGTATCGGGCTCGCGAGAAGACGCTCAGGGGATTCCCGGGCGCGCAGGAGATCGGCAACCAGGAGCTGCTAACGGTCGACTGCGACCTCCTGGTGCCGGCCGCGATCGGCAACCAGCTCACGTCGCGCAATGCGCGCGACATCAAGGCGAAGCTCATCGTCGAGGGCGCCAACGGGCCGACGACGCCGGAGGCCGACGCGATCTTTCGCGAGCGCGACATCTTCGTCGTGCCCGACATCCTCGCCAACGCGGGCGGCGTCACGGTGTCGTACTTCGAGTGGGTGCAGGACCTGCAGTCGTTCTTCTGGTCCGAGCACGAGGTCAACCAGAAGCTGAAGGCGATCCTCTCCCGAGCATTCTCGGAAGTGCTGAAAACCAAGCTTGAGAAAAAGCTCGACATGCGGATGGCGGCGTACGTACGGGCGGTGTCACGCGTCGCCGGCGCGACACGAGAGCGGGGTCTATATCCCTAGATCTCTCTCGTCCTGAAGCTCCAGATGCTCAGCCCGAGCATCAGCGCGAACCAGAGCACGACCCACGCGAGGAACGAGATCGGCGGCGGATCCACCTGTGCGAACGGGTTGGCTCGCGCCACGGTCCCCGCCGCGCGAAGCGTAGCGAGAAAGGCATCCGGCTCGAGGGCGTAGATCGCGCCTCGCCACAGGCCGTCGGTCGGAAGCAGCAAATGGCTGACCACCCCCACGTTCTCGATCGCCTGGTTCTGCAGGCCGGTGCCGACGTCTCCCACGACGCCTGCGATCCAACCCATTAGCCACGCGACGAGGGCGATCACTCCGCCAGTGATGCCGGAGAGGCGCGTTGACAGGGCCAGGCCGAGGGAGAGGAGCACGAGCCCTTCCGCTCCGACGTACAGCACGAGCTGCACAGGGTGTGGCGGCAGGTACCCGGTTGCCCAGTCGACCGCGGCCAGCTCAAGGGTGGCCGACCCTGCGGCATACATCGCGATGAGCACCGCGAGCCCGAGCCACTTCCCGATCACAACCTCGCTGCGGCGGAGCGGGCGGGCCAGCATCGACAAGAGCAGGCCGCTCTCGACCTCGCTCGAGATCAGCGGCCCGGCGACGACCGCCGCGCTCAGGGCGAGCACCCCGCTGTACATGAAGGTGACCACGATGAGCAGCTGCGACGTGATCAGCGCCACCTGCTGGGCCGGAAGGGTCGCGCCCTCCGAGTTGGTCACCGTCGTGATCTTGTTGAAGCCCCAGGCAGAGAAGCCGACGACGATCAGCGTGAGGATGATCAGCGCGAGGATGAGGCGCCGGCGCGAGGTCTCCTGGATGGTGAGCCGGGCGATCACGAGGATCGGAGGCATTACTTCTCCTCCGCCTCGAGGAGCTGGAGAAAGCGGTCCTCCAGCGTCTGGTGGCGGGGAGCAACTTCGTAGACCCGGCCGCCGAGGGCGACGATGGCCGCCACCAGGTCCGGCACACGCTCCGGCTTGAGCTTGGTGAAGGTCAGCTGGTCGCCTTCGTCATCCAGGTCACCGAAGCTCGAAAGTTTGCCTCTCGCCGCAGGATCGAGGCCTTCCACGCGCACCTTCACGGCCGTGCCGCTGAGCAGCTCGTCCATCGTCCGCGAGGCGATCACGCGGCCGTGATCGACCACCGCGACGCGGTCGCAAACCTGCTCCACCTCGCTGAGCAGGTGAGAGTTGAGAAAGACGGCGGTGCCGCGCGAAGCGAGTCCGCGGATGATCTCGCGCACGTCGTGGCGGCCGACAGGGTCGAGGGCTGAGGTCGGCTCGTCGAGAAAGACGAGCTCGGGCTCACCGAGCAGCGCGGCGGCCAGGCCGAGCCGCTGCTGCATGCCTTTGGAGAACGTGCTCACGCGATCCTTTGCGCGGTCGGTCAGCCCGACCGTGTCGAGCGCGCTGGCGATCTCGTCGTTCCAGCTCGAACGAGGCAGCGGCGCCAGCTCGCAGTGCAGGGCGAGCACCTCTGTCGCAGAAAGCCAGCCCTGGTAGCGGAAGAGCTCGGGCAGGTAGCCGATGCGCCGGCGGGTATTCAGGTCGCCGATCGGCCGGCCGAGCAGCGACGCCTCGCCAGAGGTTGGTTTGAGGAGGCCGAGCAGCAGCTTGACCGACGTGGTCTTGCCCGCCCCGTTCGGTCCGAGGAATCCAAACACCTCGCCGCGGGGAACGGTCATCGAGAGCCCGGCCAGCGCGACGGTGCGGCCGAACCGTTTCGACAGGTTGACGGTCTGGATCGCCGGAGATCCAGCAGCCGCCCCCTGCGGAGCGGCTGCCGTTTGTTCCTTTACATCAGCCACGAGGTGCAGGCTATAACGCCTGCTCAGGTCAAATCGTTAGCTATTTTTATCGCGTCCGACAGCTTCACGCTGCCGACGACCCCATAGACGACGCTGTGATTGATCCAGATCACGCCTGCGCCGACCCCGGTGTTGTCGCCGAGCGCCACGCCGTCGTACTTGCTTTGCACGGTGACCTTGGATGACGTTGCGAATTCGACCGGGACCGGGATCGGGAGGGTCGTGCTCGGGTCGCCGATCGCCTTGATCGCCGCCTTGAGCTCAGCCGAGATGCCGGGCTGCGCGAGCAGGTAGTCCTCGAGCTGCATCATGGTGACCTGCGTCGAGGAAGCTACAGGGGCACTGGATTCGGCGACGACCAGCTGCGGCAGGCTGAGCTGGGTCACGTCCGAGCCCGCTGCCGGCGGCTTCATGTTTCCAAAGATCTCCGCCACGGCCGGCCCAACGGTCACCGTGAGCTTCGCCCCGTCCATTCCGGCCGGCAGCGCCGGCAGGGTCTTTCCGGCCTGAGCCGCGGCGGCGGCGGCCTTGTCCTTGCTGAACGTAAAGACTGCCTCAGCCTTGGGCATCGCAGCGTAGGTGACGGTCGTCGAGACAGTCGACGGCAGATTGTTCACGGTCGGGGGCTTGAGTCCCGAGATCGTCTGCGCCTCGGCGGCGCTGGTGACGATCTGCAGGTTCGGCTGCGTCGTCCACGAGACGTCCCCGTAGGCGCTCAGCTGGGAAAGTGCCTGCATGTCAGCAAGCGAAACCGGGACGGGCGTCACGGTGCTCGGCGTGAAGATGTTGTCGCCTGACGCGAGCGCGGTCGCAAGCAGGGCGACAGTCGCCACCGCCGCCGCGAACGCGAGCATCATCGGACGCGATCCCGGCCGGAGCACCGGCAGGCGGAATCCGAACTTCGGCCGCGCCGCAGGCGCTGCCTGGACGCGGTTGAAAGCGGAGGCGACGTCGACCTTGAGCTCTGGCGCGGCCATGAGGCTGGTGATCGACTGCGCGTCCTCGGCGACGCTCTTGAAGCGCGCCTGGCACGCAGGACAGCTTTCGAAATGGCGCGCGTCGTTGACGCCGTTGTGAACGTCCGGATCGTCGACCATCCGGCGCAGTGTTCCGTCAGAGAGATGTGCCACGAGTGACCTCCTTGCGCAGCGCTGTTTCCGCGCGCCTTAACAGTGTTCCGACCTGACCAATACCGACGCCGAGCGCCTGGGCAACCTCGGCGTAGCTGAGACCGCTGGCGCGTAGAACGAGTACTGACGCTGGCTTGGGTGCCATCCGTGCCAACGCCTGGCGCACGCGACGGCGATCCTCGTTGACCTCGACCTGCTTTTGCGGGTCGAGCGTCTGGGCTCCCTCGTCGGCGCCCTGCGCCAGCTCGCGTTTCTGCCGGCGGCGGGCGCCGCGCAGCCGGTTGAGGGCGGCGTGCGCCGCTGCCCGATGCAGCCACGCGGGTGCGTATTGGGCGCTCGCCGAGTGGAGGCGGTGGAAGTCGATGAAGACCTCCTGCGCAACATCCTCGGCTTCATGCGGGTCCGCCAGCACGCGGTTCGCGATGCCGGCGACCCGGGCGTATTCCGCGGTGAAAAGGGCTTCGAACGACTCGTCGTCAGTACGTACCGACGCCACTTGTCTCATTCCGAGGTTCATACCCACCACTCGATAAGCACCGCAAGGGCCGCCTTTGTGACATCACTGCTCGGCCGGCTTGCGGCGCTTGAACGTGTGGGCCATTACCTCGCGCAGGAACGGCCCGCCCCAGATGCCGGCCGACAGCAGGGAGGCGAAGATCACCACGGCGTCGATGCTCACCTCCCCGGCGGGCAGCCAATACACGTCCCGCAGGTTGAGCCAGAGCGCGAACTCATCGAGCGCCAGGGCGGCACCAGCTCCGTAGGCGATCGCGCTCACGCTGGCGACCCAGCTCGAGCCAGTGCCCACTTCGAGCAGCCAGACATAGCCGACCGCGAGGAGCAGGAGGATGCCCCAAACCAGGTGATGGATGTGTAGCCCACCGGTGGTCACGTTGTGAAACGGCCCCACGCCCGCACGGATGAGATGGGTGATGGCGCGAATGATCCCGAACGTGACCAGGAACCCAAGCGATGCCAGAAAGAGGCGCTCCCTGCGCTCGTTCTGGAAATGAAATTGGTAGAACCGCTTGAGGGTGCTCACAGTTGCCGATGCCCTTAGCCGGCGAGCGATCTCCTGCGGCGCGCGCTGCGCGACAGCTCGTCTTCGAGGATCGCGAAATCGTTTCGAGGCAGCGCGTGGATGTGGCCCTGGAAAGCCAGCGTCCAGTGTTCGGGCGGCCATTTGCGCACGTAGTCGAGACGGTACGCGAGGTCCTTGGCCGGCACCCAGTCGGCGTCTTCGAGGATGACGTCCTGCCGGATGTGGACCCTCCACGGATAATCCTCGTCGCGCCGTGCCGACCGCCAGATGGGCGTGTGGTCCTCGTACATCGGGGACGCGACGGTGACGCTCGCCGCGAACGCCATGCGTCCGGTGACGTAGTAGAGCATTCGATCGCCGACGCGCATCGTCTCGACGCGCCGCCGGTGCCGGCTCTTGAGGCCCTGGATCGTGAAACCGTGCTCGCGGGTTTTGCGGAAGTTGTCGGGCGAGCTGACGATCATCCAGTACTGGGAGGCGCGAGCTTCCGAGCGGCCTGACTTGCGCTTGCGCCTCGACCGGCCTGGCCTGGCCGGGCGGTCGCCCGCAAGAGAGTTGGTTGGAGCTGTGGCCTCGGGAGCAGCGCTGGTCTCGGGTGTGTCGGACACGACGGAATTCTGTTCCTACTCCAGCACCGGCCGCGCCGGGCCCAGGTCCTGGGGCTCCGGCAGCAGGACGGTCAGGTTGCGGATCTGCGCGATGTGGCTCATCTCGTGGCGGGCAACCAGGCGGCAGAGCTCCAGCAAGGTGACGTCGCCGCCGCGCTGGTCGGTCAGCTTGCGGTCCCACTCGTTCTTGCCCCAGCCGTGGAGGAGGTCGACCGTCCTGCGGCGCACGCGCGAAAAGTCCTCGAGCGCCTCCTGCAGCGGCCGCTCGAGCTCGAGGTCGTGGCCGGGATCGATCGTGGCGCGCACGTCTGCCGTCGTGAGGCCGTCCAGGTGCGCGTGCCGCAGCAGCGCGTCCACCTTGGACCCGGACTCAAGGAGGTGGCCGATCAAGCCGCCAAGGGTCGGAAAGGCCGGCCCGTGGCGATACCGTAGGCGGCTCTGGTCCAGCCCATAGACCAGGTCGCTGATGTGCTCGGGCACCGAGCTCATGAGCAGGACCACGTCCGCCGGTGACATCTCCTCCTGGAGTTCCATCTCTTCTGAGTATGTAGCCTTTGGGATATGGCTCAGGTACAGGTCGCGTGTGACAAGTGCGGCAAGGAGCTGGTTCCCGACGCCGCTTACTGCGAGCGGTGCGGCGAGCGCACCCACCGGGCGCGCAGGCTGGTCCGCCTCGCGATCCGGGTCGAGCTGCTGTTTTTCCTGATGGTGGTGGGGGTGGTGGTCGGCTTCACCTGGATCTACTCCGCCCAGCGCTGATTCGGCAGACCTGACGGAAGTCGGGCAGTTGCGAGCGTATACAGGGCAGGAATGGCATCGACCTGGCGGCTCGGGACGATGATCGCCTGCGCGCTGCTGGTCGGCGCATGCGGTGGCTCGGCGACGACCTCTACGCCCAGTGCTGCCTCGACTCAAAGCAGCTGGCAGGTGGTCCTGACCGTCAAGACCTCCTACACCTGTTTCGGCCCACTCAGCGGCTGCGCATTCGGCATCTCGGGCATAGCGCTCGATGGCCACGGCAACCTGTATCTGACCGAGATGGACGACGGTCTGATCTACGAGTACACCACCTCTGGAAATTTGGTCAGGCAGTGGGGCGGGATCGGCTCGGACCCCGGCCAGCTGACTTACCCAGAGAAGCTGGCTTTCGACGCACAGGGCAACCTATACGTAACCGAGTTCGGATCACCTTCCTTCGGCGGATCGATGGGACCGAACGACCGCATCCAGAAGTTCTCTCCGACCGGCACCCCGTTGGCGCAATGGGGCAAGCTGGGGTCGGAGCCCGGCCAGTTCGATGGACCAGTGGGAATCGCCATTGACCACCAGGGTGAGATCTACGTGGCTGACGTCGCGAATCACCGGATCCAGAAGCTGTCCCCTTCGGGCCAACCTCTCACGCAGTGGCACACAGTTGGCAGCGGTATCGGAGAGGGCACCGAGACAGGTTTCGACCTCGCCCTCGATGCGAGCGGGAACCTGTACGTCTCAGAGCCGCACCCTTCGGGTCCCGGACCCGAGCGGATCGAGAAGTTCTCGCCGGCCGGCGCGCCGCTCGCACATTGGGGAACGGCAGGCGCTGGCCCTGGGCAGTTCAATAAACCCTTCTGCCTGGCGCTGGACCGCCAGGGCAATCTCTTCGTCGTGGACTCCGGCAACAACCGCATACAGGAGTTCTCGCCCGCCGGTAAATACCTGGCTCAGTGGAAAGGGCCGAAACAAGGGTTCATCGCCACCAGCAAGCCGGCGGTGGACGATCAGGGGAACCTATACGTGTCGTTGGGGAACCAGGTTGTAAAGCTCGTCGTGAGCTAGTCGGCGACCGGCGCGACTAAGCCGGTACCGACTCCACGATCTTGAATGGAGTCGGCGTCGGCATGATCCTCTCGATCCTGAAACCGGCACGCTCCAATAGGGCTTCGTACTCGGATCTGGTGCGCTCCTGGCCGCCAGGATTGGCCAGCATGTCAAGGTCAGCGAGGAGGTCGTCCATGTCTTCGGGACCGATTTTCTCGGAGAGCACACGCTCGATCAACAAAAGGGGCGCGCCCGACTCACCGATCGCAGTTCTGCAGCGCTGGAGGATCGTCCCGACCGACGGCTCTTCCCAGTCGTGAATGATCGTTTTCATCATGTAGATGCTTGCCCCTGGAGGAACCTTCTCGAGAAAGCTGCCGCCCATGACCTCGCAGCGGTCAAGGAGACCTGAATCGGCGAGCTTTTTCCTGGCTCGCTCGACAACCGGTGGAAGGTCGAACAGCAACCCTTTCACGGATGGATACCGGTGGAGGATCTCCGTCAGCAGCGTGCCGTCGCCACCGCCGATGTCGGCCACCACTTGAAACCGCGAGAAGTCATATGCGGCCGCGACCGCCCTTGATACAGGGCCAGTGATCGAGGACATTGCGGCGTCGAAAATGGCCGCCTCTGCGGGGTGCGTTACGTAGTAATCCCAGTTCCGCACTCCGTAGACAAAGTCGAAGGAGCGCTCCCCGGTCTTGATCGAGTGGTCCAGGTGCAACCAGGATTGCAGGTGATGCTCTGAGTTGAAGAACCGCGCCGAAGGACCCAACCGGTCCTGCTTCATTTCTTCGCCCAGCGGTGTCAGCGAGTAGCGATCTGATCCGTCCTGCGCGACAACCCCGATCGCTACAAGTGCGCGCAGCAGCCTGCGCAGCGACGGAGCGTGCGCTCCGACTTCAGCGGCCAGGTCGGCCGCGGTTCGCGGCGCTTCAGCCAGCCGCTCGGCAAGCCCAAACTCAACCGCCACTCCAACGCAACGCGCCTGTCTGTAGCTTCGAATCAGCCTGGACATGGCCACGCGGTTGTCAGACTGGGGCACGAGCCGGGATTCTACGGTCCGAGACGAACGACTGAAAACGTCAGCGCCGGTAGACCGCCTTCCCGTCCACTTCATCCTTATTGAGCCGTTTGTTCAGGTGCAGTCCTTCGAGCAGGAACTCGAGCACCGACGCACGCACCTCGGGTCGGTCCGGCAGGTTCAGCTTCTTCAGCGCTGTGGCCAGCTCGGGGAGATCGCCGAATGCGCGCGCGTACGTCCGGGCGGGGATTCCCTCGCCGACCTCGAGCATGCTGCCCTCTTCGAATCGGGCGACGACCCCATCGAACTGCGCGGCGGAGAAATGCCGGCTGAAGACCGCGCTGACCGCGCCGCGCTCGAGGCGCGAGAGCACCTGCTCCTCCTTGCCTTCGTCGAGCGCTTCGATCTCCACGCGTCCCGCGGTCGAGGAGGCGAGAAACTCAAGGTCTGTGATCCGCGGCACCGCGAGCGTCTCGCCGAGGCGGGCGGCGCGCCGGACCGCGTTGCTGGCCAGGTTCTCGAAGTTGGCGATCGACATGCGCACCGAGACGCCGGATGACTGAGAGATGTGCGGGCTGCGCCGTGCAAGGTGAGTGAGCTCGGCGACGATCTCTTTCATAAAGGACGGGAAGATCAGCTCGAAGTCCTCGGGGATGGGGTGCTTCTCCGCCTCCATGATCTGCATCTCTTCGCCGATGCTCAGCGGGTAGTGAGTGCGGACCTGCGAGCCAAAGCGGTCCTTCAGCGGCGTGATGATGCGTCCGCGTGACGTGTAGTCCTCCGGGTTTGCGCTGGCGATGACGAACAGGTCGAGCGGCAGCCTCACCCGGTAGCCCCGGATCTGCACGTCCTTCTCTTCCATGATGTTGAGCAGGCCGACCTGGATGCGCTCTGCAAGGTCGGGCAATTCGTTGATGCCGAAGATGCCGCGGTTCGTGCGCGGCAGCAAGCCGTAGTGGATGGTGAGCTCGTCTGCTAGATAGCGGCCCTCGGCAACCTTGATCGGGTCGACCTCGCCGATGAGGTCCGCGATCGAGATGTCCGGCGTGGCGAGCTTCTCGCCATACCGGCGGTCCCGCTCTATCCACTCAATCTCGACCGCGTCCCCATTCTTGGCGACCAGGTCGAGACAGCGCCGGCAGATGGGCGCATACGGGTGATCGTTGATCTCGCAGCCCGCGATCCCGGGCACCTGCGGATCGAGGAGGCTGACCAGCGACCGCATGATCCGGCTCTTTGCCTGGCCGCGTTCGCCGAGCAGGATGACGTCGTGGCCCGAGATCACGGCATTGGCCAGCTGCGGGAGCACGGTGTCGTCGTAGCCCACGATGCCTTCCAGCAGCGTCTCGCCGGAGCGCAGGCGGGTCAGGAGGTTGCGCCGCATCTCCTGCTTGACGGTCTCGCGCTGATGTCCGCTCGCGCGAAGCTGTCCGATGGTTTGCGGCCGTTCAGGGGTCACCCTCGCACTATAGACAACCAACCGATCGCTAACCAATTGGTCTACACCAGATTGGGCCCATCCCACAGTTAGACTGACCGGCGCTTGACTGAATCGATTCGGGCTCGGTACGAAGCCGCTCACGACGATGGTCGGCCGCTGCTCGGCGGCCATCGTGGGAACCCGGCCGATCATCCCGAGAACACTCTGCGGTCATTCCGATCCGCGATCGACGTGGGATGCGACCTCATCGAGTGCGACGTCCATCTCTCGTCCGACGGCCGGCTGGTCGTCATCCACGACCACACGCTGGAGCGCACGACCAACGGCCGGGGTATGGTCCGCGACCACAGCGCCGCCGAGCTCCGCCGCCTGGATGCCGGCCACGGGGAGCGGATCCCGCTGCTGCAGGAGGTGGTCGAGCTGGCCCTTGGAAGGGTCGGGCTCGTGATCGAGATCAAGCAGGTGCCGATCCAGTACCCCGGTCTAGAGGACAAGCTCGTGGCCATGCTGCGGCAGCTCGGAGCCGTGGCAGAATGCGCTGCCGTCTCGTTCCACCACCCTTCGATCCGCGTCCTGCGAGAGATGGAGCCAAGGCTGCAGCTCGGCATCCTCGAGGGCGCCCGGCCGATCGACCCGGCTCGCATGATGAAGGAGTCGGGCGCCGACGTTTTCTCGCCTCATTGGGGCGCGATGGACCCGCAGCTGGTGAAGGAGGTCCATGCCGCCGGCGGCGCGGTCGGGGTGTGGCCGGTGGACGACGACCAGGCGGTGGCCTGGTGCAAGTACTGCAAACCGGACTCGGTCTTCACGAACCGACCGAAGGAGATCGGGGCCGCTCTCAAGGCTTAGGGTTTCCATGGTCGTTACGCCCGAGTTCGACCGGGCGTTGCCTCAAATATGGGACGCCCGCATACCATGAGCCGGCCGTGCTCGCCGACCGGCCGCAATTCGAGGACCTCTACCGCGCCTACATGGGCCGGATCTACGCCTATGTCCGGGCGCAGGTCCCAAGCTCGGCCGACGCGGAGGACATCACGGCCCAGGTCTTCATGAACGCCTACCAGGCCTATGCCCGGTTCGAAGCGCGCAACACCACGCCTGCGGCCTGGCTGTTCAGGATCGCGCGCAACGCGACCCTCGACCATTTTCGGGCGCACGGCCGCCGCGAACGGCTGCGCCGGACGATCGAGCATCAGCCCGTCGCCGAAACTGACCCTTCGGGCATGGCCGAAGAGCGAATCCAGTACCGCGCCCTCCTCGCGCGTGTCGCCCAGCTCCCCGAGCGGCAGCGCGACGCAATCTCGCTCCGGCATTCTGGCCTCAGCTTCGAAGAGGTCGGGGTTTTGCTCAAATGCAGCGAAGATGCGGCGAAGATGCTGTATCACCGCGCGGTGAAGGCGCTCAAGGAAGCAGTGGCGATGGAGGGCGCGTGAGCGACAGCGAAGACCTCGAGCTCGAGGCGCTGCAGCGGCAGCTTGACGACGCTTTCGAGACCACGCGGCCGCGGCCGGGTTTTGAGGACGAGCTGTGGACGCGGATGCAGGCCCAGCGGCCGGCCGGATCGCGCCTGCGCGACGCCTGGCTCGGGCTGATCCAGGGCATCCGCGAGGTGCCGGCGGTTCCGATGGCCGCGGTGGCTGCGCTGCTGGTGGTGATCATCGGGGCGGGCTTGTTTGCTTACAGCGGGCTGGGCCGCGGCGCCGGCTCGACTGCGACGAGCCTCTCCGCCGGGCAGAACGGGCCGCAGTCGGACCATTTCGCACCCGCCGGCGCATTCGGCCGCCTCCCTGGGCCGGTGCTGAATCCCGTGTCACCCGACAAGTCGGCGGTGGGGACCACGGCGCCCTCGGCGGCCGCGCCCGGCGCAGCATATTCCGGCGCGGTCACGCTCACGTGGAAGGGAACGTTCACCCTGACGCTGCCCGCCGCTCCCGTCTTTCGCTACCAGGAGCCGTCGACCAACGTGGCGGATCAATTTGCCACGTCGCTCGGTGCGATCCTTCACACGCGACCCGCTGGATACCTCGGGTCGTATGACACGACGGATTTCAACGTGCTGTTGCGCGGAACGGTGCAATCGCCCGCTCACGAGCCGTCGTTCAGCATCCTACCCATCAAGCCGATCGCGCCGATCGAGGTCGCCGGCGGCCCGGCCGACGTCGCCGTCGTCATCCTCGCGCAGCACAGCCTCGCCCCCATGTGGCCGTACACGCCGCAGGCCGTCATTGCGGGGGACAAGTCCACAGTGATGCTGCTCAGGCAGTTTGCCGTTCCCGGCTACGGGAACTCGTACCTGGTCGACAGCGCCGGCGATCGCTACGGGATGGAGGTCGACCTGCAGGGCAACGCGCTGATCGGTGCGGCCGGCCCGCTGCCGCTGGGTCTCGAGTCTGCGAGCTACCCGATCATCAGCGGCGACGAAGCGGTGCGCTCGGTCCTCGCGTCGGCGCCGCCCGCCGCGGCGAACCCGAGCGCACCGGTCGTGACGCTGACCACAGCCGAGCTCGTGTACTCGCTCGTGGTGGCCGGTGGCCACAGCTTTTACGAGCCCGCCATCCTCTTCTCGGGGACATTCACGGCCAACGGCAAGACGTACGACAAACACATCCTGGTGCCCGCGATCGACCCGTCGCAGCGCTCGTCCTAATCGAGCGTTCCCATCCCCGCGCCCGATAGACTCCCCATTTAGAGAGGATTGGGTAAGAAACAGATCAGGCAGGTGCGCCAGCAGGTGCGGCAGGTGCAGCCCAAAGCTAGCTCCGCCACCAGCCCCGGCCAGACCCGCAAGCAGCGTGAGCGGTATGTCCAGGCGGGCGGGATGCTCCAGGGCTACGCGCCTGAGTTTGTCATGCGCATGGGGTACGTCGCCGTCGCGGCGGCGGTCGTGTGCGTGCTGGTCATTGCGGCGTGCCTGGTCTTCCTGCCGGCGATGTACGGATGGCCGGTGGCCATCGCTGCCGCGCTGGCCTGGGTGCTGCCGATCGCTCTGCTCGCGAGCTTTGTCGCCCCGGGCTTCAGGCTCGCACGCAAAGATCGCAAGGCGGAGGGGCGGCTCGTGCAGGGGCAGCTCGTCGGGGCAAGCTCCGTCAGCACGTCAATCGGCCTCGGCATGATGATGGTCCAGACGCGAGGCGGGGTGGAGCAGTACCTGGTGCCACCAGCGAAGCTCAAGCAGGTGCCCGGCAACCAGGTCAACGTGGTGCTGACCGTCACCCCCAACCTGCGGCACGTCCGCTCGGTGGGCGTGATGGGCCAGCGCATGGTCGGGCGCGTGGAGCCGCCGGTGCCGGCTGTGATGAAGCGCCTCCAGCTCCTGCCGCTGCTGACACCGCTCGCGCTGACACTCGGCGCCGTCATCGGCGATGACGCGGTGGCCCTCGCGCCGATTTCGCCAACGCTGCTTCACGCCGCGCTTGCGGTGCTCGCGGGCACGGCGCTGGCCGCGGCGGTTTACGGGGTCTCGTATCTCCTGCAGCGCCGGATGATGACCGAGGTCCAGGCGCTGGTTCCTAAGACTTAGCCGCCTCTTCCGTTTTGTCTGCTTCGAGCGCCGGCTTGTCTTCGGGGGCGGTGTGCTTGGGGGCGTCGGCAGCGCGCGAGGTGGACGGGATGAGCTGCTTGCGCTGCGGGTAGGTCGCGATCAGCAGCAGGCTGAACGCGAGGCCGAAGAAGACCGGGCCGATGTGGAACTGGGCGTGCCAGACGTAGTAGGAGCCGGCTTCGAAGGCCAGGACGACGAACCCGTACAGGATTCCCGCCCGGACCCAGCCGATATTTGCTGCCGGGTTGACCGCCGCCGCCATCAGCCCGATGCCGAGGACCGCGCCGGCGGCCGAGGCATGGGTGCCGACCTCCTGGTCGAGCGGCAGCAGGGACGTCCCGACCAGGGATACCGCCGCGCCGCCGACCAGCGCCATGCCCATCAGCAGCATTCCCACCGTGAGCAACAGGCGTCTCACGACGCGGACTGTATACGGCGCGGACATGGTTAGACTCGAACTAATGACAAACGACGTTCACATCACACCTGAAGGGCTCGAGGGCGTCAAGAAAGAGCTCCATGAGCTGACCACGGTGAGGCGCCCGAACATCGTTGCGAAGATCAAGGCGGCGCGAGAGTTCGGCGACCTCTCGGAGAACTTCGAGTACCACGCCGCCAAGAACGAGCAGGGGATGATGGAGGCGAGGATCAACGAGCTCGAGGCGATCGTCAAGAACCATGTCCTGATCGAGACGAAGGCCCGAACGGGCGTGGTGGACATGGGCAGCACGGTGCGCTTCAGCGAGGACGGAGGCGATGAGGAGAAGTACCGGATCGTGGGTCCCGCGGAAGCCGATCCCAAGGCCGGCCGCGTCAGCTACGAGTCTGCACTTGGCAAGGCGCTGATCGGACATCGGGTGGGGGAAGAGGTCGAGATCAAGACCCCCAACGGCAGCTACAGCGTGCGCATCGTGGGCATTGAATAGCGCGACCGCGACCACACCGCTGCAGGACCTGCGCGCCTGGCTGACGCGCCACAACCTGGAGGCCGTCTATGTCACCAAGCCAGTTTCGATCGCGTACCTGACCGGCTTCTTGGCCGAGCCTTTTGAACGTCTGATGGCGCTCGCGGTGCGTCCCGACAGCGCGACCCTCATCGTGCCCGCGCTGGAGCAGGAAAAGGCAAGCCGTCATTCGGACCACGCCAAGGTCGTTGCGTGGCGTGACGGAGAGGACGCGTACGCGCACGTGCGCGCAGCGCTGGAAGGCTGCATCGAGGTCGGCGTCGAGAAAGAGCACCTGACTCTGCAAGCGGCGGAGATGCTGGTCGCACGCACCGCGGTGCGGGAGATGGTGGACGTGAGCCTGGAGATCCGCCGGCTTCGCCGTATCAAAAACCACGACGAGGTCGAGAAGCTCGCGCGTGCAGCGTCGATCACAGACGCCGTCACCGAGGTGGTCTTGGACCGGCTCCGTGCCGGACAGACGGAGCTCGAGGTCGCGGTGATGATCGGCGCCGCCATCGGCGAACAGGGTGGCACGCTCTCGTTCGAAAGCCTGGTCCAGTCGGGGCCTAACTCGGCGCTGCCGCACATGCACCCGACCAGCCGCAAGCTGGCCAAAGGCGATTTCGTGCTCCTCGATTTCGGCGCGGCTTTCGACGGCTATCGCGCGGATACGACGCGCATGGCCGTCGTCGGCGAGCCGAGCGCGCGTCATAAGGAGATCCACAGTCTCGTGCTCGCGGCGCACGATGCCGCGATCGCGGCGGTGCGCGCCGGCACCACCACCGGCGCCGTCGACTCAGCGGCCCGGCACGTGATCGATGGGGCCGGCATGGGCGATCGCTTCTTCCATCGGGTCGGCCACGGCCTCGGGCTCGAGGCGCACGAGGACCCGAGCCTCGACCCGGGGTCGGCCACAGTGCTCGAGGCCGGCATGGTGTTCACGATCGAGCCGGGCGTCTATATCCCCGGGTGGGGCGGCGTCAGGATCGAGGACGACGTGGTGGTCGAGCGGTCGGCCTGCCGGGTGCTGACGAAGGCGGATCGGTCATTGCGAGTCATTTCCGCGCGGTAATGCTCGCACCAGGAATGCGCCGGACGGCGCAGCGAACGCAGGTGTACAACGCGATCGTCGCCCTGGGAGGCCACTGCACGGCGGAAGAGATCGCGGGGGAGCTTCACAAGAGCAAGCCAGGCTTTCCGCGAAGCACGGTCTACCGCGCACTGGAAGCGCTCACGGCATCGGGCTCGGTGTACGCCGCGCACCTCGGCGAAGGCGCCACCTACTACGAGCTCGCGACTGGCGACCACCACCATGCGGTCTGCCAGGTCTGCGGGGGAGTGCTGCACATCCAGGAAGAGCTGGTCAGCGAGCTGGAGCACCACCTGCAGGAAGGACATCACTTCAAGCCTCTGCGGACTGAGGTCCTAGTCGTCGGGATTTGCGATTCGTGCTCGCGTACGCCGGGCCGCAAGGCCGCGCGCCGCCGGACGATCGATCCGCATTTTCACTTCACCGACGGGTGAGTGGATAATCGCCCCCATGGAATCAAAGATCGTCGGAACGGTGATGCCAGTCCTCGAGCTGAGCATGCAGCCCAACGAAAAAGTCTTCGCCGAGTCGGGGCAGCTGGCCTGGATGTCGATGGCCCTGCAGATGCAGACCTCGACCTCCGCCGGCGGTCAGCAGGGCGGTTTCATGGGCGCGCTCGGCCGGGCGGTGGCCGGCGGCACGCTGTTCATGACCGAGTACACGGCGGTGGGTGGACCAGGCCTGCTCGCGTTCGCCGCCAAGCTGCCCGGCCAGATCCTGCCAATGGAGATCGCTCCCGGCCAGGGCTATATGGTTCACCGCCACGGCTTCATGTGCGCCACGCTCGGAGTGCAGTTCTCGATTGGCTTCCAGCAACGGCTGGGCGCTGGGATCTTCGGTGGCACGGGGTTTCGCATGCAGCGGCTGCAGGGACAGGGCCAGGCGTGGGTGGAGCTCAACGGC
>DATNML010000189.1:0-6353 GCA_035602315.1 Candidatus Dormiibacterota bacterium
GGTCGATCGGGCCGAGCCACCGCGCGAACCCGAGACCTCCGCTGACGAAGTCGATGTTGGTGAACAGCAGGTACAGGACAAACGCCTGACCGGCAAACGAGATGATCGGCGCCACGATCGTGCTCCACCAGTGGACGTCGCTCCGGTGGTTCTGCAGGAAGTAGCGCAGGATCGCGACCGAGACCAGCGCCTGGACGGCGAGGATCACGATCACGCCCATGATCGCCATCAGCCCGTAAAGGTCGACGTAGGCCTGCTGCGTGGGGTTGTGGACACCTGCGAAGATCGCGAACAGGATCACGATCACCGCGGCGATCACCGACTGCGTGATCGACGCAATGTGCGGGCTTTTCCAGCGCGGGTGAGTCCGACCCAGCGCCGCCGGCAGGACCTTCTCACGCCCGAGTGAATAGAAGTAGCGGCATGCGGTGTTGTGGAACGCCATGCCGCAAGCGAACGAACCGGTGATGATCAGGATGCTGAGCGCCTGGTCGACGCCCAGTCCGATGTACTGCTGGGCGGGTCCAAGGTAGAACTGACCGGCGTTCCCCTGCGCCTGTGTGATCACATCGTTGAGAGTGGCGTAGCCCGCGAACGGAGCCCAGCTCGTGAGGATGTAGAAGATGCCGAGGCCGACGACCGAGATGTACATCGCCCGCGGCACGACCCGTTTGGGGTCCACCGACTCTTCGCCGTAGTTGGGGGCCATCTCGAAACCGACCCAGGACCAGAAAGCGAAGAACAGGCCGATCGCCGGGATGCCGGCGGCGAGAGATCCGACCGCCGGGAAACCCTGGAACGCCTTGACCGGGTTGAGAGCCGCGAGCGTGAATGCCGTCGAGGTGGTGGCGCCACGCACGATCATGGCCGCGTCGAAGATCAGGAGAAAGAGAATCTCGCCGATCAGGAAGACACCAAGCACGCGTGCCGAGATGCGGATGTCGAAGTAGGTGATCACCGAGATGAGCACGACCATCAGCAGCGCCAGGTATGGCCACTGAATTGCGTTCAGCCAACCCGCCCCCGTCGCCGTCCCGATCTGACTGAGCTTCAGGTTGAGGAAGAATGCGAAGCCACCGGCCAGCGAAGCCTCGAACACCGAATAGGCGACCACCGCCCCAAAGCCAGTGCCGAGCCCGAGCTCGCGCCCGAGGCCGTGACTGATGTACGAGTAGAAGCCGCCGGCGGTCGTCACCTTGCGCGACATCGCCACGTATCCGACCGAGAAGACGGTGAGGATGATGGTGGCGAAGAGGAACGCGGCCGGAGCTCCGAGGCCGTTGCCGAAGCCGACGGCGAGCGGAGTGTTGAAGAGCATCGCCGAGATCGGCGCCGAGCCAGTGACCGTTAGAAAAAGGACGCCCCAAATACCGACGGCGTGTTTACGGAGTTGGGGAACGTCCGCACGCTGCGAGACGTCGAAAATATCCGCCTGAGCCTGCGAAAGCGGCTCGACGGTGCCCACCGATTGATCAGCCATGTCGCGTCCCCTCCTTGTGCTTCCGAATGACAGCTGCCATCAGTAAATCTCCAGGTATTCCTGGAGCTCCCAGTCCGTCACGTGGTCCGCGAATCGCTGCAGCTCGTAGCGGCGCATGACGGTGTACGCCTTGACGAACTCCTCTCCCAGCATCTCGGTGATGCGGCCGTCCGCCTCGAGCAGCGAGAGCGACTCCTCGAGCGTGGTCGGAAGCTTTGGTCTCAACTCGTCCTCTTCAGCGGGTGGATGAGCGGGCGGTTCGAGCTCGAGCTTGTCTTCGATCCCGATCAATCCGCTTGCGAGTAGAGCTGCCGCGACGAGGTAGGGATTCGACAGGCCCGAGGGCGCGCGGTTCTCGATGTGGCGGCTCTCGGTCGAGCCGCCCTTGAGGCGCACGAAGGCGGAACGGTCCTCGTGACCCCAGGAAACATTCGTCGGGCTGAACGAGTGGCGGCGCCGCCGCTTGAGACAGTTCAGCGTCGGAGCCAACAGCGCGTAGATGGAGGAGGCGTGCCGCAGCTGGCCGGCGACAAAACTCCGACCCACCTTGGACAGCCCTGCCTCGGCACCGTCCTCGGACATCGCGTTCTTGCCCGAGTCGATCCGGAGCAGGCTCATGTGGGTGTGCGCACCGCAGCCGGCCGAGTCGGCGAACGGCTTGGACATAAAGGTCGCGAGGAATCCCTCGCGCCGCGCGATCTCCTTCACGCCGTTCTTGAAGCTGAAGGCCAGGTCCGGCCCGGCCATGCCGTTGCCCGGCGCGTAGTTGATCTCCCACTGCGAGCCCGCGTACTCGCAGTTAGCCGTGATGATGTCGATGCCGAAGTCACGCATCTGGTCGACGATCCGCTCGATCGCGGGCACCCATGTGTTCCGGACCGAGTTGAAGATGTGGTAGCCGCTGAAAAGCGGCTTGTGCGTTGCGGGATCGAGGAGGTAGAACTCGCACTCCATGCCCATCACAGGCTCGTAGCCGAGCTCATGACTGCGATCGAGAACGCGCCGGAACACATGACGGGGCGACGCGGCGAGCGGTTTGCCATCGGCCCACGAGGCATCGCAGATGAACCTCGCCGTGGCCTCCGCCCACGGCACGATGGCGGCGGTTGAGGCGTCGGGATGCAGGAGCTGGTCGGCGTACGCGACCTCCTCGTTGTAGAGCGTGCCCGGGACTACATCGGATCGCGAATCCAGCACCGCCGCGCCGCCGTACATGTTGAGACCGCTTTTGGCGTAACCGGCGGCGTGGTCGATCGGGACGATCTTCGACCGACTCGTGCCGTGCATGTCGGGCAGCTCGAACCGGACATTGCGGATGCGGCGCTCCTTCCACTGGGCGAGCACCTTGTCAACCGAAACGGACTTTTCCTCCGCGATCACCATGGCTTCAACTCCTGGTTCCGTTGTTCCAAGGCCTCATGTCGAGACCGATCTCCGCGACGACCGCCTTCGCCGCCTCCAGGCGCGCATCCGGCACCACGGCCAGCACTCCGCCTTCGCGGCCGTCGTCACGCAGGAGCGCCGCCGCCAGCACTCTCGGCGGCTGGAAATGGCGGCCGCCCCATCCGAGCGACGGATACGAGTCGTGCACCACGACCAGCGAGCGGCGCGGACCACGGATCAGCATCTCGAGGTCCACGAAATGGCCGACGTCCCAGTCGGCGGCGGGATCTTGTACGGGGCGGCCATCCAGCTCGGCGAGCAGGACCTCGATCGGCGGGCGGCTGCCCCACAGCAGCCCGGTTTGCACATTCGCGATCAGCCGCGCGCCCAGGTCGCGGGCTTCGTCGAGCACACGCTCGATGCGGTCCACGTTCCAAGCGCCGCGCATCGGCACGCAGCGCAGCTCGTCTCCCGACGCTGCCTCGATGGCCTCCGCCAGCGCCCGCACGGAGGTGCCCGACTCGGCGACCGGGGCCGTCGACAACGCGTACCGATAGGCGGCCCGGCTGACCGCGCCAGGCGGCACACCGGCGTCGCTGCCCGCGTCGGGCAGCATCGTGCCGGCCCGCAGCGCGATCAGGTCTTCATCGATGGGCTGGCCATCCCAGGTCGCGTATCCGGATTCGTTGAGCACACGTGCCGCCCAGAACGGACCGCAGAGATTGTCTTTCTGCTGCGGACCCTGGCTCTCGGCCATGACGGAAATGAGGCGCGCGTGCATCGGCTACACCGTCCTCATGTAGCGATCGCGCTCCCAGTCGGTCACGGTTTCGCGGAACGCCTTGACCTCCCACGCCCGTGAGGTCACGTAGTAGTCGCTGAAGCCTTCGCCGAGCGTCTGGCGAAGGACCTGGTCCGACTCGAAAGCGTGGATCGCGCTCTCCAGGGAGCCTGGCAGCTCGGGCAGCTCGCCGCGCGCGTATGCGTCTCCTTCGACCGAGGCCGGTGGGGTCAGCTTGCGTTTGATGCCGTCGGCGGCGGAGGCCGCGACGGCCGCGATCGCCAGGTATGGGTTGGCGTCAGCGCCTGGACGGCGGCATTCGAGGCGGCAGAGCTCCGGATGATCCTTGCGCACGATCGCCCTCACGGCGCACGACCGGTTTTCCACGCCCCAGCTCGCGTTGACGGGCGCGAACCACCCGGGAACCAGGCGCTTGTACGAGTTGATGGTGGGGTTCAGGAGCAGCGAGGCGGCGGGCAGATGCTCGAGCACACCCGCGATCGCGGACTGAAAAACCGCGGGCATGCCCTTCCCGTCAGAGGCGCGAAATGCGTTGGCGCCGTCGCTCCAGCAGGAAAGGTGAACGTGCCCACTGGACCCTTCCTCTCCGGGCACTGTCTTGGCGAGAAAGCTCGCCCGCAAGCCCATGGTCGCGGCGAGGTCCTTGACCGCCATCTTGGTCAGCGCGGCATCGTCCGCCGCGCGCAGGGCGGGTCGGGCACCGAGGTTCAACTCCAGGAGTCCGGGCCCTGCCTCCGTGTGGACAGCGGATAGCTCGACCCCGAGGGCCTCGAGGGCCGGCGCGAGCGCGCGAACAAAGGCGTTGAATCCACCCAGCTCGCTCAAGCTGTAGCTGAGCCCGCTGGAGAGCGGTTTGGAATCCCCGTCCCAGAGCCTCAGCTCGTACTCCACCGCGGCGACGGACTCGTAACCCAGCTCCGCAAGCCCGGCCAGCACCCTCCGCAGGACTTCGCGCGAAGCGAGCTCGCACGGGCTGCCGTCCGGCCAGCTTGGTGTGGCGAGGCAGACCTTCCAGCCCGGCCTCCACGTCAACTCGTGAAGGGTACTGGGTTCGGGGCGAACGAGCAGGTCGCCGGCGCCCGACCGGATACCGAACTTCGTGTAATCGCTGATGGGCGTATCAGTTGGGTCGAGAGCGAGCAGTAGGTCGGTCATCACGGTGCCATGCCGCAGCGCCGATTCAAATGCCGCCGGCCGAAGCGCCTTCCCGCGGATCGACCCGTTGACGTCGGGCATGCCGAGGAGGATGAACTCACCGCCGTCCGCCGCCGGCATAGGCTCCGGCTGCGCATGTCTTGCCGGCTTGGCCGCGGCGTCGATCGTGCTCACAGTCTCTTTTCGACCGCCTTCTCGACCGCGTCGATGGTCGCCTTGAAGCGCCCGATCATCTCGTCCAGCTCCTCGTCGGTGCTCGTGTAGGCAGGCGCCAGCAGCACCTCGTCGCCTGCGTAGCCGTCAGGCGTCGAGTGCGTCGAGCTCACCAGCAGGCCGAGCTCGAACGCGATGTCATCGACGATCGTCGCTGCGTCGAGCTCATGGGGAAGGAACGACGTTCCGTCGCGCGGGTCGACCAGCTCCACGCCCAGCAAGAAGCCGCGGCCACGCACCTCGCCCACGATTCGCGATCCCTTCAGCGCCGCCTGCAGCTGTTCGCGTAGGCGGGGGCCGCGCTCGCGCACGCGATCCACCAGCTTGTGTCGCACGATGTAGTCCAGCACCGCCAGGCCGACGGCGCACGGCAGCGGGGCACCATCCCACGTGTGGCCCAGGTCGAATTCCGCCGAGCCCTCGGCCAGGGCGTCGTAGATGTGCTCACGACAGAGGATCGCTGCGAGCGGCGTGTATCCCGCGCCGAGGCCCTTGCCGATGGTGACGATGTCCGGCTCGATGGGCAGCTGGTGGGCGGCGAGCCAGCCGCCAACCCTGCCCATCCCGGTCACGATCTCGTCGAAGCACACGACGAAGCCGTGCTTCTCGCGGCGCTCGGCCAGCCCGTGCCAGAAGCGATCGGGTGGCGAGTAGCCTGGCAGCGCAGCGGCGCTCACAGGCTCGCAGAAGAAGGCGGAGACGGTGTCCGGGCCGGCCTCTTTCAGTGCGCGATCCAGCGCTTCGAGCGCAGCCTCGCCGGTTGCGTCGAAGCGCGGCGTCGAGGGTGGGATGTGCAGGTAGGCGGGCATGTATTCCGCGTAGGGGGCCTGGAGCGAGCGAAGGCGTCCGCTCAAGGCGAGCGTGCCCAGCGTCGAGCCGTGGTACGCCTGCGCCGGCGAGATGACGCGCCAGCGGTCGCGCTGCCCACGATCCACGTGGTACGTGCGCGCAAGGCGCACCGCGGTCTCGTTGGCCTCCGATCCGCCGGAAGCGAACTTGATCCGCGCCATCTCGGGGACGACACCGATCACGCGGTCCGCCAACTCCTCTTGGGGGCGGCTGGTGAAGTGATGGTTGTAGAAGTAGGCGATCTGCTCCGCCTGTGCCGCGGCGGCGTCGGCGATCTCGGTCACGCCGTGGCCGAGGCACGCGACCATCGCACCGCCCGAGCAGGCGTCGAGGACGCGCTTTCCGTCGGTCGTCTCGAGCCAGACGCCCTTTCCCCTCTCGATGTTGGGGTAGGCGAGGTCGAGGAAGCGCGGGAAGACATTGGTCTCCTCCGCCCGGATCGTCCCCTGCACGCGAATCCTCCTTACTTCC
>DATNML010000190.1:0-10059 GCA_035602315.1 Candidatus Dormiibacterota bacterium
TGGTGGGGAGGTGAACTAGAAGCTGAGGACCTTGTCGGCCTCCATCGTCAGCCGCACCAGGTCGGGCGGCGTGATGAATTTCGCATTCGGGGTCAGCATCGACGGTAAGACCCCACGGGCCTCAGCACAGCCTTTTCAAACGTAGAAGGGGACGTCCTGGCCAAGGCACTTGTCGAGGAGGTCGCGCAGCGGCGGCAAGCCAAGCCCCAGCACGTTGGCGATGACGTCTGGCTTGACCAGCTCAGCGGCGTCGCCCGCCAGCGCGATCGCGACCTCGGTCCCGTTCGGCCTGGCGCCGTTGACCGCGATATGGAATGGAATGCTCGCGCGGGTCGGATCCTCAGGTCCGGCCGACGTGACGATCAATAGGCCCGGCACAGGCACAAGTATGCGGCTAGACCAACTCCGCCTCCCCTCCGGCGCTTCGCGCCACCTCCCCACAAAAGTGGGGAGGTGAATAGGTGAGGCTGAGCCGGGCCGATGGAGTTCGGCTGTTCCTCTTGTTGCTGGGCGGCATCGACCTGCGGCTGACGATGCTGGCCGTACCTCCGCTGATCCCGCTCATCCATCGCGAGCTGCACCTCGATGAGAAGGCAGTCGGAGCCCTGGTCTCGCTGCCGGTGCTGTTGCTGGCGATCGCGTCGGTGCCCGGGGCGCTGCTCATCGCCAAGTTCGGCGTGCGAGGAGCGTTGATGGCGGGGCTCGGCTTCGTGGCCGTGTTCGGTGCCCTTCGCGGACTCGGCCCCAGCACCCCGGTGCTTTTCGGCGCGACCTTCCTGATGGGCGTCGGCGTCGCGGTGAGCCAGCCGGCATTTCCGTCCCTGGTCCGCGAGTGGTTCCCACGCCGCATCGCCATCGCCACGGCCGTCTACAGCACCGGATTCCTGGTCGGCGAGACCATCCCGACCGCCCTCACCACGCCCGTCGGCGTCCTGCCGCTCGCGCACGGCGACTGGCGCTGGGCCCTGGCGTTGTGGTCCGCAGTGGTGGCGGCCAGCGCCGTTGCCATCGTGCTCGCCGCGCCGGCCAGGGTGCCTCGATCGGCGGTCCCGGCGCGCTGGTGGCCGAGCTGGCGCGAGGGGCCGGCGGTGCGGATCGGCGTCGTCATGGGCATGGCGTCGGCGGTCTACTTCGGCAGCAATGCCTACATCCCGGACTTTCTCGACCAGACCGGACGCCATGACCTGATCACCCCCACTCTGGCCGTACTGAACGGCTCACAGCTGCTCACGGCGCCTGCCGTCGCGATCTGGGAGCGGTTGCTGACCGGCCGCGTGGGCTTCATCGGGTCGAGCGTCCTGATGGCGGTGGCGCAGCTGGGCATCATCTTCTCGCCAGGCGCGAGCGTCGTCGCGTGGGCGTTCGTGCTCGGCTTCGCCGCAGCGCTCGGCTTCATCGTCGCGCTCACGCTCCCGCCGAAGCTCGCCGCAGCGGGCGACGTGCATCGCATGAGCGCCGCCGTCTTCACGGTCCAGTACGCACTGGGATTCGGGGTGCCGCTGATCGCGGGCGCACTTTGGGACGCGACTGGAGTGGCAGCCCTCGCGTTCGCGCCCGGCCTGGCGGCGGCAGCCGCGATGGGCTGGCTGGCGCTGCCCCTACGTATCCCGACCGCTTACAGGCCTACGGCAGGGTCTTGAGCAGGCGCTCGAACTCGGCTTCTGAGAAGGCGCGCAGCGTTTCGGTCGAGACGTTGCCCTGGCTGCCGGTGATCAGCGCAAACTTCGCCGCGGCCTCGTCATCCGGCGCCTCGACGATGGCGACGAAGTCGTAGCGCCCCATGGTCAGGTACGTGTGCAGCAGTTTCCCACCGAGGCTCTCGATCGCCTTGGCCGCTGCGTCACGCCGCCGAGGACTGTCCTTGATTGCCTTGGCCCCCTGGCCGCTCAGACGAAGCAGTGAGATGTAGGTCGGCACGGCAGCTCCCTCCTGAAAACAAAATCACACCCGCAACAGGATCCTAGTGTGCGGCGCGCGCCTATTCGTAGGTCAGCGTGTATTTGCCCTTGCTGCCCATCGGCGCCGAGAACTCACCCTTGCCGGTCAGGCCCTTCAGGTCGCCCTTGCCTGCGCCGGGCACGACCTCCCATTTCGTGACCGCTTCCTTTCCGTCGTAGTCACCTCGAAGCAGGAGGGCAACCGAGCCCTTCCGGAGGCCGATGCTGCCGGTGATGACCTCCACGCCAGTGTATTCGGCGGTCTTGTCGGGGCGGTAGACCATCACGTATTCGATCGTGCCTGTGCCTTTGATGTCTCCGGTGTAACGCTGCTTCACAGTCGCCCTTGTCACCTTGGCGCCCGCCTTCGGCCCCGCCGGGTTCTCTTTCCAGTCAGCGATCTCGAAGCCACCTTTGGCGAGCTTTTTCAATGTCTACCTCCACCCATTGGCCTGATGAAAAATGGAGCGGGCGACCGGCCTCGAACCGGCTACCTCAACCTTGGGAAGGTTGCGCTCTACCAGGTGAGCTACGCCCGCGCCCCAGGAATCTTACGTTTCGACGACAGCCTCGGCCTGAGGCGCCGCCTCCGTCACCACGGAGCGCACCAGCTGCGAATACTCGCCGACCAGGCGATCCGACAGGGCAGGGTCGAGCGTCGACGCGATGATGTGGTATTCAGGCCGGTCGGCGTCCGGCACCACCAGCACCCAGCCGCCGTCGACGAAAACCTTCACACCGTCGGTGAGGTCCACCCGGTCCCGCATGTGCTTTTCCATCATGGTTCGCATCACGCGTCCCTTGACCTCCCAGGGACAGAACTCGACCGCGGTTCGGTGTGCCACCGCTGGAATGCGGCTGCGCAGGGTCCTAAGAGATGAGCCGGTCTGCGCCAGCAGCTCCAGCACCCGCACGGTCGTGAACACGGCATCGAATGACACGGCGAAATCTGGCCAGCAGTAGCCCCCCGCGCCGTCCGACGCCACCACCGTCTCGGCATGCTGCGCCGCACGAAGCACGGATCCGGGGGTGATCTTGGTCGGCACGAACCTGCTCTGCATCTGCTCCGCGATCATCGAGAAGGCAAGCGATGCCGAAGCCGGGCCGAGCACCATCCCCGGCCGGTGGGCGAGCGCCAGCTGTGTCAGGACCGCGAATGCCTCATCGTGGTCGAGGACCGTTCCGCTCTCGTCCACCAGGAAACATCTCTCACCCGGCGTGTCGATGAACACGCCAAGCTTGGCTTTCACGGCAGACACGATCAGGCCCATCTCTCGGAGCCGATCGCGAAACGTGGCCTCGTCCTGCTCCATGACGATCTCGGCGGGCGACGCGTTGAGCGGAATGACCGTGCAGTTCATCTCCTGCAGGACCGGCGGCAGCACCGTCGCGGCGGATCCATTGTTGTAGTCGATCAGCACCTTGAACGCCGCGCCGCGCACCTTCTCCAGGTCGAGCTTGGCGATCATGTCTGCGATGTAGCCTTCCGTCTGCCCATCCCTCCGCACGATGCGGCCCATCTCGTAATGCGACACGCGGCGGATGTCCTCGCGGAAGAAAAGACCCTCGAGCCGGCGCTCGCTGCGCTTATCGAGCTCCAGCCCGTGGTCGTCAAAGATGCGGATGTCCGCCGAACGCGGGTCAACCGGCGAAGTCTGCACGTGCACCGCCGAGACGTGGTTGCGACGCGCCCAGTAGCGCGACACGGGCGCCGGCAGCACCGACAGGTCGGTGACGCTGGTGCCCGAGGAGATCATCCCCGACATCAGCGCGCGGCTGATCATGCGCGCCGATCGCGTGTAGTCGCGCGAGATCCCGATCTCGGTGCCCTTGGGGGCAAGAGCGCCCACGGACGCGCCGAGCCTGGAGGCAAACTCGGGTGTGAACTCCACGTTGATCAAGCCATTCAGTCCGTACGAGCTGAACAGGCCGCGCTTCCACGAGCCCGCCCAGATGATCGATTCGTGCACGACCGCGCCGGGCTCCACCTCTTTGTTCGGCCAGATCCGCACGTTCGGGTTCACCGTCGAACCCGCGCCGATGACGACGTCGCTGCCGATTACGCTGCCCTCTTCGAGCAGGCAGCCGTTTTTGATCGTGACCGATCTGCACACGACTGCGCCTCGTAGTCGCGAGTTCAGGCCGATGTAGCTGTGATCCCACGTGATGGAGTTCGAGATCTTGACCCCCGAGTCGATGGTCGTGTACGCGCCGACCACGGCCGGCCCATTGACCCAGGCGCCCGCGCGCACCTTCGCACCTGCGCAGATGAGCGCCGGGCCGTCGATGCGCGCGCCCTGCGCGACCTCCGCATCCGGGTGGATCCAGATCGAGTCGCCGACGCGATCGGCCGGGATCTGCACCTTCACCTTGCCTTCGAGGCAGTCGAAATTGGCCTTGACGTAGGCGGCGTGGCTGCCGACGTCCTCCCAGTAATCGGTGGCGACCCAGCCGAACACCGGCTCGCCCTCTTTGAGCAGCTTGGGGAAGACGTCACCCGACCAGTCCGTCACCTCGCCCGAGCGGAAGTAGTCGAAGACCGCCGGTTCGAGGATGTAGATGCCGGTGTTCGCGAGGTCTGAGATCACCTCGCCCCAGCTGGGCTTTTCGATGAAGCGCTGCACAGCGCCGCCCTCATCCACGACGACCACCCCGTACTCGAGTGGGTTGGGCACGGGCTTGAGGACGATCGTGGCGATGGCTCGCCGCTCGCGATGGAAGCGGGCCGCCGCGGCAAGATCGATGTCGGTCAGCGAGTCGCCGGAGATCACGACGAAGGTCTCGTTCAGGCGCTGGCGCGCCAGCATGACCGAGCCCGCGGTGCCCAGCGGCGAGTCCTCGACCGAGTACGAAAGCGCCACGCCCTGCTCAGAGCCGTCGCCGAAATAGTTGCGGATCGAGGCGCCGAGATACTGCACTGTGGCGACTACGTCGCGCATCTGGTGGCGGCGCAGGTGCAGGAGGATGTGCTCCATGATCGGGCGCCCCGCGACAGGCACCAGCGGCTTGGGCGTCCGGCTGGTGAGCGGACGGAGACGAGAACCCTCCCCACCCGCCATGACCACGGCCTTCATCTCGCCCTACCCCATAACATCGTAGGGGTGACGCTCGGGTTTCGGCCGAGAGATTCGGCGATCCAGGTGGCTGCAGTGCTAGGCGCCTCCGAGCACGCGAGGGCGCGCATCCCGTGGATGCGTAACCGAGCGCGCGGAGGAGGCATCGACGCAATGCAGCCGCATGGGCGCCGAAGATCCGGCCGAAATCCCGAGGGGCGCCCCTAGAGTCTTGGTGGAAGAACTCAACGAACTCGCTCACGACCTGCTGTGGACCTGGCAGCCCCGAATCGAGAATCTCTTTCGGACGCTCGACCCCGAGCTGTGGGAGTCGACGCGACAGAATCCCGTCCTGCTGCTCGCCCGCCTCGGCGAGGAAGGAGTGGCCCGGGCGTGCGAGCGTGAAGACGTGCACGCGGCCCTGGAGGGCGCGCGGGCGGCGCGGCGCGAGTACTACGAGCTGAAGCCGCGCTTCATGGACGCCAAAGCCCCGCTGGTCGTCGCCTACTTCTCGCTCGAGTTCGGCCTTGCGGAGTGCCTGCCGATCTATTCGGGAGGTCTGGGGGTCCTCGCCGGCGATCACCTGAAGGCGACGAGCGACCTCGGCCTGCCGCTGATCGCGGTCGGCCTCCTCTACAAGCAGGGCTTCGGGCGGCAGGACATCGACGCCGGCGGGCGCCAGGTCGAGGTGTACTCGGAGAACCGCGGCGCCGATCTTCCAGTGCACAGGGTCGAAGGCGTCGAGGTGGAGGCGCCGATCGGCTCGCGCTCAGTGCGCATCGGGGTGTGGCGAGCCCAGGTCGGGCGCGTGCCGCTCTTCCTGCTCGACACGGACCTGGAGGCCAACCCGCCGGACCTGCGCACGATCACAGACCGCCTCTACGTCCCCGAGCCCGACCGGCGCCTGCGCCAGGAGATAGTGCTCGGCATCGGCGGCGTGCGCGCGCTGCATGCGCTGGGCATGACCGCGGGCGTGTTCCACCTCAACGAGGGTCACAGCTTTCTCTGCGCCATCGAGCGAATCCGCGAGCTGCGCGCCTCGCGGCAGATGTCGCTGGAAGAGGCGAGGCTCGTGGCGCGCGCGGGTGTGGTCTTCACCACGCACACTCCCATCGCCGCCGGGAGCGACTACTTCGAGCCCGGCCTTGTCTGGGATCTCCTCGGCCCATACCTGACGCAGGTCGGCCTTTCGTTCGACCGCTTCATGGACCTCGGCCGCCAGCGTCCCGGCGACCCTCGAGAGCGGTTCTGCACGACCTACGCGGCGCTGCGTCTCGCCGACCAGTCCGTCGGGGTCAGCCGGCTGCATGGGGCCGTGTCGCGGCGGTTGTGGAAAGACGCGTGGCGCGGCCTGCCGGAAACTCAGATCCCAATCGGCTCGGTGACCAACGGCGTGCACATGCCGACGTGGATCGCGCCAGAGATCACCGAGCTGCTTCATCGCTACGTGGGGCCCGACTGGTGGGATCTCGACGGGAGGGACGGGCGCTGGCAGGCGGTGCACGAGATACCGGCCGAGGACCTGTGGGCGATCCACCTCGTGCTGAAACGGCGCCTGCTGGAGTTCGCGAAGAAGCGATCTGAAGACTCGAAAGAGCTGGAGCCCGACGCTCTGACGTTTGGCTTCGCCCGGCGCTTCGCGCCATACAAGCGGGCTAACCTCCTGCTCCAGGACCCCGCGCGGCTGGTCAGGCTCCTGCACAACTCCAAGCGCCCGGTGCAAATGCTGTTCGCGGGCAAGTCACACCCTGCGGACCAGCCGGGCAAGGACATCGTCGCGCGCATCGTCGCGCTGGCGCGCGAGGAGCCCCGCGTCGTCTTCCTCAAGGACTATGACATCGAGCTCGCGCGCCACCTGGTCCGTGGCGCGGACGTGTGGCTGAACAACCCGAAGCGGTTCCTCGAGGCAAGCGGCACAAGCGGGATGAAGGCGGGCGCCAACGGAGGCTTGAACGTGAGCATCCTGGACGGCTGGTGGGACGAGGCCTACCGTCCGGAGCTCGGCTGGGCGATCCCGTCGGCCGCGACCCTGGACCGCCCGGAGGTAGACGATCGCGCCGAGGCGGAGAACCTTTTCCGGCTGCTCGAGCGGGAGGTCGCGCCGGCGTTCTTCGATCGCGACAAGGATGGGATCCCGCAGCGCTGGGTCGAGATGATGCGCGCGTCCATCCGGCACACCGCCACCGCCTTCGCGGCGCGCCGCATGGTGATCGACTACTTCAACCTCGCCTACGCGCCCGGCGCGCGCCGGGTCGAGCAGCTGCGGCTGCTTCCTGATTGGGGCGGGTAGGGTCGGGGCGTAGCGCACGGTTGGCGCCAAACGTGCGGAATCACCGACTCCGAAGCGCACCGTTGGCGCCAAACGTGCGGAATCGCGCTCGGTGGGCTTGCGGCTAGTCCGCCAGCGCCGTCACGCCGCGGCGCTCGCGGCGCGCTGTGATTGCAGCCAGGTAGAGGTGCACGTAGCGGTGCGCCGAGCGAGACCACGACACGTCCTCGGTCATCGCGCGCTTGATGAGCCAGGCCCACGGCGCTGGATGACGGTACGTTTCGGCCGCCCGCACGACCCCGGCGAAGAACTGCCATGCGTCGTAGGTGTCAAACACGAAGCCGTTGCCCGTCGCCGCCACCGGGTCGTAGTCCCTGATGGTGTCCGCGAGTCCTCCGGTCTCGCGCACGACCGGGATCGTGCCGTAGCGCAGCGCGATCAGCTGCGCGAGGCCGCATGGCTCGAAGCGCGACGGCATCCAGAGGATGTCGGCGCCCGCGTAGATGCGCTGGGCGAGCGCGGGATCGAACCCGATGGTGGCGGAGACCTGGTGGGGAACCTGGCCGGACCACCGCCGGAACATGTCCTCGTAGCGGCGGTCGCCGGTGCCGATGACGACGACCTGTAGGCCCAGGTGCAGCAGCTGGGCCATCGACTGTTCGACGAGGTCGAGGCCCTTCACGTCGTAAAACCTCGAGACGATCGCGCACAGCGGCTTGTTCACGTCCTCCAGCCCGAGCTCAGAGCGCAGCGCGGCACGATTCAAGGCCTTCGCCTCGGGAGCCTCGGCCGAGTAGTGGTGAGGGATGTTGGGGTCACGCGCAGGGTCGAAGATGTCGTAGTCGATGCCGTTGACGACTCCGTGGAGCTTGTGCGCGTTGCGGCGCAGCAGCTCGTCCAGCCCTTCGCCGTACTCCGGCAGCTGGATCTCGGCCGCGTATCGCTCGCTGACGGTGTTGACGACGTCGGCGAAGTGGATGCCGCGACCCAACACGTTGACCACGTTGTCGAGGCCCGGGATGCCGACGCGAATGAGCCCGGCCTCCTCCAGGCCCGCCAGCACCAGCGCGCCGAACCCGAACACCCCCTGGGCGGCGAGGTTGTGGATGGTCAGGTTGGTGGCGATCTCCGCGTAAGCGCTGCCCGTGTAAACGCGGTCGAGCAGGTTCGGCACCAGCGCCGCGTACCAGTCGTGGACATGGATGACGTCCGGGAAGAACTCCAGGGCCGGCAGCATCTCCAGCAGCGCGCGCGAGAAGAACACCGATCGCGCGTCGTCGTCCCCGAAGCCGAACATGCCGTCGCGGTCGTATAGCTGCGGGCAATCGACGAAGTAGACGACCATGTCCCCGAGGCGGCCCTCGTAGATGGTCGCCGCCAGCTTCTGCGACCCAAGCGGCACCTGCAGGTCCGTGACAATCGGTCGGAGGCCGTGCTTCGCGATGTCTACCTGGCGATACCGGGGCAGCACGACCCTGACGTCGTGACCGAGGCGGCGCAGCTCCTTCGAGAGCGCAGCGGAGACGTCGGCGACACCCCCGAGCTTGGCGAAGGGCGCGAGCTCGGCAGTCGCCACCAGGACCTTCAGGTGTTGAGAGTGAGGGACCTCTTCGGCCGGCGCCTCACCTGGGATCCGCACGCCGAGCGAGCCCGACGGAGGCACCACCTCGATGTCGCGCCCCTCGCGGCACACGACCAGAGCCAGCTCGACGGTGTCACCTGGGCCCTTGCCGAGAACCTTGAAGGGGATCGACACGAAGAAGGGGTCGGGGATCTCCCACGCCGTTTCGGCCACAGCCCTGTTCTGGGGCTCCACGATCCTGGCCACCGTCACCGATCCTCCGTGGGCGCGGGGCACGATCCTGATCGCGTAGGCCGGCTCAAAGCCGAGGTCGACCATCGCGGATGCCGGCAGCGGCAGCTCCATGTCGCTCGCGCCGTCCTCTGCCGGGGAGCCCGAGGAGTAGAGCCAGAAGTCGATGTGCTGCGCCTCGAGCTCGGCCGGCGTGCGGGGGGTGTCGATCCGGAAGTACAGCTCCTCCCCGTCGTTGCCGTAGAAAACGCGCTCGACCACACCCGCCGGGCGGTGCAGCGCACCGAACCCCGAGCCCACGAGGAAGTACCCAGCCCGGCTCCAGGCCGGGTCGTCCCGCGACTCGGGGTGGATCGAGGCTGCCGGCACACCGCGCTCCGGCGTCGGAGCGCGCTTGATGATCGGCTGGAACAGGCGGGCCGGAGCTCTCGAGCCCATGAGCTTGTAGACATTGCGCAGGTGCAGCCGGAACTGGTTGTCCCAGATCGGGTCCATGCCAGAGTCGTGTTTGCGGCTGAACCACCAGAACCAGTCGCTGCCCTCCGTGATGAGGATCTCGCGCCAGGCGAGGGCGACCTGGTCCGATTCCTTCGGACGCAGCCGGGACTGTTCCTCGAGCCAGGAGCGGGTCTCGGCGAGCAGGTCCCATGCGATGTTGTGCTCCGGGTCGCCGATCCAGGTGTCGAGGCTGGCGCCGATCCAGCTGCCGGTGTGGAGGTGGTGGAGCGGCTGCTCGGGCGGGTGCTCCGTGAGGAAGTCGGCCACCGTCGTGGTCACGATGTCCGGGCTCGACTCGAGCTCTGTGTAAAGCGCGTTGAGGAAGTCGTGACCGTCGCGCGGATAGAACTCCCACGCGTTCTCGCCATCGAGCGCGATCACGACGAGCGAGTCGCGGTCGCCCTGCTGCTCGCCGACTCGCCTGACGCGTCCCACCAGGGCGCGTGCGGCATCGATCGAGGACATGCGCTGGTAGTCGAAGCCGATGGC
>DATNML010000191.1:0-4229 GCA_035602315.1 Candidatus Dormiibacterota bacterium
CGCCAGCGATTTCTTCGGTTGAACGAGCGCCCGATTGAACCGGTAGAAGATGACATTGGGCACGGTCTTCGGGTCCTGCCACTCGCCGCCTTCTGACATTCGCATAGCCCGGAACGGCCCGATATGGGCTCCCATGAAATCGGTTACATGAACCCACCGGACGGTGCGCGCGCCCAGGCGAAAGCCGTCGGTCGTGAGAGTCAGCTGCTCGCCCATGCCGTGCATCGCGGTGAAGTAGAAAGCGTTGAGGCTGACCATCAGGAGCACCGTCACCGGCGCCAGCCACGGGTACCTCAAGTCGGCAAAGAGCGCTAGCCCGAGCGCGAACGGAAAAGCGATCCATCCGGCCACGCGCAGAGTGCGGACACCACGAGGAAGAGTCGGAGCCGCCAGGACCACCTCGCCATTCCGCGGGTCGAGATCCGGGATGGTTCGTTTGCGCCGGCGCCAGGCGTCCCTCACCCCGATCGCAACTGCGGTCGAGCCCCCGATGCAGATCGTGTAGACCGTCAGCAGCGCCACCGTGAGCAGCAGCACGGCCCGGTCGTCCACGCCCGGCATTGTAGGGAGCACAAGGGGTTGGGCCGAAATTTTGTGGGCCGCCCACTAACGAATTGTGGGCCCGGCTCCTAGGATTCGAACCACCACACCCTCTTCGCGGCGCGCGCCTCCTGCCACCTGGCAGGAGGCGCGTTTTGTTTGTCGGGCGTTGCAGCGGCATCCCCTTGAAGGGGAGCGATCAGAGAGTCCCATCCTGCATGCGCCTGGCGCACAGGGATGGGGAGAGGGGCTTGGAAGCAGCTACGCCGCTTTGACCGCGCTCACCAGCTTGGTCAGCGAGTCCTTCGCGTCACCGAAGAACATCACCGTCTTGGCGTCGTACATGAGATCGTTGTCGATCCCGGCAAAGCCCGGCCGCATCGAGCGCTTCATGAAGACGATGTTCTTGGCCTGGTCGGCGTTGAGGATGGGCATGCCGTAGATGGGGCTGCCCGGCGCGTTGCGGGCCGACGGGTTGACCACGTCGTTGGCCCCGACGATCAGAGCGACGTCTGCGTTCTTGAACTCGTCGTTGATCTCGTCCATTTCCTTCAGCTGTTCGTACGGCACGTTCGCCTCCGCCAGCAGGACGTTCATGTGTCCCGGCATCCGGCCGGCCACCGGATGGATGGCATAGGTGACCTCGACCCCGCGTTTCTCGAGCAGCTCCGCGAGCTCGCGCGCTGCGTGCTGTGCCTGCGCGACGGCGAGTCCGTAGCCGGGCACGATGATCACGCGCTGCGAGTACGCGAGCAGCGTCCCGATGTCTTCCGCCGAGGCCGACCTCACGCTGCGACCTTCCTTACCGGCCGCTGCTGCCGCGCCGGCATGAGTCTGGCCGAACGCCCCGAACAGCACGTTGGCCAGCGAGCGGCCCATCGCGTCGCTCATGAGCTTGGTGAGAAGGCTGCCCGACGCCCCAACGAGGGTTCCCGCGACGATGAGGGCGAAGTTGTTGAGCGTGAACCCGCTGGCCGCAACCGCGAGGCCCGTGAATGCGTTCAGCAGTGAGATCACTACCGGCATGTCCGCGCCGCCGATCGGCAGCACAAACGCGACGCCCAGCACCAGCGCCAGGACCATGAGGGAGAGGAATGAGAACGGGATGGATGCGACCGCGAGCACCGCGATCACGAAGCCGAGGATCGCTGCGGCCAGGATCCCGTTGACGATCTGCTGTCCCGGGTAGGTGATCGGCGTACCGGTCATCAGCTCCTGGAGCTTGGCGAACGCGACCATGCTTCCGGCGAACGAGACCGACCCGATCACGATGCTGAAGACGCTGGGAAATGCTTCGGCAAAGGCCGGGTGCTGACCGAACCGAAGCAGCTCGGCCACCGCCACCAGCGCGGCCGCTCCTCCGCCCACGCCGTTGAAGAGGGCGACCATCTGGGGGATCGCGGTCATCTTCACCATGCGTGCGCCGACAGCACCGACCGCCCCGCCGATGACGATCCCGATCGCGATGATGATCAGGCCGGCCCGCGTGAAATGGAGCAGCGGCAGAGTGGCGACGAGCGCGATCACCATGCCCACCGCGGCAATGAAGTTGCCGTTGCGAGCTCCCTTCGGCGAGCTGAGCTGCTTCAGGCCGAGGATGAAGCAGACCGCCGCCACCAGGTAGGCGATCGCGATGACGGTATTCACTTCGTCGGCGTCACAGGCGCGGCAGGCTTGGGCGATTGATTTTGTTGTGCGCCCTGCGCGCGCCCGGCACGGCCTTTGAACATCTCGAGCATCCGGTCGGTGACCACAAAGCCACCGACCACGTTGGTGGTGGCGAGGGTCACAGCGACGAGTCCAAGGATGATCGTGACTGGCGAGCTCGCCCCGGCCGCGATCACGATCGCACCGACGAGGATGATGCCGTGGATCGCGTTCGTCCCAGACATCAGGGGCGTATGAAGAATGGTCGGCACCTTCGAGATGACCTCGATGCCGACGAAAATCGACAGCACGAAGAATGTCACCTCGTTGAGCAGCTCGTTGCTCATTTCGCTGCCGCCACGAGCTGCCTGGCACGCTCGTTGACGATCTCGCCGCCGTGCGTGACGCAGCTGCCCTTGGTTATTTCGTCGTCGAAATCCAGCGCGATCGCCCCGTCCTTGACCAGGTGCAGCAACAGGTTCATGACGTTGCGCGCGAACAGCTGGCTCGTTCCGAGCGGCATTGTGGACGGCACGTTGCGGGTGCCGATGATGGTGACGCCGGCGACATCGACGTCCTTTCCCTCTTGTGTCAGCTCCACGTTGCCCCCGGTTTCCGCGGCGAGATCGACGATCACCGAACCCGGGCGCATGGCCTTCACCATGTCCCCGGTCACCAGCAGTGGAGCGCGACGGCCGGGCACCGCGGCGGTGGTGATCACCACGTCGGACTTGGCCACGTGCTCGCCGATCAGCTCACGCTGCTTGCGGAGAAACTCCTCGGACTGCTCACGCGCATAACCACCTTCCCCTTGCTGGCTCTCGAGCTCCAGCTCGATAAAGGTCGCCCCAAGTGAATGGACCTCGTCTTTTACCGCTGGGCGAACGTCATACGCGGAGACGACCGCGCCCAACCTGCGCGCGGTCGCGATCGCCTGCAGACCGGCGACGCCTGCGCCCATGACGAGCACCCGCGCCGGGGCCACAGTGCCGGCCGCGGTCATCATCATCGGAAAGAACTTGCCGAGGCGTCCTGCCGCTATCAACACCGCTTTGTAGCCGGCGGCCGACGCTTGCGACGACAGGGCGTCCATCGACTGCGCACGCGAGATGCGCGGCACGAGTTCGAGGCTGAAAGCCGTCACGCCGCGCTGCGCGAGCGCCTTGACGATGTCGGCCTGCGTCGCGGGCTGCAAGAAGCTGATCAGCACGGATCCGCTCTTCAACAAGCCGACCTCGGTGACCGCCGGAGCCTGGACCTTGAGCACGGCGCCGGCGTCGGCGAGCAGCGCCTCGGCACCCTTGACGACCTTGACCCCCGCCTTCTCGTACGCGTCATCGGGGATAAAAGCGCCGGCGCCCGCACCGGACTCGACGCTAACCTCGAGCGCCGCCGCGATCAGCTTGGCCGCCGTGTCGGGAACCAGGGCCACCCGGCGCTCGTCCGGAGCACGTTCCTTGGGAATGGCGACCTTCACAGAAACGTGACTCTAAGCAATTGGGGCTTGGTCCTGCAGACGCGTAAAATCCTTTGTCCGCGGCGAAAAGAGACAAATTGACCCAGCAGATCATCAACGACCTAACCATCCAGGCCGCGACCGTCAATGGCTCCGGGAGCCAGACGGCCAACTTGATCTTGACGCGGGCGATCTTCCACATGGGCATCCCCGTGGCCCCGAAAAACGTCTTTCCCTCCAACATTGAAGGTCTGCCCACGTGGTACCAGCTGCGCGTCACCCCTGAAGGTCACATGGCACGTTCCGACAATGTCGACATCCTCGTCGCCTTCAACGTCGCGACATGGCACCAGGACCTCAAGACGGTCCGCCCGGGGGGCGTTGTGATCCATGAAGAGGTCTTCTCCAGGGCCGACGTGCGCTCCGACGTCACGTACTACCCGGTCCCGTTCTCGAAGCTTGCGAAGTCGAAGATCCAGAACGACACCCTGCGCAAGCAGCTTGCCAACATGATCTACGTCGGCGTGGTCGCGGGAGTGCTCGGCATTCCATGGGAGGCCCTCGATCACGGCGTGAAGCGGCAGTT
>DATNML010000192.1:0-2835 GCA_035602315.1 Candidatus Dormiibacterota bacterium
CGCGATCGTCTCGCGGTTGAACATGAGCTTGGACCACATCCCGCCGGTCACGATCTTCCCGGTCAGCACCCCAATCGAGCCGGTGAGCGCGCCGGGGCGGGCGACGATCCAGTGACCCGCCATCGAGACCGAATAGCCGCCCGAGCCGGCGACCGGACCCATGGCGACGACGAGCGGCTTGCGCGCCGCAATCACTTCGAGCGCATTCCGCATCGCCTCGGCGGCCGTCATCGAGCCGCCACGTGAGTTCACGTAGAGAACCACTGCCGCCGCGCGTTTGTCGCTCGCCACCCGGCGCGCAGCCTGCACCACGGTGAGATCGCCGGCGCGGTCGTCGCCCACCACCGGGACCTGGATGGGCGGTTTGAAGGGGAGGCTTCCCGACCGTCCGTCGAGCATCGTCCCTTCGATGCGCAGCACCGCCACGTACTTGCCGCGCTTGAGGGTCGGCGCGGGGGGCCGGAGCTTGGCCTGCGCCCGCTCCCAGGTCCCGATCGTGACCGGAGCGCCTGCGCTCGGGCCGAGCCGCTCAGCCAGGTGCTCTTCCGGCATCACCGCATCCACCACGCGCATCTCGAGCGCCGTGTCGTCGCCATAAGGTGAGCCGTCGACCAGCTCTTGAGCGCCTTTCTCGTCAAGCACGCGGCCCTTGCCGATCGCGGCCAGGAGCTCCTTGTACTGCGAGTCGAGCAGCCACGTCACCTGCTCGCGAAGCTCTGGCGACATCTGCGACTTGGTCAGGGTGTCCATCGCCGTCTTGTACGGCGAGATCTGCAAGAAGTCCGCCTCGATGCCGAACCTCGCGAGACCATCGCGGAGAAACATGCCGGTGCTGGCAAAGCCGAGCGGCCCCACTGACCCAGCCGGCATCAGGAGGATCTCGTCGCACGCGCACGCCAGGTAGTACGTACCGGTTGTGTAAGAGGTCGACCACGCGACCACCCGCCTTCCCGACTGTCGAAGCCTGCCGACCAGCTCCCTGAGATCCTGAAGCGTCGCCATCGGCATGCCCACGGGGCGGAGGTGCAGGATCACTCCCTTGATCCGCGGATCGTTTGCGATAGCGTCGAACCGCTCGCCCAGCTCCCTCACACTCAAGCGCGGTCGCGAGGTGAACCGCTGCCAGAAAGGGCGGGGAGGATCCGGCAGCGCCGGCAGGTCACTGTCCAGCAGGAAGATGACGTACTCGGGCGGCCTGCCCAGCGAGCGTCGAACGATCGAAACCAGCCACCACAGGTAGCGAAATGGAAAAAGGATCATTTTGCCCCGCAAAGGTTACGGGGTCAGGGACCTCAGACTACTTTTGACACCTCGAGGTGCTCATCCATGGCTTGGCTGAGCCGGGTCGCCCCGTACTCCTGACCGACGTGCTGGTGATACGGAACGCCTGAGAAGAGGTGGTGGCTGCGGGTTGGGATGTCGGCGCCGTCGGCCCACTCCTTCCGCTGCAGCGCCATGTAGCCCTGCTCCTTGCTCTGCTTCAGGTCGTGCAGCAGCACCGACATGCCGTGCCCGGCTGCGTGCTGAAGGGCGAGTGTGATGAAGATGAAGCCGACACCGAGCTCGCTAAGCTCCGCCCAGGTGATGGGACTCTTTTCGTTGAACCACTTGAACGACGACGAATAGTTGAACGCGAATCGCGCCTCGGGGAACCGCTTCCGGATCTCGCTGCAGAACTTCTCGGTCGGCGCTCGCTCGGCGGTGGGAAATTCGCACCAGAGGAGGTCGGGGATCCCGCTGTCCATGTAGCGCAGCCCGCGCTCGATCGCCAGCTCGATGCCCCGCTTTGACTCAGGCGCTTCGGTGGCCGACACACCGTCCGTCCGGGCGATGATGACGAAGTCCCGGTGTCCCAGGTCGTCCGCCGCGCTGCGCATCATCTTGAGCTTGCCGACAAACTCGTCAGCCGAGATCAACGCCTTGCCGGCGATATGGCCACAGCGTTTGGGCATGACCTGGTCTTCGAGGTGGGCGGCCGCGACTCCGGCTCGCACGTACAGCTCCATCGTGCGCTGCACGTTGAAGAGATTGCCATAGCCGGCGTCCATGTCCACGACGACCGGGGGAATCTCGAGGTGGACCGGCGGGGCCCCCTTGTCAGGGTCGCCCATCGCCATCGTGAGCTGGAACTTGCGCAGCGCGCTGACCGTGCGGCGTGCGCCGTCGGCGATCTCCACCGACGAGTAAAGGTCCATGTCGGTGGTGCCGAGGTGGCCGACCGCGAAGGAGTAGCCGCTGAAGTAGACGGCGTCAAATCCGTGGTACATGACGAGCTCGGCGCCCATCGGGTCGTATACGCCGGGACCGAAGACGAACGGCGTGGTCGCCAGCAGGTGCCGCAGGCGCCGGCTCGGGTCCTCGTTGCGCGACGCGGGGACTTTGAACCCCTGCGGCAGCAGGGGCGTGGAGACAAGGTCCATCAGGCCCTCCTTCGGGTGCGAGCTAGATTTCTAACGCTAAAGACAGGAAGGTCTACTCGTTCTCGTGGTCGCAGTTACAGGGCTCGGGGCACTCGCACTCGTGCGCAGAGGGCTCCGTCTCGAGGTCCTGCGACGCTTCGTGGCGGTCCATGCGTCGAAGTTATCAAGCAGGCGGGTATAAGTCCAATTAATAGATTTGATGATTCATATCGAAAGAACCGATGCATGGAACCGGTCAGCTGCGCGTTTCTATCAGTTCGAGAAACGCCGCCACGATGCCCTCTGGCTCGCCGGCATCCCTGCGCCGGAAGACCACGATCGAGTTGTGCATGGGAGGCGCATCCTTCATCGCGACCACCGATAGTGTCCCGGCGGCCGCTTCGCGTGCCACCGCGGTGCCGGGAAGGAGCGCCAC
>DATNML010000193.1:0-4750 GCA_035602315.1 Candidatus Dormiibacterota bacterium
AGCGTCACAGGTGGCGAAGGAACCGGCACGGTGCGACTGAGACCGGACACCTGGTCGATCAACTGCCGGAGCGCGTTGAGTGCCAACGTAATGGTCGACGTCGGGTTCAATAGAACCACGGCGGGCGCCACCGCGGGGACGGCGAGCGCGGAGACGGCGGAGCCGTAAGCAGTCGCGGCGGTTGCCGGTGTGCCGGACGTCTGAATCGAGATTGCGGAGATCGCGATCATTGGCACGGCGGCGAGCCGTGCAGCCGTGAGGCCGATCCGGCTGACACGTCGGCCCAGCCGAAGAATCGCGAAGACGATCGCCACCCGGGCGGCCAGCGCGAGCGCGCGCCGGCGTGCGCGATGGATCATCTGGGCGGCGGCCGCGTAGCTCAGTTGAAATTGGCCGGCAATCTCCTCGATCGGGCGGTGTTCCACCGCCGATTGCCACAGCGCTTGGCGCTCTCGCGGCGAGAGCTTCTTGAAAATTGCATTGACAAGGTCGCGGTCGGCGACCGCCGTGGCCGGGTCTTCCACGCTCTGGCCGTCGGCTCCGAGCGTGACGAGCGCCCGGCCCGACACCTTCCGCCGCCGCAGGACATCGAGAGAATGATTCCGGGCAACTGTCTGTAGCCACGCGCTGGCCGCCGCCCTGCTGGTCCCCGGTTGAAGCGAGTCGGCCGCAATCAGGAAGACCTCGTGCGAGGCATCAGCGGCGTCGTCGGGGTTCCTGAGCACGCGGGAGCAGGTCTTGAAGACCGGGCCCACGTTGGACTCATACAACTCGGCCAGCCAGGCGCTCCGCTCGGTGTTCAAACGCCGAACACCTCCTTACCTCAACAGTAGTTTTGTCGACGCTTACTGTCAAATATCCCGCCATTGGAACGTATGTATGTCGAAGCCGTGTCGAGGGAGGGGAGTTCAGATGCTGACGAGAGGGATGCATCCGCCGCCACCGAGGTTGGAACGGATCCCGCGAACGCAATAATTCTTGCGTTCGGCGATACCACTCTCGGGAACACTTGGAATCTGCGGTAACCGGCCTCTAAGAGGCGCGGCAACCCGGTGGCAAGGATTCTGATCGTCGATGACGAACCGGACGTTCGATACATGATCCGGGTGATCTTGGAGAGCGCCGGCCACGAGGTCACCGAGGCGCGGAACGGCGCGGCCGGCTTGACGTCGGTCACGTCGGCGCCACCAGACCTGGTGATCACGGACGTCATGATGCCGACGATGAATGGAGTCGAATTCATCGAGCGCTTGCGCTCCGACCCGAATTCCTCGGCGATCCCGATCCTGGTGGTCAGCGGCAACTCTGAGCTGGCTACGGCGGCCAATGCCCGCATCGGCAAACCCTTCCTGGCGCAGGAGCTTCTGAGCGCCGCGGCCCTTCTCATCCGAGAAGCTGGAGGCTGACATCGCTATTTCAGCCGGTCGGGTGGTCCTGGATCGTTCCTCGGAGCGGGATCTCGGGCAGGAAGAATGACACGACGACACCCGCCGCTGCGAGCACCGTTCCCAGCAGGAAGGCGCGTTGGACGCCGATCGAAAGACTCACGCGGACCGCGGTCAGCACCTGATGCGCGAGCGCGGGCGGCAGCTTTCCAAAGGCTTCCGTCAGTCCCTGGCTCTGGCCAGCGATCAAGCCCTGGGCGCCCGAGGTCGCCGCCTTCGCTAGCTGGGCTCCCCCGCCCACGGGTAGGTGCCTGGGCAGCTCGTTTTTCAAGGTCTCGATAACGATGGTCGCCATGATCGGGACACCCATCACGGCGCCCAGGTTGTTGAAGAACTGCCGAGCCGCGTTGGCGGTGCCCAGCATCCGATAGGGGAAAGCACTCTGGACAACGACCGACAGGGTAGGGAAGACGGCCCCCACGCCGATGCCCGTGATGATCATCCCAATCAGCGCCTCGGTAAAGGTCGAGGTCGCCGTTAGACGCGATAGCAGGAACATTCCCACGACCGCCACCACCATGCCGATCACCGTCTGGACTTTGTAGCGGCCGGTGCGGGTGGTCAGCTGTCCACCGATCAGGCTGCCCAGGACGAAGCCGATCATCATCGGCGCCAGCACCAACCCGGAGTCCTGCGCGCTATAGCCGAGTACGCCCTGCGCGTAGAGCGGCAGAAACGTGAGCGTGCCGAACAACGCGACACCAACCAGGAAGCTGAGGATCACCGCGACCGTGAAGGCGCGGCTCTCGAAGAGGTGCAGAGTCAAGATGGGCTCGTTGGCGTGGTTTTCCCACACGGCAAACGCCGCGATGAGCACGGAGCCGATGGCCAGCGCGCCGATCACCTGGACCGAATTCCATGGATACGTGATCCCAGCCCAGGTGAGGCCGATCAAAATCGGCACCACACCGGCAACCAGCAGGGCGATGCCGAGCCAGTCGATGCGGACCCGCCCGTGACCCGCGAGCTTCGGCATCAGAACGGCAATCATCGCCAGCGCGATCAGCCCGAGGGGAAGATTGACGAGGAAGACCCACCGCCAGCCGAAGTGGTCGGTGGTGAAGCCGCCCACCAATGGTCCGACGATACTGCCCAGCCCGAAGACGCCCATGATCAGTCCCATCCAGCGGCCGCGTTCGCGGGGCGAGAAAATATCGCCGATGGTGGTGACGCCGAGCGCCATCATGGCTCCGCCCCCGATTCCGGTGACGGCGCGAGCCGCGATCAGCTCTCCCATGTTCTGCGAGAGCCCCGAGAAGGCCGACCCGATGAGGAAGAGCAACAGGCCACCGAGGTAAAACGGGCGGCGTCCAAACAGGTCGGAGAGCTTGCCCACAACGGGTACCGTGACGGAGGACGCCAGCAAATACGAGGAGAAGAGCCAGGCGTAGAGGTTGAGGCCGTGCAACTCGTCGACGATCGTCGGGGTCGCGGTCGACACGATGGTGCTGGTCGTGACGGCGGTGAATTGCACCAGCATGACTGTGGCCAGGACCCAATATCGGCGATCCGCTGGGATCTGATTGGTGATGGTCGGCTGGGGCCGCGCGGCGGATTGCGGGCTCTGTTCGGCGGCGCTCAAGTCATCCAGTCTACCGTGGGATGCCGCTACAAACTAGCGTAGCACACATGCTACAATGGATGGCAACGTATGGAAAAGTCGGCGCGCGACATCAAACGACGAGCGTTCCAGCTCCGAGAGAAAGGCTTCACGTACGCACTGATCGAGAAGCAGCTCGGCATTCCATACGCGGAGGCCAAGCAATTGGGACATGAATACGACGCCAGGCATGGCAAGCCGAGGAAAGTCGTTCGAACGCTCGCACCCGATTCAACCGGCTCAGGGCCAATCAGGATTCCGGTTCGGGAGCTCCGCAATGACAGCGCGGGCATCCTCCGTCAGGTCGAAGCCGGGCGAACCTTTCTCATCACGCTGGCCGGACGCGAGGTTGCGGAGTTAGGCCCCGTGGCATCGCGATCGTGGTTCGGATCGAAGTCCGCCCTCGAAGCGATACTCCGCGAGGCTCCGCTTGACGACCAGTTCATGCGTGATGTCGACGACGTGGTCGGAGAACGCATCGACGAGCTATGAAAGGGTTGGTCGACACGTCCGTCTTCATCGCTAGGGAAGCCGGTCGCCCGCTTGAGAGCCTGCCCGACGAACCCGCGGTATCCGTCATCACGCTCGCCGAGCTGCACCTTGGCGTGGTACGCGCCAGAGGCGCCCAGTCCCGGGCCCGCCGCCTGCGCACCGTCGGCAGGGTTGAGCGCGAATACGAGGCGATCCCCATCGATGCGGAAGTCGCGCGCATCTTCGCCTCGATCAGTGGAGAAGCTCGAGCCGCCGGCCGCCGGCCGCGCGTGATGGATCTCTGGATCGCAGCGACGGGCGTCCGGCACGGACTCGTGGTCTTCACCCAGGATGTCGATTTCGATGGCATCCCACAAGTCAAGGTTCAGAGGGTCTAAAGAACCTCACGCGAACCGGCAAGGAACTCGCCTGGCCTGACGCAATCGTCGCCTTCGCGCTGGCCGTCGGAGGAGGGCTCGCGGTCGTAAGTGCCCTTCGGGCTCACTGGATTCCTCCGGTGCTTGCAAACTACGTCGCTCACGCGTGGATGGCTGCCATCGCGCTGGGCTGGTTCTTCCTGCTGGGTCGACGATTTCCGATCGGCAGTTTCAAGCGCCGGATGCGTCCCTGGTACATCGCCGCACTCGTCTTGATCGCGGTGAGCGTGGGAGAAACCGTTGCCTCGCCGCCGTCGGCTGGGTTCCACGTTCCCGCTTTGCTGACCTTGATCGCCCAGCTCGTGTTCCTGGCGTTCGTCGTCGGTCCTACCGAGGAACTGCTCTTCCGCGGCTTGATTCAAACCGGGATGCGCCAGTCACTGGGGCGGTGGGGAATTGTGATCGGCGCGCTCCTGTTTGGCTTCTTTCACCTCATCAATCTCGTGTCCCAACCGCTCGGGGCGACGGCGCTGCAGGTGTCGACGGCGATCGTGATCGGACTCGTTTTTGGGGCGGTCTACGACCGAACGCGCAACCTCGTCGGCGCCAGCCTGGCGCACAGCGTTGCGGACTTCTCGGGTACGGCGATCCCGTTGCTCGCCTATTTGGTCACCCGCTAGGTCTACTCGCCCTTCCAGTTGGGCTTGCGCTTCGCTAGGAACGCCTCGACGCCTTCCTTGAAGTCACGTGAGAGGTAGCAGGCGGCGATCAGATCGGCGTCCGCGTTTTCCGGAACCATCCGGTTGCGCATGCGGAGCAAGGCTTCCTTCGTCGCCCAGAGCGTGAGTGGGGCATAG
>DATNML010000194.1:0-5538 GCA_035602315.1 Candidatus Dormiibacterota bacterium
GGACCTCATCGCCACTTTGGGGGGCGAGAAGGACGCGGCGGGCGTGTTTCGGATTGGCTTCGCCGCGGAAGACTCGGACCTCGCCGGCAAAGCGGTGGAAAAGATGAAGCGCAAGGGTTTGCAGGGGATCGTCGCCAACGATATCTCGCGGAAGGACATCGGGTTCGGCAGCGACCACAACGCGGGGATCGTGTTCTTCGCGGACGGCTCGCACCACGAGCTCGAGAAGATGACCAAACGCGAGATGGCGGATCGCATCCTGGATCTGGTGGTCCCTCGCTTGCCCAAGCGCTGAGCGCAATGCTTTACGCAGAGGTAGCCGTCGAGGCGGCGCGCGGCAGCGGGCGCGAGACCTACACCTACGCCGTACCCGAGGGCGTGGACGTTGTGCCTGGGCACCGTGTCACGGTCCCGTTCGGCCGGCGCAGCACATACGGTTTTGTCGTCTCGCTCGCGACCGAAGACCCGGGCGTCGAGACCAAAACGATCGCCACCGCCGGCAGCGAGCCGCTGCTCCTGCCGCACCAGGTCGAGCTGGCGCGCCTGGTGGCCGATCACTACTGGGTGCCGCTCATCGAGTGCCTCCGCGCCATGCTCCCGCCGCGCGTGCGGGCCACCGGCACCAGCGGGTCTCAGGCATCTAGCCGGCAGCGGCGGCACAGCCGGCTCGTGGAGCTGGCGACGGCTCCAGCGTCGCCCTCCGAGGCGCTCGCGCTGACCGACGAGCAGCGGGCCGCGCTGGAGATGATCAATGCCAACCAGGTCACGCTCCTTCACGGTGTGATCGCCAGCGGCAAAACGGAGGTGTACCTCGCAGCCGCGCAGCGGGCCCTCGCGGACGGCCTGCGCGTGCTGCTGCTCGTGCCGGACATCTCCCTCACGCCACAGCTCGTCCAGCGCGTTCGTGCGCGCTTGAACGCTCCCGTCGCCGTCCTGCACAGCCAGCTCACAGAGCTCGAGCGCGCGCAGCAGTGGTGGCGGACGCGGCGGGGTCAGGCGCAGGTCGTGCTGGGGAGCCGGTCCGCGGTCTTCGCTCCGATTCCGAGGCTCGGCCTCATCTGCCTGGATGAAGAAGGTTCCGGCGCCTATAAGCAAGACCGCACGCCACGCTACGAGACCGGGTGGGTGGCGCGACGGCTCGCCACGGTGAGCGGCGCACGGCTGGTGGCGGGCTCCGCCACGCCCAGCGTCGTGACCTATCACGCCGCGGAGCGCGGCGAGATGGCGCTGGCGAAGCTGACGCGGCGTGTGCGCGGCCACGACGCCGAGGTCGAGCTAGTGGACATGCGAGACGAGGCGGCGGCGGGCAACCGGCAGCCGCTGTCCCGACGCCTGCTCGAGGTGATCAACAAGACCCTCGAAAACGAGGAGCAGGTAATCCTGTACCTCAATCGCCGTGGCATGTCGACCTTCGTGCTGTGCCGCGACTGCGGAAAATCAGTGCAGTGCCTCGGCTGCTCGGTCGCCCTGGTCCACCATGCCTATCAGGGGTCCCCGCGAACTCACGGCGAAGCCTCCGAGTTCGCGGGGATAGAAATCGATGGCCTGGTCTGTCATTACTGCGGCTACTCGCGGGCGATGCCATCGGTCTGCGACCACTGCGGCAGCCGGAACATCAAAGGTATGGGGATGGGCACCCAGCGGCTGGAGTCGATGGTCAAGAAGCTGTGGCCGCACGCGCGAGTGCTGCGGCTGGACAGCGACGCGGCGCGCGGGCCCGACTCGTACTTCGACATCTGGGAGACGTTCAGCGAGCGGCGCGCCGACATCCTGGTCGGCACTCAGCTGGTGACGCGAGGCCTGGACCTGCCGGCGGTCACGTGCGTCGGCGTGGTCGATGCGGACCTGCCTCTGCACTTCCCGGACTACCGGTCGGCGGAGAACACGTTCTCCCTGGTCGTGCAGGTGGCGGGGCGGGCGGGCCGCGATGGGCGGTCGTCGCGCGTCATCGTGCAGACCAGCAACCCCGAGCACTACAGCCTTCGCTGCGCGGCCTCCAACGACTACGAGGGCTTTTATGCCGCCGAGCTGCCGTCGCGCAAGGCGTTTTCCTTCCCACCTTTCGCCGAGCTTGCCGTGCTCACTCGGACCGACGCGGACGACGCAAAAGCGGCGGCGTCCGCGCGAGAGGCGGCGGAGGCTGTGGCCACAGGTTTGCTGAAGGAAGGGATCGAAGGGATCCGAGTCATGGGCCCAGCGCCCGCCTTCATCCATCGGCTGCGCGGTGAATATCGCTGGCAGGTCACGTTGAAGGGGACCGGGCTGGAGCGGGCGCGCCATCTGGCGCCGCGGGGCAAGGGCTGGAGCTACGACGTCGATCCGGTGACCTAACGCGATTGGGATCTACCACCCCGCGGGTAAAATCCAGATCGTGGTTCGACCCATCCTGAGCTTCGAGCACCCGGTGCTGCACCAAAAGTCGCGCAAAGTCGCGCGTGTCGACACGTCCATCCAGCGGCTGCTCGACGACCTGGCCGAAACCATGCTCGATGCGCCCGGCGCGGGCCTGGCGGCGAACCAGATCGGTGTACCGCTGCGCGTATGCGTGGTGAAGGGCGACGAGAACCAGATCTGGGGCCTTGTCAACCCTGTCATCGTCAAGAGTGCCGGAAGCCAGGTCGGCTATGAGGGCTGCCTGAGCAAGCCGGGCTGGGTGGGCGAGGTCGAGCGGCACGAGTCGGTCGTCGTCAAGGGCCTCAACCGCCACGGCAAAGAGGTGCGGATCAAGTCCACCGGGTTCACGGCTCGCGCCTTCCAGCACGAGCTCGACCACCTGGACGGCATCCTCTTCACCGACCGGTTGACGAGCCTCGACACGCTGCGCCGGATCGAAGAGCTCCAGGCCGAAGAAAGAGAAGAGGCCGTCGCCGCGGCCGCGGGCTAGATCGCGTTCCTGAAACTGGTCTTCGCCGGCACAGCCGAGTTCGCCGTCCCGTCGCTCCGAGCGCTTAAAGCCGCCGGTCATGAGATCCAGCTGGTCATCACGCAGCCCGACCGACCTGCCAACCGAGGAATGAAGCTGAGCCCGCCGCCGGTAAAGGTGGCCGCGCAAGAGCTAGGACTCGGGGTGTACCAGCCGGAGCGGATTCGCGATGCGGAGCCGGTGAGCAGGCTGCGCCGGTTGAAGCCCGACCTGCTGGTCGTCGTGGCGTATGGGCAGATCATCCCGGCGTCGGTGCTTTCGATCCCGAGGCTCGGAGTGGTCAATGTCCATGCCTCGCTGCTGCCACGGCACCGGGGCGCGGCACCGGTCGCGCGTGCGATCCTCGCCGGCGATACCGAGACTGGCGTCACCATCATGCTGATGGACGAAAAGCTCGACCACGGTCCAGTCCTCGCGACGCGCGTCACGGAGATCGGAGCGCACGAGGACGCCGCAGCGCTCACATCCCGCCTGGCCGAGATGGGGGCGACGCTGCTCGTCGAGACCCTGGAGCACATCGAAGAGATCAAGCCCGCCGAACAGGACCATGGTGCGGCCACTGTCGCCCCTCGGCTTCGCAAGGAGGATGGGGAGCTCGACTGGGAACTCGAAGCTCAGGAGATCGACCGGCGGGTTCGCGCGCTTCAGCCGTGGCCTGGAGCCACACTGCCTACGAAGAAGGGTCGGGTCAAGGTGTTGACAGGACACGTGGAGCAAGATCGTTACGTGCCCGACCTCGTGCAGCTGCCAGGAAAGCGACCCGCGCACGCGAAGCAGGTGCTCGGCGATGCCTGACGAAAAGAAAGACCGCGATGTCGCAGTCAACCGGCGCGCGTACCACGACTACTTCATCGACGAGAAGATGGAGGCGGGCATCATGCTCACCGGCTCAGAGGTGAAGTCGGTGCGCAACGGGCGGACCAACCTGCGCGATGGGTTCGTGCGGATCGACGGCAACGCGGCGTGGCTGGAAAACGTGAACATCTCTCCGTACACGCAAGCCAACCTGATGAACCACGAGCCGATGCGCCCGCGCAAGCTGCTGCTGCACCGCAAGGAGATCTCGAGCCTTATCGGTAAGGTGCGGCAGAAGGGGTACACGCTGATCCCGCTGCGCGTGTACTTCTCGCGCAACCACGCCAAGGTGGAGGTGGGCCTTGCTCGAGGCAAGCGGCAGTACGACAAGCGTGAGGCGATCGCCGAGCGCGACGCCAAGCGCGAGATCGCCCGGGCGATGCGGAGAGGGTGAAATGAGGAGAGCGCAATGACGAGCGATCGCGCCGTTCCAGTGACCGGTGTCTGCGAGATCACGCTCGAGCAGAACGACCTGGCCGCAGCCGAGGAGTTTTACTCCGGCGTGCTCGGGTTTCCGGTGGTCGAGCGCTGGGCCGACGAGACAGTGTGGGTCATGGCCGCCGAAAGGACAAGGATCGGTCTCTGGAAGCCCCAGATTGGATTGGGTGGAGGCCGCGGTGGCGTTCATGTCCATTACGCGATGGGGCTGCCGGCTGAGTCATATGAGCCGGTGGTTGAGCGGCTCCGCAAACATGGATACACCGTGCTCGACCACGACCACTCGCGATACGCCCACGGTCGAGGACGCGCCGCCTACGTGACCGACCCGGGCGGCCACGTGGTCGAGTTCTGGACGTGGGATGTGGCCGAGCATTTGAGCGAGCTGGCCGCGGGAGAGTCGCCAGGCTCGCGCTGATCAGGGCTTGGGACTGAACCGCCAGGAGAACATGAGCGGCTGGCTCTCGACATCTCCGCCCGTCTTGCGATACGTGGCTGCGGCCGCGGAATTGTCATCGTCGGCGAGGACCCACATTCCATAACACCCTTGCTCACGAGCAAGGTCACCCAGTCCTTTGACGAGCGCGGTGCCGATGCCATGGTGTCGGTGACCAGGTTCCACGCCAAGCTCGTACAGGAACATCTCAGTTCCCTTGTCGGGGTGGGTCACCTCCACGCCGGAAACGAATCCGACAGGAACCCCGTGCGAGTAGGCGATCAGCAGGTGGTGACTTGGGTCGGCGAGGAACTTTGTCACCGCGGCCATGCGCGGTGGGTTGTCGAAAAGCTCTCCCGCCTCGATCACGCGCTCTTCATCGCCGGGTCCCACCCCTTTGATGTCCAGCGCATGCCTCGGACTAGGCGGCCAGGTTGATTCCAATCGCTCGCAGCCGCTTGTTGAGAGAGTCAAAGGCGAACTGGAGAATCTCGCTCTCGGTGTGCCCGAACTCCGTGACGTACGCAGGATCCGGCGGGTCAAGCGTCCCGGCCACCAGGGGCAGGCACTCGATCAGCGTCCGCTGGATCAGTGGCGCAAAGCGTTTCGGGTCCTCACGGACGGCTTCTTGCAGGACCTTGATCCCGAAGCTCACGTGTCGCGACTCGTCGCGCGCCACCGCGGTGAACCCGCGGTAGAAGCCGCGGTCCGTGCTTCCCAGCTCACGCATCGATTCGAGCTCGAATCGCTGCCCGGTCAGGGCGATCGTCGCCTCGATGATGATGTGGTAGATCGTGATGCCTTCGATGAAGGCGTCGAAGTCCTTCGGGTTGCTGGCCAGGCGCTGGGCCGTCGAGGGCAGCCGGTCGTAGAAGAGAGTGTTGTA
>DATNML010000195.1:0-3925 GCA_035602315.1 Candidatus Dormiibacterota bacterium
CCGGGCGCAATGCGCTCCGAAAGCAGCTCGCTGCTGGCGGCGGATCTGCCAACAGCCCCCAGATTGGTCTCAGCTGTCCCCATGTTGACCCTCCCCGTTCAACCTCCCGGCCGTAACGCGAGTCTGATTCTCGCGGCATAGGAGCCCGCGGTCAATGGGTGCCGCGGGCCAGGCGTTGCCGCGGAACTATCCTTGACCCTCATGAACCCGCGCTGGATGGCCGTCGCGCGAGGTGACGAGCCCGCTGACCTCGTGGTTACGGGTGGCAAGGTGCTGTCGGTCTTCACCAAGGAATGGCTGGACATGGACGTGGCCATCGCGGACGGCCACGTGGTCGGGCTGGGTCACTACGACGGCGGCAGGCGGCTCGACGTCGGCGGCGCCTACCTGGTGCCTGGGTTCATCGACGCCCACATGCACATCGAGTCGTCAAAGCTGACCGTGGACGAGTTCGCGCGGGCGGTGCTGGCCCACGGGACGACGGCGGTCGTTGCTGATCCGCACGAGATCGCCAACGTGCTCGGCACCGACGGAATCCACTGGCTCCTCGACTCCTGCGCCGACCTACCGCTTGACGTGTTCGTGATGGCGCCGTCGTGCGTCCCGGCCTCCGCCTTCGAGTCGCCTCTCCGGCCCTTCACCGTCGGGGACATCGAGAGCCTGCTCCGGCGGCATCGGACGATCGGGGTGGCCGAGATGATGAACTTCCCCGGCGTCATCGCCGGCGCCGAGTCCGAGGTGGCGAAGCTGCAAACCGGCCTCACCGACCACGTGGACGGCCATGCCCCCGGTGTCCGCGGGTCCGCGCTCAATGCGTACATCGCGGCGGGCATCGGCTCGGACCACGAGGCCACCACCTACGACGAGGCGCTGGAGAAGCGCCGCCTCGGCATGTGGGTCATGCTCCGCGAGGCTTCGATCGCCCGCAACCTGCACGACCTGCTCCCGCTCGTCAAGCAGTACGGCACCGAGCGCTGCATGTTCTGCACGGACGATCGCGAGCCTGGATTCATCGTCGAGGAGGGGCACATCAACCAGATGGTCCGCGTGGCTGTGGCCGACGGCATCTCGCCTGAAGACGCCGTGGTGATGGCCACCCTCAATCCTGCGACATATCACCGGCTTTGGCGCCTGGGCGGCATCGCCCCCGGCTACCAGGCCGACATCCTGGTCCTCGACGACCTTGTCTCGTTCAACCCCCGACAGGTGCTGAAGCGGGGCGCGGAGCCTCGATTCGTCAAGCTCGAGGCGCCCGAGTGGGTGCGCCAGACCGTGCACCTGGCGGACGTGGATGCCTCGTCCTTTAATATCGCGGCCGGTCCGAAGCGCATCCGCGTGATCCGCGTCATCCCCTCGCAGCTCCTCACCGGCACCGAGCTGGTCGAGCCCACGACCCGCGACGGCCGCATTGTGGCCGACCCGAAGCGCGACCTGGTCAAGATCGCCGTGCTCGAGCGGCACCACGCCAGCGGCCGGGTCGGGCTGGGCTTCGCCACCAACGTCGGTCTCCAGCGCGGGGCCTACGCCTCGACCGTCGCGCACGATGCACACAACGTGGTTGTGCTGGGGGTGGACGACGCCGACATGGCCGCCTGTGTAGCGCGCATGCCTGAGATCGGAGGGGGCATCGTGATCGCCGAGGGAGGTCGTATCGTGGAAGAGCTGCCGCTGCCGGTCGCCGGCCTGATGAGCGATCAGCCCTTGGCCGCGGTACACGCCCGGATGCAGTCGATGGAGAAGCGGCTCGCAGGCATGGGCGTGACGATGACGGCGCCCTTCATGACGCTCAGCTTCCTCGCCCTGTCCGTCATCCCTGAGCTGAAGATCACCGACCGCGGCCTGGTCGACGTGGCTCGGTTCGAGCTGGTGTCGCTGGGGGTTGAGTGAAGCGCAGGAGCGGCTCTATGCGTGTTTTGCCTCGCGCAGATGGGCGCGACGCGTGGCTGAGGGGTGGCCGTACCCAGATCTCGACAGCCTGCTCGATGCCGCGGAGCGAGCCTGGTCCGAATGCGAGCCTGCGGACTGGGCGGAGGCGCTGGCGGGGCACCCGCGCATCGGGGAGCGCGGTGGCAGCTCGCCGGCAGCGTCCGACCGAGAGCAAAGCGGAGTCCGCACCGCGGCCGCGACCACCCTCGATCAGCTGGCGGCCGAGAGTCGCCTTTATGAGGCTCGCTTCGGGCACGTCTTCCTCATCGCGGCGGCGGGCAAGAGCGCGGACGAGATTCTGGCCGAGCTGCGCCAGCGTATGAACAACGATCCGGTGACTGAAGCTCAGGTCGCTGCTGCCGAACATCGCAAGATCGCGCGCCTCCGCCTGGAGGCGCTGGCGCGAGAGTGAGCGTCTCCACGCATGTGCTCGACACGGCAGACGGTCGTCCGGCGGCCGGCGTGCCCGTGACGCTCAGCCATCGCGAAGCCACCGGCGCTTGGGAGGTGGTGGGAAACGGCATCACCGATGCCGACGGCCGTGTGCGGGAGCTGTCCGCAGTGCCGCTCGAGGCCGGCGACTACAGGCTGGAGTTCGACACAGCTACGTACTTCAAGGTGGCGGGGATGGACGCTTTCTACCCCGAGGTGCTGGTGGTCTTCAAGGTCACTGATCCCGGCGCTCACCACCACGTCCCGCTGCTGCTGAGCCCGTTCGGCTACTCCACCTATCGCGGCACGTGACCATCCGCCTCGGGGACAACCAGTACGGGAAGGCCGAGACGCATGTCGTGCGGGTCACCAGGGGCGATGCCGGGCGCGCGCAGGGCGCACCTTCAAATGAGATCCACGAGATCAAAGACATGACCGTCAGCGTGGCGCTCGCCGGCGACTTTGCCGCCGTCCACCTCACGGGCGACAACAGCAAGGTGGTGCCGACCGATACCCAAAAGAACGTGGTGTTTGCCCTGGCGGCGGAGTCGCCGGTCGGCGAGGTCGAGGATTTCGCCCTCCGCATTGCCCGCCACTTCATTCGCGACCATGCGTCCGTGCGGCGGGCGCGCGTCTCCATCGCTGAGCAGCCGTGGACACGCGTGCACCCTCATGCGTTCGAACGCTCCGGTACAGAGCAGCGTCTGGCGACGGTGACCTCCACACGTGATGGGGAGTGGGTCGTTTCAGGCCTCGCGGAGCTGACCCTGCTGAAGACGGCCGGGTCGGAGTTCTGGGGTTATCCGAAGGATCGGTACACGACGCTGCCCGAAACGCACGATCGCGTGCTCGCGACTGCGGTCGACGCGCGCTGGCTCTATGCACGTGCGGAGGTCGACTGGGCCGAGGCTCGCGCCGAAGCGCGGCGCCTGATGATCGAGACATTCGCGACCAAGCACAGCCTCTCGCTGCAGCAGACGCTGTTCGCGATGGGTGAAGCTGTGCTCGAGGCGCGGCCGGAGATTGCAGAGATCCGTTTCGCGATGCCGAACAAACATCACTTCGCGGTCGACCTCCAGCCCTTTGGTCTCGACAACCGCAACGAGGTCTTCTATGCCTCCGACCGGCCCTACGGCCTGATCGAAGGCACGGTGACCCGGGACGACGCCCAGCACGCACCACAGGCCTGGTGATTCGGGATGGACTTTCTGCAGCCCACCACCTGGGCTGAAGCCCTCTCGATGAAGGCGGCCCACCCCGAGGCGCTGCCTATCGCCGGTGGGACCGACGTGATGGTCGAGATCAACTTCGACCGGCACCGGCCGGCGGCATTCCTGGACCTCACGCGTATCGCCGAGCTGGCGGAATGGGGGCAAGAGGGCGACCACCTGCGCATCGGGGCCGGCGTCACCTACACGCGCCTCATCGACGAGCTGGGCGACCGGCTGCCGGGCCTGGCCATGGCGTCCCGCACCGTCGGCTCGCCCCAGATCCGCAACCGCGGCACTGTCGGGGGCAACCTCGGCTCCGCGTCGCCGGCGGGCGACGCACACCCATCGCTCCTCGC